>DASTMP010000378.1:0-34357 GCA_035714085.1 Blastocatellia bacterium
CGCGACGCCTGCCGCGAGAAGATCGCATCGCTGCGCTCCGAAGGCATTTACACGCCGCCGAGCCTCGAAGGCACGGTCGCGGTTCCGGGCAATGGCGGTGGGATGAATTGGAGCGGTATGTCTTTCGACCCTGTTCGCCAACTGTTGATCACCAACACCAACAACCTGCCGTTCCTGGTCAAACTCATCCCGCGAGACAAATTCAACGCGATGCGCGAGACGGGAGAGGTTAACCGATTTAATGGCGAATTCGGACGGCAGATGGGTACGCCTTACGCGATGTACCGCGAACCGCTGAGGTCTCCCAGCGGAACGCCCTGCGTCGCGCCGCCCTGGGGTAAACTGACCGCCGTTGATTTGAAGACGGGCGAGATTCGCTGGGAGGCGCCGCTAGGCCGCATTCCACAACTATCGCTCTCCCCGAAATCAGCCGAATTCGGATCGCCCAATCTCGGCGGCTCAATGGTCACCGCAGGCGGTCTAGTATTTATCGCGGCGGCGATGGATGACAACCTGCGAGCGTTCGACATCGAAACTGGAAAAGTAGTCTGGGAAGGCCAGCTCCCAGCCAGCGCTCAGGCGGCTCCGATGACCTACTCAGTGAACGGCAAACAATTCGTCGTGATTTGCGCCGGAGGGCACGGCAAGCTGGATACGAAGAGAGGCGATCACGTGGTGGCCTTCACGCTGCCTTGAGAGTAAAGACAAAGAGACAGGGCGACGGGGCGACGGGGCGACGGGGCGACGGGGCGACGAGGAGAAATCCGGAAGCAGATTACCTCTGTCTTTCTGTACTTCTATCGCCCAGTCCCCCTGTCCCCCTGTCGCCTCGTCGCCCCGTCGCCTCGTCGCCCTGTCCCGCTTGATGTCCCGCGCAAAAAGCCGTACATTGCCCGCCATCGATATCGAATCTTTATCGGGTTTTCGGCAGTGTCGAAGAATAGAAAGCAATACTATGCGGTAAGAAACGGTCGTGAGCCGGGAATCTATCGAACCTGGGAAGAGTGCAAGGCTCAGGTTGATGGCTATGCGAAGGCTCAGTACAAAGGATTCAGCTCGCTTGAAGAGGCCGAGTCGTATCTGGGTTATGCCAAAACAAACAAGCCCGCCGCCGGCAAGCCATCGAGCGCCAAGCCATTCAATTCGCCGGGCGCCGCTAAAAAGAAGCGTGGAACCGGCCACAGCGAAGACGAGGCCAGGGCGCTCGAAATGTTGGAGACGAGCGATGGTTTGAAGCACGTGGTGATCTACACCGACGGCGCGTGCCTGGGAAATCCCGGCCCCGGGGGTTACGGCGTCGTGCTGCTTCACGGCAAGGACAGGATAGAGTTTTCCCGCGGCTTCCGGCTGACGACCAACAATCGTATGGAGATGCTTGCCTGCATCGTCGGATTACAGGCGCTCAAGGGCCCGTGCGCCGTGACGCTCTATTCCGATTCTCAATACGTGATAAACAGCATGACCAAAGGCTGGGCGCTGCGATGGAAGAAGAACAGGTGGAAGAGGAACGGCGAGGACGTTCCCAACGCCGATCTTTGGGAGAAGATGCTCGCCCTTTGCGACAGGCACAAAGTCAGGTTCAACTGGGTCCGTGGCCACGCGGGAAACAAAGAGAACGAACGCTGCGATCAACTTGCTCGCCAGGCCGCGCTCGGTTTCGACAAGGCGATCGATTCGGTTTACGAAAATAAACTTTGACCGATTTGATCCCGACCTAACCTCAGTTTTACATCAGGCGCCTACCATTCCCAATCGTTTGATCCGTACGCCATATCTCAAGCTTTACACACTCTCGGAAGGAAACTATGCAGATCAAAAAGTGGGTCATTGCGACCGTGAGTTTTATGTTCATCCTGGCGGCGATTTGTGTGAATTCCGCCTTTGCCCAATCAACCTTTGGCTCGGTGCTCGGGGCGGTGAAGGATGCCTCTGGCGGCGTCATTACCAAGGCCACGGTCAAGATCACCAACGTCGACGAAAATACCAGCCGAACCGTTACGACCAACGCCAACGGCGATTATGAAGCGGTCAACATGAAACCCGGACGATACCGCATCGAGGTCTCCGCGTCGGGCTTCCAGCCGTTCGCGACTTCGGAAGTGACGTTGGTTGCGCGCCAGACGCTGCGCGTAGACGCGACGCTCGGCGCGGGCAGGGTGACGGAACAGGTCAACGTCACGGCCAACGCCGGAGCGATTACGACCGAGACTCAGACCATCTCTTCGGCTTTCGAGCCGCAAAAGATTCTCAACCTGCCGGCCAACTACCGCGCCGCGGGCAGCACCAGCCCGTACATCCTGATCGCCGCATTGCCCGGCGTGCAGGCAGATAACGGCAACAGCTTCTCAATCCAGGGCGCGCTGCCGTCGCAATCGCAATTTTCGCTCGACGGCGTCTCGACGACCAATGTCACCGGCAATTCGCCGTTACAACAGGCCTTCCCGTCGGCTGAATCAATCGCCGAGATCAAGGTGCAGGGCGTCGGCAACGCGGCTGAATACGGCCAGGTCGGCGACGTGACGACCATCTCGAAGAGCGGCACGAACGAATATCATGCGACCGCGTTCTGGTTTCATCAGAACCGCGCGCTGGATTCCAAATCCTTCGGCTCGCTGACAAAGCCGCAGAAAATCGGCAACGATTTCGGCGGTAGCGGCGGCGGCCCAGTGCGCATACCGTGGCTTTACAACGGGCGCGACAAGACCTTCTTCTTCGGCACGTTCGAGGGCTTCAGGTTTCCGCGCGGCCAGACGGTTCAAAACACCGTGCCGACTCAGGCCATGCGCAACGGCGATTTCAGCGCCGAGGGCGTGGTCGTGAAGGACCCGCTGACTGGCCTTCCCTTTCCGGGCAACCGCATTCCCGACAACCGGATCAGCCCGATTGCAAAATCGATTCTGACGCTCTATCCGCTGCCGAACAACGGCCCGACCGATAAGCTGCGCGTGGCCAACTTTATTCGCAATAGTTCGAGCAGCCTCAATTCGGATCAATACGACATCCGGATTGACCATTATTTGACACAGAAGCAATCGATCTTCGGGCGCTGGACGTGGAAGGATGTCGCTGTTGACAGCCCGAACATTCTGAATTTGCCTTCGAACACTAACTTCGATAGATATAAGATTCTCGTCGTGTCGCACAACTACACGATCACGCCGAGTTTGCTCAACGAAGCCCGCTTCGGCCTGACGCTCAACGACAGCGGGACGGCCTTTCCGTTCGACGGGCGTGACTTTACTAACAAGCTCGGATTTCAGGGGATCGGCCCGGACTTTCCTTTCAACGGGTTACCGGACGTCTCGTTCTCAGGCGACATCTCGAACCTGAACCGGGATCGAGGCGACAGCGCCGCGCAATCGCGCACGTTCCAGTTCAACGACAATCTGACCTGGACCAGAGGCCGCCACACGATGAAATACGGCTTCGACGTACGCTGGATTCGCGCGGTCACGGCGCTCGGCTTCATCGGCGCCGACAATTACGGCAACTCCGAGTTCAGCGGGACGTTTTCTGGTTCGGATTTCGCTGACTTCCTGTTGGGTATACCGTCCCGCACCTCTTTCGCGATCATCCAGCAGGACAACGATGGCCGCACGACGCATTACCACTTCTTCGGGCAGGACAGTTTCCGCGCCAGTCAGAAGCTGACGCTCGAATTCGGGTTGCGCTACGAATATCACGCGGCCTATACCGACGCTTCGGGCAACATCGGCAACTTCGATCCGAGCGCGCCGCGGTCGGGCCAGGTGGTCTATCCGACCGGCAAACAAAACCTGCTGGCGCCGGGCTTCCTGAAAACCTTCAACGCCTGCCCGGGGCCGGCGGCCAACGGCGCGCCCTGCACACCCGTGCTGTCGGCCGAGGAGGCCGGATTGCCTGAGGGCTTGCGCCGCGTGCCGAAGCTGAGATTCCTGCCACGCTTCGGTTTCGCTTATCGCCCGTTCAGCGACGACAGGACGGTGGTGCGCGGCGGCATTGGCGCTTACAACGGCACTCTGCTCGGCAACATCTTCTTCTCACTGACCGGCACGCTCCAATCGGACGTGCGCGAGTTCACCAACATCAACGCGCAGGGCAATCCCATTTTCCAATGGCCTCAGATTCAAACCGGCGGCAGCGGCATCACCTCCGGCGACTTGGGCACGGCGTCTTTCCGTACGGCCAACGACATTGATTACAAAGACCCGTACTCCGTGCAGTGGAATCTTTCGATTGACCGCTACATCGGTTTCGGCGTAGGAGTGCGCGTCTCGTATATCGGGATGAAGACCACGCAGTTGGCCTGGGCGCCCGACTTGAATCAGATGACCTCTTCGACACAGTTTGCGATCAACCGCCCGCTTAGCGACCGGCCGTTCCCGAACTGGGGCATCATCTTCACCCGCACCGCCGGAGCGACGGCCTACTACAACGCGATGCAGATCGAAGTCAATCGCCGGTTCTCGAACGGCTTGACCTTCAATTCAACCTATACCCTGGCGAAGAATCTGAACGACAACGGCGGCCCGAATTCAACCGGCTTCACGGGTGAAACCGGAGGCGGGCGCGCGGCCGATCTGTATAACCGGCAGGCCGAATACGGCAACGATTACGCGACGCGGCGTCATCGCTCGATCTCAACCGTGGTTTACGATCTGCCGGTGGGACGCGGGCGGAAGTTCGCCAATTCAATCAATCCAGCAGCCAACGCGGTGATCGGCGGTTGGCAATTGAGCGCGATCTTTCTGGCGCAAACGGGCCCGTATATGACGCCGTTCCTCAACAGTAACACCGTTGATCCGTCAGGCAGCGGGTCGGGTTTGTCGCGCACGCAACACCCTGACCGCATCGGCGACGGCAATATCTCGAACCCGACATGGTTCCGATGGTTCAACACTAACGCCTTCGTCTGTCCCGGAGGGACCTGCCACATCGGCATTGATCCTGTTCACGACGCAGCTCCAATCGGACGTTTCGGCACGGCGGGCGTCGGGATTATCAGAGGGCCTGGAACGATCAACCTCTCGCTAGGCGTGACCAAGGCCTTCTATCTGACCGAGCGGGTCAAACTCGAAGCCGGCGCCTCATTCACCAACGTTACCAATCATACTAATTATGCCGATCCGAATATGAACGTTACCAGCGCGGGTTTCGGACGCATCACCAGCGCGCGCCCATCTGAACTGGGCGGCAGCCGCACGGGACAGGTCTCCATGCGTTTGAGTTTCTAACACTCGCGGATTAATGGCCACAGAGGGCACTGATGGAATGGATGACATAATTATATGTCCGTGTCCTCCGGCGCCCTCTGTGGCTAACAGGAACTACCTGGGGCGTCGAAGCGTTATTGTCAGGAGACCGCTTAGGTCGCCACCGCTTTGCGCTACCCCACATACTTCAAATCCCTGCTCTCCTAGTCGGTTGAGTTCGAAATCTATATCCGCCTGGTTACGCTGTAAATATTTCGTCACTACGTGATATTCCCACTTCTGTATTGTGGAAGATTTTTGTGTGGTCTGCGCAGCGACTTCGGGCGCAACCGCGTTGGATAGTGTTCCCTGCGTCCCCGTCGCTATGGATGCTAGACGCCTACCGTCTATTATCGCGCTCAGAGCGAACCCCGCCACGAAGATAACGAGCGACGAGAGGAAATGGTGTTTACGCATGTGATCTCCCTGTTTTTGATCTCGGCTTGATTTGAGGGGGGTGATTCTAAATATGATTTCCTCAGATTTTCGGTTTCAACAATCCAATTTCACGCGTCCGCCGTTTATTCATTGCGCCAGGCATGTTATTTGTTGGCGATGGACAAACTCTCCGATCAAGGGCGCCCGGACGCGCGCGTCGACGAGCAGGAGTTAGGCAAGCTCGGTTATGCGCAGGAACTCTTCCGCACGATGGGCGGGTTTTCGAACTTCGCCATTTCGTTTTCAATCATTTCGATTCTGACCGGAGCGGTGACGCTTTACGGGCACGGGTTGAAGATGGGCGGCCCGGCCGAGATGGCTTTCGGCTGGCCTCTGGTGACGCTCTTCACGCTGGCCGTTGTTTGCAGCATGGCGGAACTGGCGAGCGCGCTGCCGACCTCGGGCGCGATGTATCACTGGTCGTGTCGTCTCGGCGGCAAGGGCTGGGGCTGGTTCACGGCGTGGTTCAACATCATCGGACAGATCGCGGCCATCGCGGGAATTGATTACGGCTGCGCGCTGTTCGTCACGCCGCTTATCGGGCTCAAAGCCACGACGCAGAATTTGCTGACCGTCTATGCGGTGATCCTGCTGTCGCACGCGCTGATCAATCATTTCGGAATCAGGCTGGTCGCATGGCTCAACGATTTCAGCGTGACCGTGCATATTGTCGGAGTGATCGTCATCGTCGGCGCTTTGCTGATCTTCGCGCCGAAACAGCCCGCGAGCTTCTTCTTCGCGCGCATCACCAGCAATGAGGATGGCTGGCCATACTGGTGGGCGTTCATCATCGGGTTGCTGCAGGCGATGTGGACTTACACCGGCTATGACGCTTCGGCCAGCGTCTCGGAAGAGACCGTTGACCCGCGGCGGCGCGCGCCGTGGGGAATGGTCATGGCCGTCGCGGTTTCGAGCGTCGTCGGATATTTGCTGCTGATCGCGTTGACGCTTTCGATCAACAACATCTACGTCACGCTCAACACCGACACGCCGGCGGTGATCGCGATTCTGGTTGTAGCGCTCGGCGCCCGCGCCGGTAACGCATTTTCCGCTCTGGCCGCGATGGCGATGTGGTTCTGCGGACTGTCCGCGGTGACTTGGTCTTCACGCGTCATCTGGGCCTTCGCGCGTGACGAGGGTCTGCCGGCGTCGGGCTTGTGGAAGCGGGTCAGCAATAAGCATTCGACCCCGGTCTACACAATCTGGCTTTGCGCAGTCGCGGCGTTTCTGGCGGCGGTTTACAGCGGGGCTTACGCGGTTGTGACTTCGATCAGTACCATCGGACTGTACATCTCTTACGTCATTCCCGTCTTTCTGCATCTGCGCGGGGGCAAGATCGAACGTGGTCCGTGGCATTTAGGCGGATACAGCAAGGCGATAAATGTCATTGCCGTCCTCTGGGTGATCTTCCTGTGCGTTATTCTCAGCATGGCGGACATCATACGCACAGGGTTATCAATGTTGGCGGTGACAATCGCGCTTGCGCTGTGGTATGGATTGCGCGAGCGGAGGCGTTTCAAAGGACCGATGTGGACAGTTCAATCAATCGAAGCGGCCGGGAGCGACGCCCGAGTAATTTCCAATTGAAATCTGGAAGGGAGAAACGGATGGCCTTCGGACAGTTCAAGAACAAAGCCGCGGTTCTGGAAAAATTCAGCGTCCGAATATTCGTTTTGATCGCCTTCGCCGCGCCGCTCATCGGCCTCGCCGTCAGCCCGGCGGCTCAGGAGAAACAGAATCTCCGCTGGTACAAAGGCAATACGCACACACACACCATCAACAGCGACGGCGATTCGACGCCCGACGAGGTCGTTCGCTGGTACCGCGAACACGGCTACAACTTTCTGGTGTTGTCGGATCACAATTATTTGACAGAAGTCGACGGGCTGAACGCCATCTTCGGCGCGTCGAACAAATTCCTCCTCATTAAAGGCGAAGAGGTCAGCGACAAATTCCAGGAGAAGCCGATCCACATCAACGGCCTCAATATCAAACAGGTCGTCGGACCGCAGGGCGGCGATAGCGTCGCCGGCGTGATTCAGAACAACGTCAACTCGATTCGTAAAGCCGAGGGCGCGCCGCACGTCAATCATCCCAATTTCCATTGGGCCGTCAGCGCGAATGATTTGAAGACGATTAAGAATCTTCGCCTCTTCGAGGTTTACAACGGCCACCCGCAGGTCAACAACCTCGGAGGCGGCGGAAGGCCGGGACTCGAAGCGATGTGGGACGACATCCTTTCGGCTGGCATGGCCCTTTACGGCATCGCGGTTGACGACGCGCATAATTTCAAAACTCCCGGCGACAAGACGAAATCGACTCCGGGCCACGGCTGGGTGATGGTTCGCGCGGCGAGCCTCAGCGCCGGAGAAATCCTGCGGGCGTTGGAGCAGGGCGACTTTTACGCCTCGACCGGCGTAACGCTGCGCGATTACTCGGCAGGAAGGAACGAAATCAAAATTGACATCGCCGAGGAGACCCAATCGCAGAGCAAATGCACCGTGCAGTTCATCGGCAGGTGGGGCAAAATCCTGAAGGAGGTCACGACCAATCCGGCGATATACGCGCTTAATGGCGATGAGTTTTACGTTCGAGCGAAGGTCATCGAATCGAACGGCAAGGTAGCGTGGACGCAGCCGGTGTTTTTGAAGAACAAAGAATGAAAATTGACAGGATTGACAGGGTTTTTCAGGATTTGCGAATTGAGTTGAATCCCGAGAAATCCTGTCAATCCTGTCTGTTTCTGGAGGAATAAAGATTTGACCCAGAGCGAGAGCAAAACAAGAGGAATGCTGAGTCTCAGCCGTTTGCGCGAACTGGTTACGCAAGACCAGATCGAAACGGTGATCGTCGCCTTCACTGACCATTACGGCCGCCTGACCGGCAAACGATACGACGCCGAGATGTTCGTCGAAGACACGGCCGGCCACGGCTCGCACGGTTGCGATTACCTGTTGACGACCGACATGGAGATGGAGCCTGTGCAGGGCTACAAATTCGCCAACTGGGAACTGGGCTACGGCGATTTTCACATGTCGCCCGATCTGGAGACGCTGCGGGTGGCGAGCTGGCTGGATAAAACCGCGCTTGTGCTGTGCGACGTGAAGAGCGAAAAGACGCATGATTATGTCTCCCTCGCGCCGCGCTCGATACTGCGCAAACAGGCCGACGCCGCGCTTGGATTGGGCTTTGAGAGTTTCGCCGCTTCGGAGCTCGAATACTATCTGTTTCAAAACAGCTACCGCGAAGCGGCCGCCGACGGATGGCGGAACCTGGAACCGGCCGGATGGTATCTTGAAGACTATCAGATCCTGCAAGGCACGCGCACCGAAGCCTACACAGCCGCCGCCCGACATCACCTGAAACATTCAGGCGTGCCGGTGGAAAACTCCAAGGGCGAGTGGGGATTGGGCCAGCACGAATTGAACGTGCGCTACGCCGAGATTCTGGAGATGGCCGACCGGCACGTAGTGTTCAAACAATGTCTGAAAGAGGTCGCTGAAGCGATGGGGGTGAGCGTGACGTTTATGGCGAAGTTCGCCGCCGACCGCGCCGGTTCGAGCTGTCACATACATCTCAGCCTGTGGCGGGGCGGAGATAACGCGTTCGCGGGCGACGACCAATTCGGCCCCGTGAAATGCACGGACATTTTTCGATATTTTCTGGGCGGCTGGATAGCGCGCGCGCCCGACGTGATGCCGTTTTACGCGCCGACCGTCAATTCCTACAAACGCTTCGTGGACGCCTCGTGGGCGCCGACCCGGTTGGCGTGGAGCTATGACAACCGCACCGCGGGCTTTCGCGTGGTCGGCCGCGATCAATCATTACGCATCGAATGCCGCATCCCAGGCGCCGATTGCAATCCGTATCTCGCGTTCGCCGCCTCGCTGGCTTCGGGATTGGACGGGATCGCCAACAAGATCGAACCGCCAGAATGCTTCGTCGGCGACATTTACGCCGCGAAAAACCTGCCCCGTGTGCCCTACACACTATCCGAGGCCACCGACAGATTTTCCGCAAGCGAGTTCGCCCGCCGCGCGTTCGGCGAAGATGTGATTGAGCACTACACGCATTTCTTCCGCACGGAACAGGCGGCGTTCAATTCAGCGGTGACCGACTGGGAACGCAAGCGGTACTTTGAACGAATCTGAAAAATGATTTGCCACAGAGACGCAGAGACACAGAGACGGAGAGACGGAGAGACGGGGGAAAGAGAGACAGAGTGGCGGAGCGGCGATGATTCAATCCCCTTCTCTCTGTCCCTACCTCTGTGGCTCTGTGGCAGATCGAATGTTTAAAGCGCAATCGCCGGCAACCCGGCCTGTCGCAATTGTTCGTTGATTGATTTCACGTCTCTGTCCTTGATCTCGCTCCAATTCAACAGCGCATCGGCCAGCGATTTCTGCAAGGCTTCTGAGGCCGCGACGGCCTGGGTCGTCGGCGTCGCGTCGGCCTCTTCGACCAGGTTCATTATCGAGAGCAGCTCGCTTGCGAGTCTTGACAGCCCCGAGCCGCCGCCGCCGCGAGGGCCGCCTCCCGCTGCGCCTTCAATACCGGCGGCTTTCTGATCGAGCGCGGCGATTGCTTCCGCCATAGCGCCCTGCCCTGCCTTTTCCTTCAACGACTTCAACTGATCGCGCAGCTTGCGAATCTCGGCCTGTGTCGCGCGGGTTTTCACGATGCCTTTATAACAGCGGATTGAAACCTCGAACATCTTTGCGATACCGGCCGGAGGCGTCGTCACGCGCGGATCCATTTTCAGCGTCAGCGGCTGCGTGTGGCTTTTTCCGTTGACTGTCAGCTTCACCATGTATTCTCCTGGAGACGCGAGCGGGCCTTCGGGCTGGCTGGGCGTGTCGCGGTAAATGGCCGAGATCGGAAATGTGCGCGGGAAGCCTTCTGGCGACGGGTAGCGCAAATTCCAGACGAAACGTTGAGTCCCGGCTTTCGACGAGAGTATTCGGGGCGGACGAAACCAGTAGGTCGGATAAGGCTGTCGATTCTCATCGATCTTCTCCGGCTCGTCCTGGCTCGAATAACGCCGCACTAGCCGCTGCTGTTTGTCGAGGATTTCCAGCGTGACCTCGCCCGCGTCGGATTTCAGATAGTAGTCGATGATCGCGCCGTCGGGCGGGTTCTGTCCCATCGGCTCTTCGGGCGGGATCGGGGTGTCGGTGTTGACGCTGCGGCGGACGCGGATCGCCGTCTGCGGTTTGAAGAGAAACACGTCGGATTGCGGGACCTGCCCTCCGTCCTGGAGGCCGATCTGGCGCAGCGGCGTGACGTCATCGAGAATCCAGAAACTGCGGCCGTGCGTGCCGACGACGAGATCGTCATCTTTCACAACCAGGTCGCGGATGGAGGTCGCGGGCATATTCAACCGCAACGATTGCCAACGCTCGCCGTCGTCGAACGAAACATAGACGGCCTGTTCCGTGCCCGCATACAACAAGCCTTTGCGCACGGGGTCTTCGCGCACTACGTTGACTATGCCGCCGTCCGGAATGCCGTTGGAGATGTGTTTCCACGTCTTGCCGCCGTCATGCGTGCGGTAGATGTGCGGTCGCAGGTCGTCGAGGCGGAACGTGTTGATCGCCGCATACGCCGTGTCGTCGTCGAAATGCGACGCGTCAAGCAGCGAAACTTTGGCCCACGACTTCAGGTCGGGCGGCGTGACATTTTGCCAGGTCTTGCCGCCGTCGCGCGTGATATGGATCAAGCCGTCATCGGTTCCGGCCCAGATCGTGTTGATGTTTTTGCGCGAAGGCGCGACGGTGTAGATCACGCCGCGTCGCGGCATCGCCTCCATTTCTGGCGCGCGGTAGACGCCGATGTTTGCGGGCACGTCCCATTTCTCGCGTGAAAGATCGGGGCTGATTACGTCCCAACTCTGTCCGCCGTTGAGCGTCTTGAACAACACGTTGCCGGCGTAATAAAGCGTCTTCTGATCGAACGGCGAGAAGATCACCGGCGCCGTGCGCAAAAAGCGATACTTGCCGCCGCGCATGGCTTCAGGCGCGATGTTCTGAGTCTGACCGGTCGTCCAATCGTACTTCGTGATCTTGCCGCCGTAGGTGATGTTCGGGTTGAGCGGGTCGGGCGCGACATAACCGTACTCTTCAACTCCCACAGTGCGCCAATCACGCCAGGTGATCGCGCCGTAATCGCTCCGGCTGGCGACGGCCGCCGAGCCGCTCTCCTGTTGCCCGCTATAGACCCAGTATGGCCAACGGTTGTCCGTGATAACGTGATACATCTGCGCCGTCGGCTGGTTGTACCAACTGCTCCAGGTCTCTCCGCCGTTGACAGTGATCGTCGCCCCCTGATCAACCCCGAAGATCATGATGTCGGGATTGTCCGGGTTGATCCAGAGACGATGATAATCATCGCCACCAGGCGCGCCTTTGAATCCGGCCCAGGTCTTGCCGCCGTCAGTTGATTTGTATGACCCGGTGTTGGCGGCGAAAACTATTTCGGGATTCTTCGGATGAGCTCTGATCTCGGCGAAATCGGAGCCGCGCCCCCAGAGGCGCGTGTCGCCGCTGATCTTTCGCCAGCTTTCTCCCGCGTCATCCGAACGATAGACGCCGCCCAACTGCGGGTTGGCGTCAACCGTCGCGTAAAGAATGTTCGGATTGCTGCGCGAAATGTCGAACCCGATGCGCCCCAGCCCCTGTTCGAAGGTAGGCAACCCCGCGGTCAGTTTCTTCCAGGTGGCGCCGCCATCGGTTGATTTGAAGAGGCCGCTCTCCGGCCCCTGCCACGCGCCGTTCTCCCACGGCCCCTGTCGTCCCGCCCACAAGTCGGCGTAAATGATCTGCGGATTCGCCGGATCGAACGAGACCTGGACCGCGCCCGTATTTTCGTCCTTAAACAATACCTGCGCCCACGTCGCGCCGCCGTCGGTCGAACGATAAACGCCGCGCTCTTTGTTCGGGCCGTAAGGGTGGCCGAGCGCCGCGACGAAGACGCGGTTCGGGTCTTTCGGGTCGACGATGACCGAGCCGATCTGTTGAGCGTCTGGCAGCCCCACGTTCCGCCAGGTCTTCCCGCCATCGGTTGATTTGTAGATTCCGTCGCCGGTCGAAAGATCGGGCCGCTGCAAGCCCTCGCCGCTGCCGACGTAAATAACCTTCGGATCGGACGGCGCGACGGCCAGATCGCCGATTGACCCCGTCGGCTGGTCATCAAAGATCGGCTGCCACGTGTGGCCATAATCGGTCGTCTTCCACACGCCGCCATTGTTGACGCCGATGTAAAAGACGTTGGGCTGCCCCGGAATTCCCGTGGCGCCGACGGTGCGTCCCGCGCGGAACGGCCCGATGCATCGCCAGCGCAAAGATTGATAGAGATTCTGGTTGAATTGTTGGGCGGCAGTCTTCGATAAGACTGGCGCCGTAGCCAGTAGCGCAAGCAGAATAACGATAAACAGCGTAGAACGAACAAAGACCATAGGGTCCTCCTGGAGAAATCCGATTTGAAGTTGGTATTACTGTTGTCGAAATTCTGCAGATTCTACACCGAAAATCAGCTTAAACGCTCGCGTACCTGTCCTTGATTTGGAATAGCAGATAAAAGGCCAGCCCGAAGAAAATCAACTGGATTGGAAGCGCAATTATCATAGCGCCGAGTCCGAAGATCGTGCCCAGGCCGTTAAGAGACACCACAGAAATCAGCAACCCCATCAACCACGCGAACACGGCATAACCCAACCCAACCACCTTGGCGCGAAATAGAGCTTGCCATCCCGCTTCCTTACGATCGAACAGCCCTCTCAATGACTTCGCCAGATAAAGCAGAATGACCCCCGCAAAAGCCAGCCCGACTACCGCCTGGATTATTGCAAGCACACTACTGATCGCGCTTGAACCGGAGAGCGTGGCAATCGAGAGAACTGTTGTCAACAAACCCAGTAGAACTATCAGTGATCCGATAACGGCTCGGAGCAGGGTGAAGACGATCAGGACAATCGCCCAGAACGGGGCCAGTGTGACCAGAAGATCTCGAAACTGCGCCGGCAGCGGCGGGATCTTTTTAAGAAAGAGGTTATCGAAATATATTTCCGCCTGACTGAAGATGCCTTCACCCTTTATATCCATGGAGCCTTGTATCTTTTCCATAATTTCTCCTATCCTTTTTGCGTCATTAAGGAATGGCGTTTGAAACGAAAACTTTTGTGACCATGCCTTCACTGTTTTCGAGTTGATTTGAGCGGCTTGCAATCGAGTCGGAGCAAGTGGGACAGCGCCGGGCTGTTGCTAGGGCATGGCTACGGCCATCTTTTGCGGGCCGGATTAAATCATAGATAACTACATTTGTCACTATAAACTTTACGGGATTAAACAATGACAGACACATCACGCGCGCCACGGCTGCTGGCCTCGATGGCCCATCCTGACGACGCCGAGATACTGATCAGCGGGACACTTTTCCATCTCAAATCGCTCGGCTGGGAGCTTGGAATTATGACTATGACCAGCGGCGATTGCGGCTCAGCCACTGGCGCCAGCGAAGAAATTTCGCGCATCCGCTTCGCCGAAGCGAAAACCGCCGCCGATTATCTTGGCGCGAGGTACGACTGCGCCGGCCTGATGGACGTCGAGATATTCGCCAACGCCGAAAACCTGCGCCGCGTTGTCGAGTTGATGCGCCGCTTCGATCCGGACGTCGTGATCACACACTCGCCGGCGGATTATATGGTCGACCACGAAGAGGCCTCGCGGCTGGCGCGGAGCGCATGCTTCGCGCTCTCGATGCCGCTTTACCAGACGCGCCAGATCACCCCCGCGCCGGCGACTAAATCAACGCCCGCGTTGTATTATGCCGACCCGGTTGACGGCGTTGACGCGATGGGCGAGCGCGTCCTTCCCCATTTTTATGCAGACATCACCGGAATGGTCGAAAACAAGCTTGAAATGCTGAGCCTTCATAAATCGCAGCGGGACTGGCTGCGCGCCCATCACGGCGTTGACGAATATCTGGAACAGGCGCGGCGATGGGGCGCGCGCTACGGTCGGGAAAGCGGCTTCGATTACGCCGAAGGCCTGCGGCAACATCTTGGACACGGTTATCCGCGCGAGCCGTTGCTGCAGAATGCGCTGAAATCGATAATTAAGACAGGAAATTTCAGACACGAATGAACACGAATCTTCTTATCAATTTTGACGGTCGTATGTTTTATTCCCATTTCCTCCATTCGTGATTATTCGTGTTCACTCGTGGCTGAAATTCTTTTATATAACTGAAGGAGAATTCATATATGAATGACATCAACGTTGGCATAGTCGGGCTGGGCTGGGTCGCCGGGGCGCACATTTCGGCCTTCAATAAGATTCCCGGAGCGAAGGTCACCGCCGTCTGTTCGCGACGCAAACAGAATGAAAAAGAGCTGGAACGACAGTACGGAACTCCGCTCAAGGTCTATAACGATTACGACGCGATGCTGGCCGACCCTTCGATCAACGTCATAGATGTCTGCACTCCGCATCCGCTCCATGCCGAACAGTCCATCGCCGCTGCGCGCGCGGGCAAACACCTGATCATCGAGAAGCCGATTGCGATCAAATACGAGGACTCGGTGGCCATGCGCAAAGCCATTCAGGAAGCCGGTGTGAAGGTCTGCGTCTGCTTTGAAGTCCGTTTCAGCCAGCAGGCCAACGTCATTCGCGCGGCGATCGACCAGGAGCTGCTCGGAACGCTGCATTACGCCGAGGTCGACTACTATCACGGCATCGGCCCCTGGTACGGACAGTTCGGATGGAACATCAAGAAGGATTTCGGCGGGAGCAGTCTGTTGACCGCCGGATGCCACGCCCTCGATCTGTTGTTGATGTTCATGGAATCCGAAGTCGAAGAAGTAACGAGCTACGGCGCCCGCAGCCACTCCTCCATCTTCGGATCATATGAATACGACACGACTTCGGTGACGCTGCTCAAGTTCAAGGACGGGCGGCTCGGAAAGGTCGCTTCAGTTACGGACTGCTTGCAACCCTACTACTTCCACATTCATCTGTGCGGCAGCGAGGGAAGCCTGCTCGACAACCGCCTCTACAGCTCAAAGCTGAAAGTCTCTAAAGAACGATGGAGCCTGCTCGAAACCAGCCTGATCGATTCGGGCGACGTAGCGCATCACCCTTACCTGCCGCAGTTCCAATCCTTCGTCGACAGTTTGAGGAAGAACGAGAATATGCCGCTGACGGATTTCGATACCGCGTTTGAATCGCATCGTGTGGTCTTCGCGGCGGATTTATCGGCGGCTGAGAAGCGAACGGTCAAGATGTCGGAGATGACATTCTGACAGTTGGGAGTGGGGAGTGGGGGATGGGGAGTGGGGGTAAAAATAACTTCCCCATTCCCAATTCCCCTTCTCCCCACTCCCATTCGAGTCAGATTACTTCTTCCGCTTCGATTTCATCTTCGCGCAACACCTTCAACAACTGCTCGACGTGATCGCGTCCGCGCGTTTCCAGGGTAAGGTCGATCTCGACCCCGCCGACCTGCAGGTTGGCGAAGGCGCGGTTGTGGGTCACTTCGAGGATGTTCGCGCCGACGGAAGCCGCGTGTTGGCAGATGCGGGCCAGTTCGCCGGGGCGGTCGCGGCCCAGAATGCGGATGCGCACCATGCGCCCGTCCTTGGCCAGGCCGCGCTCGATAATTTTCGAGAGCAGGTTCGGATCGATGTTTCCGCCGCTGACGATCATCGCGACGTTCTTGCCCTCGATCTCCGCGATCTTGTTAAAGAGGACGGCGGCCAGAGAGGCTGCGCCTCCGCCTTCGACGACGGTCTTTTCGATTTCGAGCAGTTTCAAGATCGCGCTGGCGATCTCGTCTTCGCTGACGGTGACTATGTCGTCGACGTAGCGCCGCGCGATTTCAGTTGTGCGCTCGCCCGCGCGTTTGACCGCCAGTCCGTCAGCGATGGTCGGTTGCGTGGCGATCTCCGCGCTCCCGCCGGCGCCCAGAGCGGCTTTCATGCAGGCGTAATACTCAGGCTCGACGCCGATGACGCGGGTACTCGGGCGATTCTGCTTCATCGCGACGGCGACCCCGCTGATCAATCCGCCGCCGCCGACCGGCACGACCACGGCGTCGAACGCCACATCTTCTTCGAGCAATTCCAGGCCGAGCGTTCCCTGTCCCGCGATGACGGCTTCGTCGTCGAAAGCATGAATGAACGTCATTCCCTCTTCCGCCGCGATCTGTTGAGCGTAAGCGAACGCCTCGTCGTAATTCGCGCCGTGCAACACGACCTCGCCACCCAGGTCGCGCGTGTTCACGACTTTGATCAGCGGCGTGGGCCTGGGCATGACGATGGTCGATTTAACTTTGAGCCGCGTCGCATGATAGGCCACGCCCTGCGCGTGATTGCCGGCGCTGGCGGCAATCACTCCGGCCCTCTTTTCGGCCTCGCTCAATTGCAGGAGCTTGTTAAGCGCGCCGCGCTCTTTGAAGCTCCCGGTCATCTGCAGATTTTCGAGCTTGAAATAA
The DNA here is from genome assembly GCA_035714085.1 of Blastocatellia bacterium. Lineage (GTDB taxonomy): Bacteria > Acidobacteriota > Blastocatellia > RBC074 > RBC074 > JAJVID01. Next base: position 17,157 of record DASTMP010000378.1, read on the forward strand.
GTCTGGCATCCGCACAGCCGGCTGAGCGTTAATGAGAGCGGACAGGGCGTGTGATAGATGGCTCGCCCAAAACGCGCGCGCGCGTCTTCGATGTCTTTAAGTTTAACCATAGCGAACCGCATTACACCACGAAGAGGATTGAAGATCGAGGATCGAGAATCGAAGGTCGGAAATTAGAGATTATGTTATCAACCTTAAGGCAGTTCTCTATCTATAATCCGCGATCCTCGACCCGCGATCTTCGATCTTCAATCTTCAATCCTCGTTTCTCAGTGTACCGCATAGCCGAGGCTCTGTGCGCGAGCGCGCCGGCGACCGCTCGCGCCTCATCAAACGGAAGGTTGCTGATATGCGGGCCTCCGCCAGTGTAAGCCTGCCCCGCCGTGTCAACGCTCAAAGTCGCCAGGCCGAGCCTGCGGTCGAATGGGGATTGAGAAACTTCGACCGCCTGGATTTTGTTGATCGGCACGATGCTCGTCGAACGCCCAGCCCATCCGCGTCTCGCGCAAAAATAGCGCTCGCTTAGCGCATAGCCCAGGTTCCGGTAATTCGCGACGCTGATGAAATAGACGAGCGGCCCCAGCGCCAGCGGCCACAAGGCCGCGATCCGCCGGCTGGCGCCGAAGAGAATCGCGGCGGCCAGCGCGCAAACGATCGCGCCTTTGATCGTTCCCCGCCTGATCGCGAGACGCGAGACGCGCCGCCATTCAGCGCCTTCCATTGGACCGGCGTCGAAATCGGGAAAGAAGGCCGTGAGCAGCCCATCAACCGCGCTGCGGCGCGTTATCGGCAGCAAAACGTCGCGGCCCGAATTGTCGTCCCTGTGTTCTCGGTGGCTGCCCGAGGTGTCGACCCGCAAAGTCACCAGGCCAAACAACCGGCGGAAGAGCTTCTCTTCAATCTTCAAAACCTGAATACGACGCCGAGGCAGACTGCTGGCTCGCCGCGTAAATAAACCATAGCGACGGCGCAAATCCTCATTCGCGAGCGAAAGCGTAAATCCGTAAAATCGAATGATTGCGACAACAGTCGAAAAAAATGCGACGATCAGAATCACCGCCAGCGCGCCCAAAATCACCAGAGCGATCGTGTGCGCCGCGTCCTGCGTGAACAATCTCGATGATTCGCGGTAAAGGAGATTTCCCGCCCGCCGGCGGAATCTCTCGGGGATATGCTCTTGAGCGAAATTCCAAACCGCTCCGGCCAGCGCCAGCCCCGAGAGAAAGTGATTCGTTGTCAGCCCCATCAAAATCAGGTTTTTCAGACCAAGGCGCTGAATGACGATTGGTTCAGGCGGCGCCATTACCTGCATCCCATCTGTCTGAGCCGTCAATCCGGCGCCTGCCCTGATCTTCGCCGCGCGTTCAAATACGGCGCGCCGCAATCTTTCGACTTCGGCGCGCGACAGCACAGAGAGGCTCGCCTCGGCGCCTTCGCCCCCGCCCGTCTCGATCTTCGCGTCAACGACGTCGAAGACGCGATGGAGCACGCCCTGCTCGACACGGATCTCCTGAATGCGTTCTAGCGGGATGCTGCGCTGTTTGCGTTCGAGGATGCCATGCTGCGTAATCAACTCGTTGCCCTCGATGCGGTAGGTGAACGAGAAATAGCGCGCGAGCGCCGTCGCGACCGTGCTGGCGACGATCGCCGTCAGCAGCATGAAACCGTAGATCTTATTGCCGAACAGCAACAGAGGTATGGCGGGAACGATTCCGCGCGCCGCTTTCAACAAACCGAACGCGATGGTCAAGGGATGCAGGCGGCCTTCGAAGACTGAAGCGGCGAGAGACTCAGACCGCATCGTCGCCTCCGATCTCGATCAGATGGTCGCGCAAACGCGTTGCCTCGGCGGCCTCCAGCCCCGGAATCCTGATGTTGGCCGAATGGGTTCCCGCCGTGTGCAGAACCAGCGCCGCCAGCCCGAACATCCGCTCCAGAGGCCCCCGCTCGATGTCCACATGCTGCAACCGCGAGAGTGGCAGTAGCCGCGCCCGCTGAAACACCCTTCCGCTGCGCGTCTCCAGCACCTTCGCGTCAATCCGGTAGCCCCACGAGCGGTACAAACGCGGTGGATACCACAAGCAGAACCAGACCGACACCGCCGCCAGCGCGAGCCACGCAAACGCCATCCAGACCAGCGCCCGAGGTTCGGCCACCCCTACCGCCACTACGGGAATGAGCATGCCCATTAACAACACGCCGAACCCGATCAGAGCGGAGGCGCGCCACAGATTGACGACGCGCAAATCCAGCGGCTGAAAACCGGTTGTAGGACGCGGCGGCTCGGCGGCTCGCTCAAACGGATTTATCTCTTCTTCGGTCATATCGATTCAGAATTAAAGTTTCGCGGCCAAGCATAACATATCTAAAATTGTCCATTAGGAACATTCCCATGCTCATAGCGTTCAAGTATACGCCGTCGCGATAACATTGAGGGTTAGGCGAGCGGCGCCGTCAGTACTCTTGCAAGTTTTCAGCGCCCGTACATTCATTGTGTGTAGGTCAACGCCACTAAAAGCCAACCTGTCCTAAACAAGGAGGTATGTTATGAAGACAGGCAATCTCACGCGAAGGAATTTTCAGCTAGCCACTGTTTTAACCATCTCACTTTTCATCGTCGCCGCATTCCTGTTTGCGCAATCAGCGCCGAAACAAGACGCCGCAGACAACAAGCCGGCCGCGGCTTCAAATCTCGATGCCAAGCAGATTCAGATAAATTTGGATGAGGCCGCCGAATTCGATTTGCCCAACGCCAATAGCGATCTGACCGCCGTTTCGTTCAATACGCCCGATGGCAAAGAAGGATGGATGATGCGCATCCCGGGTTGGCGGCCGATCGCCACGCCGGCCTATGCCGACGGAATGATTTTCGTCGGCGGTGGTTACGGCTCATACGAGTTTTACGCGATTGACGCCGAAACCGGACGCGTCGCATGGCAGATGCATACGAACGACGACGGGCCGACGGCGGCCGTGGTTGAGGACGGCTGCGTCGCGTTCAACACCGAAAGCTGCACCGTGATCGTCGCGGATGCGAAGACCGGAAAACTCATCTGGCAGGAATGGCTGGGCGACCCTCTGATGAGCCAGCCCGCGATCTCCAAAGGCCGGCTTTACATCGCCTATCCCGCGGGAACGCGCGGCGCGCAGCAGGCTCAGGACAGCGCCACGCAAACAGATTCGTCGAATCTCGGCCCCGGACACCGCATGCTGTGCGCCGATTTGAAAACTGGTCGCCATCTGTGGGAACAGAAGATCAGCGCTGACGTGATCTCGGCCCCCGTTGTTTCCGGCGATCAAATACTCTTTACCTGCTTCGACGGGGTCTCGTTTTGCCTCGACGCTTCGACCGGCGCCGTCGTTTGGAAGAAAGAGAATGCTGGCACGAGCGCGCCACTCATAGCCGATGGCCACGTCGTGACCACGAGCAAGGAGGTGAAAGACGGTAAGGTTTATGAAGGTTTGAAGAGGCTCGAACTCAAGGGAGGTGAAGAGCGCGACCGCGAAATGCTGGCGAAAGAGAAGGCCGGTTATCTGCGGGCGGGCGGCGGCGGCGGCGTGGCGATGGACGCCGCGACGGCAGGCAAGCTCGATTCTTCGGTCGGGTTCAGCTCCGCGCCGTCTGTGGCCAAGATCGAGGTAGCCAACCAACACATCGGCGTCAGCACCGTGGTCGGCGCGTGGGCGTATCAAGGCTCTCGCGCGGCGTACCACAATGGCCAGATGATGAACGCCCAGGGCAAGTACCTGAACTCGATCAAGGCCGGTGACGGAAAATTCGCCTGGCGCGCGGAATTCAAAGGCAAGGGGATCAAGGAAGACACGCAGGTCTTTTCGCCACCTGCGCTCGGCAAGCTCAATCTATACTTATGCGGCGCGAAGGGCCACATCGTCGCGGTCAACCAGGAAGACGGCGCCCTGGCCTTCGCCTATGCGTTGAAACAGCCGATGGTGTTCCAGCCCGCGCTCGCGAATGGCAATATTTACGCCGGCACGGTCAACGGGTTGCTCATTTGCTTAAAGACTGGCGATAATGACGCGGACGGATGGTACGCGTGGGGCGGCAACGCGCAGCACAATAAACAATAAAACCTCCTATTCATTCCCGTATTTGATCTCCATCCTGCGGATGCGAATGCTGGCAAGGGTCAACACGACCGCGGTGAAGATGATCATGCTTGGAATCGAAATCCAGGCAGGCGTCGGATCGACTACCGTCGCCAGTGGACCTTCGCTGACAGGGATCGGCGATAGCGAATGGAGGTAATGAATGATGCTGATCTTTTTCAGCAGCGGCGGCAGCAGGAAGTTGACCCACTCCCAACCATAGGCCAGCAGCGCAGGTATGATCGGGTTGCGGAAGAAAAGCCCGATCACCATAAACACCGCGCCGTATCCGACGCACGCCAGGATCGTAATGCCGACGTAGGCCAGGCACTGTTTCAATCCCGGCCCGTCGAATAAATAGTTCATGCTCGCCTGGTAGCCGCGCGCGTAGTAAAGGAAGAACAACGACCCGGCCGTCGTCATCGTAAAGAGAACTGTCGAAGCGACCAGCCCTGAAATATATTTTCCGGCCACCAGGACTTCGCGCCGCAGCGCGCAAAGGAAATAATAATGCAGGCTCTTGTCCACCACCTCGCCGCGAAACAGGTTCATGAAAATCCACGCGCAGCCGAAGTAGACGATCGTTTGCAGGATCAGGCCTCTGTAAATAACCATCGCGAAGAACTCTTGCGCGCCGACCCAGTCTCTGCGGATGTCGACGCTGGCTTTGGGGTCAGCGAACGTCAACAGAAACGTCAAAAACACCGGGGTCGCCGCGAGCAGGTAGATCAACATTGCGCGCTTCCCCCAGAAATTCTTTTTCACTTCGATGCGCAGAATCGCGCGAATCTGCCGCAGCCACAGCGACCAGTCGTGGCCCGCCGCCACGGATTCGATCGCCTGAGCTTCAACCGCTGCTCTCATCTTCATTCCTCCGAAAATCCCGGGATGCGCTCCCAGATCAAACCTGTCCGCCTCCGTTTGATCCGATCAAGTAGTGGTAGACGGCGTTCAGATCGTCGTCCACCGGCGAAACCGATTCGACGTTTATTCCGTATTCGACCACTACGCGGTTCAACAATTGGTAGAACGCGTCGGCGTTGCGCGTCTTGATGAACAATCCCTGCCTATCCTGGTGCAGCGTGGCCTCGACCACGCTGTCCGAAGCGAAGACGCGCGCAGCGAACTCCTGCGGGCGGTCGCATCGGATCATGATCTGCATCGGGTGCTCTTCCAGTTTCTCCTCGCGCACGCCCAGAACGCCGCCTTCGGCCAGGATGTAGCCGTTGTTGATCAACACCACGCGGTCGGACATCTTGTCCACCTCGTGCAGGATGTGGCTCGAAACGATCAGGAGCTGGCCTCCCAGCGCGAGCTGGCGGAAAAGCCGGATCGTTTCGGCGCGCGCCATCGGGTCAAGCCCGTTCAAAGGCTCATCCAGAATCATCACCACGGGCTCGTGCGCGATGGATTGGGCCAGCCGGATGCGTTGGCGCATGCCTTTGCTGTAAGCTGCGACCTTGCGATGGGCGGCCTCAACCAGGTCGACTCGTTCGATTGCGCGCCAGGTCTTCTCTTCGGCCTCTTTCGGCGGCAGGCCGTGGACCGCCAGAAAAGATTTGACGAACTCGTAGCCGGTCATCCCTTTGGGGAACGAATCGAACTGGCCGCAATAGCCGACCATGCGAAACAGCTCCTGCGGGTTCGACGGCGAAACGCCGAGAACGCTCATGCGCCCGCGCGTCGGCTGAATGAGTCCGGTCATCAAATTCATCAGCGTCGTCTTGCCCGAACCGTTCGGGCCGACCAGGCTGGTGATGCCCGGCGCGATGGTCAGGTTGACACGGTTGACGCCGAGGATTTCCCCGTAAAATTTCGAGACGTTCTCGAAGACGATCATTTGATCCTGAGATGTTGTCGCCATACCGATCTCAAATCTCCAATCTCGACTTCTCAATCCCCACCATCAAGACATAACCTCATAAGCGCGCACCCTGCGCGAGAGCACCCACAGGCAGACCGCGGCGTAAGCGGCGAAGACGAACCACGATTCGCCGCCCGACAGAGGCGAAGCCACCCAATCGAGCTGGAACAGGTTTTTAGCCACGCCGTTGAATGCCATCACCAGGTTGAGCATATGCCCTATGTTCGTATCGAACATCCTCTCAATAATAAAGCCTATCGGCGTCGGGATGATGAAGATTACGAACAGCGCGGCGCTCGCCGCCGTGCGCCACTTGATCCAGGCCGAAAACGCCGTCGCCAGCAACGAGAGGATCACCAGCCATGAGAGGCTTATCGTGAATATCGCGACCGCGATGCGCCAGTTTTCCGCCATCCAGCCGCCGCCTTCCAGATAGCAGTTGAAGAAGAAGAGCAACAGGCCCGGAACCCAGGTGATCAGCGAAAGCAGTATCAGCAGCACCGACATCTTGCCGATGATGTATTCGAAACGCGAAAACGGGCGTGATAGATAGAGCGGCAACGCGTTGTTGGTCAGGTCGCGGGAGATCAACACCGGCCCGATAATCACCGTGAAAATAAACGCCAGCGACGTCTGAATGTTGATGAAGATGAAAAAGAAACCCGCGCCGATCGGAATCGCCCTGGCAATATCGAACGAGTCCGCGCCAAAGGCCGCCAACGCGCTCACATTGTGACGCAGGTAGATGAGGATCGTGTAGATCAACGGGCAGACATAACACAAGACGAAGAGCGCGGTGAAAAGCCTGTATTTGAAAAGGTCCTGATAAGCGTAACGCGGCAAGACGAGGAATCGCGACCACGCCGGAGTCAATGTGCCTTCATACGGCTTGTAGGTGTGTTCGTAAACGGCCATAGCAATTCTCCAGAGGTGGTTGGTGGTTAGTGGTTGGTGAAAAGGCAAACCAAGCGCCATCCGCCATTCACCATCCGCTACTCCATCGCCTTGAGGAAGATGTCTTCAAGTGAATCGCGCTTGTAATTCAAGCGCCGTATCTGCACGTTACGCTCGGCGGCGAGTTTGTAAATGTCGCGGACTTCAAGCCCGTCATTCATCACAAGCTTGACGCGTTGCTCACCGGTCATTGCGTATTCGCACCCCAACGAGCCGATGGCGGCGGCGAATTCGGGCGTCGCGCCGCGCGTCTCCATCTCGACGAAGCGGCGATTGGCGCGGCGCTCTTCTTCCAGATCGCAGATGGCTGCGATCTGACCGTCTTTCATGATCAACACCTCGTCGCAGCATTCTTCGACGTCGCGCAGCAGGTGCGATGAAAAGACTATGCTGGCGCTGCCCGAATCGCGGACCTCGCGGATAAGTTCGAGCATGCGTTTGCGCGCCGGAGGGTCCAGTCCGTTCGTCGGCTCGTCCAGGAAAATCAATCTCGGCCCGTGAACGATGGCCTGCGCGAGCTTAGCCATTTGTTTCATGCCCAGCGAATACGTGCCCAGTTTGCGGTAACGCGCCTCGCCCAGGCCGACGTAAAACAGCGCTTCGTGCGCGCGTTCGAGCGCGGCCTCGGAAGGCAGTCCGGACAATTCGGCCATCAGCCGCACGAAATGGACGCAAGTCTGGTTGGCGATGAACGAGTCGCGTTCGGGCATATAGCCAACATAGGTGCGAATATTTTTGATCTCGGTTCTGATGTCGCGCCCAAAAACTCGCGCCGTGCCCGAAGCCGGCTTGTGAAATCCGAGCAGAGTGTGAATCAGCGTCGTCTTGCCCGCGCCGTTAGGGCCGAGCAGTCCGATGCAACGGCCTCGCAAGACGCCCTTGATGTCTTGCAGTATTCGCCGCTTGCCGAATTCGATTCGCAGTTGGTCCAGTTCAATGATTGGGTTCGTCATGATCCTCTGAGCTCTTGGTCGCGTCCCTAGCCGCGCCGAGGGCCACTTGCATAATTTGATCGAACCGTCGGAAGACCGCGCCGGACGCGATCAATGCGACTCCGAAAACGAACGCGATGAATTGCGAGTAAGGGGCGTAGAGAAAATCGCGTCCGAAAATTCTCGGCGCCAGCCCGAAGATCGCTACCCCTACCGCCGCCAGCGAGCAAACGCCCGCCGCCATCAGCGCGGCGCCTAACGCTTTCATGTGACCTCCTATTTTGTCGCGACCTTCGCAGCCGCGTTCGGCTTCTCCGCCTTCGTCAGAGTGACGTTTCCGTTGACGCTTCTGATCGAAATTTGCGGGCCGCCCGTCCCGATGCGGGCGCTGTAATGACCGTAGCGTCTTTCGTCTTTGTTCTCCTGGAGGTTCGGAAGATCGGATTCGACTCTACCGTTGTGGCCGCGCGCTTCGACCTCCGCGTTGACCTCGCCGATGAAACGCAGAGTGGTGTTGCCGTTGACGTTGTTAATGTCAATCTCGTTTCCCGACGAAAGCTTGGCGATGGTTGCGTCGATCCTGCCGTTGACGCCTCGGAATGACGCGCCTCCGGTCGCCTGCGCAATGTTGATCTTTCCATTGACGCCGTGAACATCCACACCGCCTTCTATCTCGCCGACGGCCACATCGCCGTTGACCCTGCTGGTTTCGAGCCTGACTTTGCGCGGCAGCTTAAGCAATACGCGCTGGCGGCTTTCGGGCCTGTGGCTGAACGCCGAGAAGACGCTGCGCCGGTCATTATCGACGTCGATGCGCAGCTCGTTCGGGTCGTGTTCGATTTTGATCTTGCGGAATTGCAGGTCTTCGCGCTTCTTTGCCGAGCGGACGATCAGGACCTCGGCGTGATCGGTATCGGCGGTCTCGACATCGACCCGCCCGTTGATGCCGGAGACTATGACGTCTGCGCCGGACTTGAGCGTATAGCTCCGGCGAATCTCTTCGCGTTCGGCGAAATCAGAGCCATCGCCGCCTTTGTCAACAATCGAATTCGTCTCGGCCTTGTTCGAATCGGCGCTCGCGGTTTCACCCTCCGCTTTGGCGCTCTCTTTGACGCCCGTTCTAGCGCCCTCTTTGGCGCCCTCTTTGGCGCTGGACTTGGCGTCCGGCTTAAAGTCGCTGGGCGCGACGTTCGCGGATCGAGTATCCACGTCTGTTTGCGCCTGATCGCTCCCGCGGTGACACCCGCTAACGCTAAATGTTAATGCGAATCCGATGACTGCGATTATTGTGATGATTGGTTTCAGCCTCATTTTCATTACCTCCTGACGCGGTTCCTGTCCGTCGAATTGTACGTGAAGCGAAAACGGAAACGCCAACCGATTGAATGAAGTTCCAACCGATTGGCGTTTTCATAAATAAAATGTCGCCGCTCTGACTCAGAGCAATCGCAGGTACAGTATGAGGGGCGCGCACACGAAGAGCGCGTCGCGGCAAAGGGCGAAGAGGATTTCGTAATAGGTGTTGGGACAGCCGGGACGGAGGAATAGAGGGATAGAGGGACGGGGCGTTAATTGGCCTTTCCGTCTCTCTATCTCTCTGTCCCTCTGTCCCTCTGTCCCTCTGTCCCTTTGTCTCTATTCTCGGCTTTCGACAACGTCACGTTTCCGTTGACGTCATGAATCTCAATTACTGAACCACCATTGCCGATTCGTTTGCGCGCTTTCAATGCGCCCCACCCCGATTCGCGTATTTTTACATTCGGAAGATCGGGTTTGATGGCGCCGTTGACGCTCCATGTATACAAATCGGCGTTCACTTCGCCTTCGAAACGGAGGTCAACGTCGCCGTTAATGTCGCAGCATATCTTTATGCTGGCGTCTGTGAGCGGCGCAAAAGTGATGTCAACGCCGCCATTCACATCACCGCCGACAACGATTGGGCCGGCCGCGCGCGCGACGCGGACGGGGCCGTCCACGCCCCTCACTTCCAAACGCCCTCTGATGTCGCCAACCGTGACGCCGCCATGTACCTCGCTGATATCGAGACCGGTCTTAAGCGGTAATCTCAGGGTTACTCGCTCACGGCTATCGGGGACAGGGCCGCGCGATGAGCCGCCTTCGATGTGGGCGAACATTTTCTTGATCTTAGCTGCAACGGTCTTCTTAGCCGGGCCGCGCGAGTAGTCGTCTTCGATCTGGATGAACAAGTCTCCGTTATTACTGATCTTGACCTGCCGGCCCCGCAAATCTTCGCGCGTGCGGGCCGAGCGAACGACAAGGATTTCGGCTGTGTCTATGTCGGCCGTCTCCACTTTCACGGGGCCGTTAATGCCCATGACGAAGACGTCCTTTCCATCGCTATCTATTTTCGCATCATTAATGCCGATGATGAAGACTTTCGTTCCAGGAGTGAGCTTTCGCGTTTGTCGAATCTCTTCGCGTTCGGGAAGATCAAAGCCTTCGTCGTCTTTGGCGGAGATGGAGATCTCCGCCGATTGAGATTTATCGCCGGCCACTACACCGTTTGCCGTTTCAACTTTCGTCGCCGCGCTATCTTTGCGTCCCGAACAGCCACGCGCTATCAACATCAATCCAATCGCGGCGGCAGCCATTAATGCGAAGACAAGTTTCGATCTCATCCTGGTCGCCTCTCGAATCGTCAGCCCTACATCCGTTTGTCATTAGTAGTCGCCGCCACAAATACGTTGGGGTTTAGAGAGCGGTACGGTACGTGGAGTGTCAGCGACATGGGCTTCAATCAATAGGCTGTTTGATCGAAGCCCATGTCGCTGACACTCCACGTACCGTACGCCATCAGCAGCTTGGCAGGCTTGCGCTCAATGCGTGGCCATCTGGATGATGTGACCGAGGCCTGACGATCCGGGCAAACCGAGCAGGTCCGAAGGACTCAAGCCAACTGGGCCGTCCTCGCTGTTGACCGACATAACCATCCGGTCGTTCAGCGCGTAGACGTAAGCCAGACCGGCCTTGCCACCGAGCAGCTGCCTGATCTTGTTGCGAACCTCTTTCGGCGCGCCTGCGTCCGCCACGCCGCCGACGGCGTTGGCAACGGGCGCGAGGATCGATCCCGCGTTCTGGTAGACCATCGCGGAGAAGTTGACTTGTTTGTCTTCGGGCAGCGTCGCTTTGAACTTCGGCGATCCGAGCAGCATGTGGCCAGTATCTTTATACTGAATCGCGTTCTCGACCAGCGCGCGGCTGGGCGCGGCGATGAAGTAGCCGTATGCGTATGTGTAGTTCACCTCCGGGCCGTAATCGAGTGACTTCAGCGTGTAGAATACTCGTCCGCCGCTTTCGGCGCGCGCCCACGCGAGGCCCTTCTTGCCGCTCTTGGAAAGCTCGGCGTTGATCTTCCCGACCGTGAGTTCGAGTGTCTGTTGCAGATGCTGCTGATCGTCAACCTGGAAGACGGCCTTCCATGACGGAACGGGCAGCACCGGGCCGTCGAGCGCGAACGCGTATTCGCCGCCCAGCGGCGCCGCGAAATCGTTGCGCAGATCAACGCCTTGCTCGGCCTGGAACTTCTGCAAATCATCCCAGGCCTTCGGGTCGGCTTTCTTCAAAGCCTCAAGCAGATCGTCAACGAGCGCGGTCGGTTCTTTGACGACGAAGGCCGCGACCAGGCTGGCGTCGGGCGAGATGAATTCGAGCGCGCCCATCGGCCCAGGTTGGGCGAGCCACGACGTGATGCCGCGTTGATTCTCGCGGAAGCTGACAACCGCGCGGTTATAAGGCCTGCCGTCTTTCTCTTTGATCTCGACTATGAAGTAGCGCAGATCGGTCACGCCCAGTTGCTGAGCCGCCGCCGCGTCCTTCTCCTTGCGTAGCGACTGCATCACGATCCGGTCGAGGTCTGCGGCGATCACCAATCCCGCGCCGTCGCGGTAGAGGTTGGCGATCTGCGCGTGGAAAGGCGTCGAGGAGAAAGGCTTGGCGCCCTGCCGCATCCTCGCCGCAAGGCTCTTCAACGAATCTTGCCGGGGCGAGACCGCGACCAGATCGCCGGTGATCCAGATGAAGAATTCATCCTTGCCACCTGACTCGATATTCATCGGGTCGTCGACTATGCGCGCATGCTTCTTCTCGGAATCGAGTTTCTCCAGCTGCCCTTCGAGGAAGCTGCGGAAAGCGCCGCCGTCCCTCACTTCGGCCAGCAGAACAGGCTCTTCAGGCTCGCCCGAGCCTTTGGGGTTGGCCGAAGCCGCGATCACGATCTCGTCGCCGAGATGAGCTCCGAATTCTCGCATCAGCTCGATCGCCTGATTCATGCCCTGACGCTTATTCGATTCTTTCTGTTCTTGCTCCCACCATCCGCGCAATTCCGAATTCTGCTGCAAATTCTCCTGCAGGATTTGATTCGCGCGCGCCAGAGTCTCGCCGACGTTCGGAATAGCCACGTAGAGCACGGTGTCTCCGGGAACCAGATCGAGCAATCGGGTCGAATAGCGGTTGCCCGGCATCGCCAGTTGCTGGTCAATCTGGCCGCGGATCGCGTCGAGCATTTTGATATAGCGATCGGCGTCGCGGCTCCAGGCGACCTCTTCCCTGACCGGGATGCGCTCGATGCTGTCGTGCGTCGTCGTCTGACCGCCGGCATGCAGGACCAGGTCTTTGCCCGCGTTGTCCACATGGACTTCGCCTTCGATCACCGAGACGCGCGAGCCCTTGGCGCCGCTGTTGACCGAAAAGATCGTGCCGGTCACCGAGACCAGACTGTCGTCGGTCTGCACGAACAGTTTGCGGTCGCGCTGTTTCGCCGCCTGGACTATCACCTGGCCGCGTTCGAGATTGATCGTCGCGCCCGCCGCGGTGTCGTTGACCGAAAATTCCGAACGCTCGCGCATTTCGACCAGCGTTCCGTCGCTCAGCTTCACCACCGCGCTGGAACTCTTCGCCGTGCGGATGCGTTCACCGCGCAAAAGCTTCTCGCCAGTCTTGACGGTCTGCGTCTTGTCTCCGGTGACTTTGTACACGCCGCCCTGCGCCGCCTCGACGACCGCGCTCAGCGTGCTGAGTGAATTGAGCGAGCGATATATCCACGGCCATGCGAACAGCCCCAGGCCGGCGACCAATACGGCGGCGACTGCCCACCGCAACACGCTCGCCCGGCGATTGGTCACGGCGGCCTTCGCCCTCTGCTCCTGCAAACGAATCGCCTCCTGATTGCCATGACGCGCCTGTTTCAGAGCCTTGCGGCACGGGACGCATTCGCGCGTATGATCTTCGAGCAGCGTCGTGCGAGCGCTCGACAAAAAGCCTTGCAAATAGGCTGGGATCAGCGCCTGAAAATCATCGCAGTTGCGAATCTGTTCGACCGGCCTGACTCCGGCGGCGATGGCGGCCTCCTCGCCCGTCATCCGCGTCCAAACGCGCCGGGCCGCGCCTACAACGACGGCCGAATCCAGCTTTTCGCTGCAGATTTCAGCAGTCACGTCATCAACGATGTTGTTCAATTCCCTGTCCGTCATTTTCATAGCTTTTCACCTCCGCTCCTTGATGTTCGCGCCCTTGGTGGTGGATGGACCTCCCTCCAGAAAATTCCCGACTTCTTTTTTGACTCTGGCGCGCGCGCGGTGCAGCAAGACGCCCACGACCATAGCCGATGTCCCCATCAACCGCGCGATCTCGGTGTTGTCGTACCCTTCGTAATATTTCAGGACGAACATCTCGGCGGACTTTTCGCCGAGCTTCGAGATCGCGTGGCGCAGGCAATCGCGCAATTCGCGGTTTCGCTGTTGCAGTTCTGGACTGAATCTCGGATTGGCCGCCAGGACCTGCGCCACGTCGTCAATCGGAATGGATTCGGTTCGCGCGCGCTGACGCAGGAGGTCCAGGGCGGCGTTGATCGCTGCGCGATGAAGATAGCTCCCCGGATTCGGCTCCAGGTTCACATCGCCCCGCCGCGACAGTCTTAGAAAAACCGTCTGCAGCACGTCCTCGGCGTCCACAACGCTGCCGGTGACGCGGTAGGCGGCGCGGAATACGCGGTCGTGATGCTCGCGGAACAGGCCCTCCAGATCGCGTATCGAAACTGGCGCCGGGTCGGTCGGCGTATCTGATTTCGCGCCCGGAATCACCTTAAATCGAGTAGCGCTCAATGCCACATTGACCTCCTTGCTAACCTCATTTGCGTCGTCCTCCACTGGCATAAACGCTATTTGGGTCGATCCATTAACAGATAGTTTAATAATTGGCTTGGATGGACTGTTAACTCAGGCAGGCCGATCATGGGCTGATAATAGTTTGGCTGGACGCGAGAGGTCAATCGCGGGCAGTGTGGGGGGTGTCCGTCAAGTTTTTGCGGCGCAGTGAGAATCAGGGATTGAACATGGCGTTGATCTTAGCAAACGGAACAGCCTTCTCTGCAAAAGTAAAAGAGCCTTCCCGGCGAATCTCCTCCGCCGCGCTAAGGAATGCGCCATAAGCCGCGCGGGCGAGGGCTGAACCAACGCTTACCCTTTTAACCCCAAGGTCGGCGAGTTCGTCTAATGAGAGACTGACCCCGGCAAGACCCATAATAACGTTCACCGGCTTCGGCGCTACTGCCTTGACGACGGCGCCTATATCCGCTCGCGTTTTCAAGCCCGGCGCGTAGAGCACGTCCGCCCCGGCGTCGGCGAAGGCTTCGAGACGCCTGATCGTGTCTTTAATATCCGGGCGACCAAGAAGGAAATTCTCAGCCCTGGCGGTCAGCATAAACGGAAAAGGCAGATCGCGCGCGGCTCTCACCGCTGCTTTGACCCGATCCACCGCCAGGTCAAACGAATAGACGGGGTCCTCAATTCGCGCCGTCGCATCCTCGATGGAGGCGCCTACCAGGCCGGCCTTTGCCGCAAGCCGGATCGTTTCAGCGCATGTTTCCGGATCATCGCCAAAGCCATTCTCCAAATCGGCGGAAACCGGCAGACTCGTGGCCTCGACGATGACCCGAGCGTGTTCCAAACTCTCTTCGCGACTGACAGCGGTTGCGCGGTCGGGCTTTCCGAGAGAAAACGCGAAGCCCGCGCTGGTGGTGGCGAGGGCCTCAAATCCCAGACTTGCGAGCAACTTCGCCGAACCTGCATCCCAGGGATTGGGAATGGCGAATATACCGGGCCGCTCGTGGAGCGCTTTAAATTCCTCGGCTCTTGTCATTTGAAGATTCATCTATTCCTCCAGAGTGATCGTTCATGTTCCCTGAGATAATGAAAATCGCCCCTTGAATGGGGCTTATAGGTCTTATAAGTCCCATTCAAGACGATCCCATGAATTTTCATGCTACGCGGGCGAGTTTTCGTAGTCATAGAGCATCGGCGGCTCTTTGCCCAGCAATCTGGCGTAGGTGTAAAGCTGTCCGCGATGATGCCAGTGTTCGTCGTAGGCGAACGCGAAATGCCGCCAAACCGGGAACACGCCGTAAGGCGCTTCGATCTGGCGCGCCAGGTCTTCGTCAGTCAACCGGGCCAACGCATCGTCCGCCGCCTGATGACAATCGCGCGCGTATTTCTGGCAATCGGCGACGGTCTTCAAAGTCGCTGCTATCGCCTTGCTCTCCTCCGTCTCCGGCACGTATTTGTTCATAACCTCCTCTGTGAACTTCCCATGCTTGATTCCCTCGTCTATCACCTTCTCGCCTCCATAAATGTGGAGGATCAGATCGCGCACCGAACGCAGCCCCGGCTGCGGGCGATAATCCAGGTCTTTTTCCGAAAACGTTCCGATCAATCGCAACGTCACGCCGTGAACCATTTTGAAATATTCGCGTTGTCCCAAAAGCGCTTGTTTGTTCATCTCAATCTCCTTTAAAAGTGTGGGACGGGCTTTAGTCTGTCTCGTCCCGGCCAGGGACAGACTCAAGCCCGTCCCACATTTTGATTACAAACGCGCGCAGTTTACACCGGCCGAGTGACAACGTTATGTCAGCAACTTTTCAGCCGGAATAATTTTCCAGAATTTTTCCGGCTTCGGTCACGAGGCGCAGCCGCAACGACTCAGGTTCGAGGACGCGAACCTGCGATCCCCAACTGAAGAGCCACTGAAAGATTTCGTTCTCCACGCGGACGCGCAACGTTACTAGCAAACCGTCCGCGACCTCTTCCATCGAGTCGACGTAATAAGACCGCGCTTCGCGCACCCATGGCGCGACATCAGGGCTGAACAACGCGACGACTTTCAAATTTCGTTGATCGTCGACCGGTTGTTCGAGTCTGAAATTCGACGGGCGATTGAACGTCTTGTCCAGGAGTCTCAGCCCGGTCATCCGGTCGAGCCGGAAATTGCGGATTTCCTGTCGGAGGTGGCAATGGCCGATCAGGTACCACGCGTAGCCGTAATGCAGCATCGCGTAAGGGTCGGCCTCGCGCGTGTTCCTGGCGTCGCGCCCGTCCTGTGAATAGCGCGTGTGATAGCCGAACCTGATTGTCCTGCGTTCAATGATCGCGCGGCGGAGTTGGGGCAGGAAAGACGCCGATTCGCCAGAGGTCAGCGTCGCGGGCGCGACGAAGGCGATGCTGTCGCGCAGGTATTCGACCTCGCCGCGAAGTTTTTCAGAGAGGACGGCCTCGATCTTGCGGCTGGCCGACGCCGCGGCGTCGCGGTATTGAGCGTCGAAGTTCTGCGCGGCGAAATCGCCGCCGAGCAGCAACATCGTCGCCTCGTCGGCGCTGAAGCTGACCGGCGGCAGGAAATAGCCTTCGACCAGCGAATAACCGACGCCGGCGTGAGATACGACAGGCACGCCAGATTCACATAACGCCTGGATGTCGCGATAGATCGTGCGCTTGCTGGTCTCGAAAGTCGCGGCGAGGTCTTCGGCGCGGCGCGAACCTTTGCGCTGCAACTCGAGCACTATGGCGAGCAATCGGTCGGTGCGGTTCATCAATTCCTCGGAAAACATCCACGAAGCCGCTCCAAAGATACACGAAGGAAAAGAGAAAATCTTATAGCGGCGCCATGAAACGAAGAAAATAGAGAGGATTTGCAGGATTTTTCAGGATTGATCTCAATTCATAAAACCCTGAAAAATCCTGCAAATCCTCTCTATTTTCTGAGGAGATTTCATGTCGCATTGGGACGCCTGGAAAAGAATGAAAATCAACCACGAAGCAACGAAGAGCACGAAGACTTTCTTCTGTTCTATCTTCGTTTTCTTCGTTTCTTCGTGGTTATTTTCAGAGGAGCCTTCATGTCGCGTTGCGACGCCATGAAACGATGAAGCGAGAAAGCGCAATGAGATTCAGAATGTGCGGCAAAATGGGACAGGACGAGCGGTGGAGTGAGGTCGTTAGTTACCTGAGCTTCAACTCGCTGAGGAGCCTGTCCCGAGTCGCACAGACGAGCCCGAA
>DASTMP010000379.1:0-30488 GCA_035714085.1 Blastocatellia bacterium
TCTAAAAATTGATCATATGCCCTTCCAACCCGTGCGCGGCCTCTTTGATGGCTTCGCTCAGCGTCGGGTGTGAGTGGACGTTGCGGGCGATCTCGCGCGGCGTCAACTCGGCGAATCGAGCCAGCGTCAACTCCGGCAATAGTTCAGTCACTTCAGGGCCGATCATGTGCGCGCCGAGCATCTCGCCGTATTTTTTGTCGCTGATCAATTTGACGAAGCCGGTGGGGTCGCCCAGCCCCTGCGCCTTGCCGTTCGCCGTGAATGGAAACTTGGCGACGTTGATATCGTGGCCTCGCTCGCGCGCCTGTTTCTCGGTGTAACCGAAGCTGGCGATCTGCGGTTGGCAGTAAGTGGCGCGAGGCATCATGTCGAATTCCAGCTCGATGGTTTCGACTCCCGCGATGTTTTCGGCGGCGATGACGCCCATCGCCTCGGCCACGTGCGCGAGCATCAGCTTGGCGGTCACGTCGCCGATGGCGTAGATGTGCGGAATATTGGTCCGCATCTTGCCGTCGATCTCAATCGCGCCGCGCTCGGTCAACCTGACGTCGGTTTTTTCCAGGCCGTAGCCTTCGACGCGCGGTTTGAAGCCGATGGCTTGCAGAACCTTGTCGGCTTCGAGCGTCTGCCGTTTGCCGTCCGGCGTGGTGACGGTGACGCGGGCGTTCCGGCCTGTGTCTTCGATATTGTCTACTCGCGTTCCGGTCATGACCTTGATCCCGTTGCGCCGGAATTGCCGACTCAACTCCGCTGACACCTCTTCATCCTCCAGCGGAACGACGCGATCAAGAAACTCCACGACGGTTACGTCAACGCCGTAACTGTTGAACACGTAGGCGAACTCGACGCCGATGGCGCCCGCGCCCGCGATGATGACGCTCCCCGGGAGATGGTCTTCCATGATCTGCTCTTCGTAAGTGACGACGCGCTCACTCAGCTTCGAGCCGGGAATAAGGCGGGTGGTCGAGCCCGCGGCGATGATGCAGTTTTTAAACTTGATGGTCTCTTCGCCGCCTGCGTTCAGCTTCACGTTCAAAGCGCGCGAGTCGGTGAATGTAGCCCAGCCTTCGTATTCGTCAATCTTGTTCTTCTTCATCAAGAAGCGTACGCCTTTGACGCGGCCGTCGGCCACCTTGCGGCTTCGGCGGAACGCTTCGCCGTAATCGAAACTGACGCTTCCTTCGACGTTAATGCCGAACGTCTTGGCTTCGTGTTTGAAAATGTGAACCAGCTCCGCGTTTCGGAGCAGCGCCTTGGACGGAATGCAACCTACATTGAGGCAGACGCCGCCCCAATACTGTTTTTCGATGACGGCTGTCTTCAGCCCGAGCTGTTTGGCGCGGATGGCCGCAACGTAACCTCCAGGCCCTGCGCCAAGCACGACAACATCGTACTCTTTCGCCATTAATCCTCTCCGGGTAGTGGGAATTCCAATCGTGATCCCGCAGGTCTTAGACCGCGATCATCACTGACTCTTTCATCGTAGCTTCGACATCCTTGACTTCTTTCGGCGTCTTCGAGGTCAACACCTCGAAACCGTCTTCGGTCACCAGCACGTCGTCTTCAATGCGCACGCCGATGTTGTAATATTCCTCGGGCGCGCCTTCGGTTCCGGCGGCGATGTAAACGCCGGGCTCGACGGTGAAGACCATCCCCGGCTCAAGTTTTCGCCAACCGTCCTGCGCTTTGTAGCGGCCGACGTCGTGGACGTCCATTCCGAGCCAGTGGCCGGTGCGGTGCATGAAGAATTTTTTGTACGACTCGTTTTCGACGATTTCTTGCGGGGAGCCGGCGAGGAGGCCCAGCTTGAGCAATTCTTCCGAGACCACATCGACGGCCTTCTCGTGCAGCTTCATGAAGCTCTCGCCGGGTTTGACCATCTTGATGACCTCTTTATTGGCATTGAGCACAACCTCGTAAATCGCCTGCTGGGCGCGCGTGAATTTGCCGTTCGCGGGGAAAGTGCGGGTGATGTCGCCGGAAAAGAGGTTGTATTCGGCGCCCGCGTCAATGAGCACCATGTCGCCGTCTTTGATCCGGTCGTTGTTGGTGTTGTAATGCAGGATCGTCGTGTTGAATCCCGACCCAACGATTGACGGGTATCCGACGCCGGCCGCGCCGCTCTTACGAAAGACGTATTCGACAATCGCTTCGAGCTCGTACTCGTACATCCCCGGTTTGCAATGTTTCATCGCGGCGATGTGACCTTCGCCGCTGATGGCGACGGCGCGGCGCAGGCTGGTCAGGTCGTCTTCGTTCTTACGCAGCCGCATCTCGTGCAGAACTGTGCCGGGATCAATGATCACCGTCGGGGGGTAGACTCCGCCGCGAACCTTGTCTCGGATGTATTTGACGGTCGAGATAACTTTGAGATCGAATTGCTCGTTGTTACCGAAACGGTAATAGAGCTTTTCGACATTCTGCAGGTATTTCTGCAGGACTTCTGAAAGCTTGCCGATTTCATAAGCGGCGTCCGCGCCGTGCTGTGATATCGCGCCTTCGACGCCGGCCCGTATGCCGGTCCAAATCTCCTCCTCGCGGATTCGCGGGCGGACGAAGAGAACGTATTTGTGTTCGGGATTCGAGGGCGCGAGCACGGCCACACAATCGGGTTCGTTCAACCGCGTCAAGTAGTAAAAATCGGTGTCCTGACGGAACTCGAAATCGGTGTCGTGGTTGCGCTTGATCTCATGCGCGCCGGCGAAGACCGCGACGCTATTCGGCTCCATCTTCTCCATGAATTCGACGACTCGTGATGGTTTCATTTGAATGCTCCTTGTAAAAAAGAATATGAGTGAAGATCGGGTAGTATACCCAAATTGGGGCGCCGGTACAGTACCGCGCGCTACTGCTGCGCGCGCCCACCGCAGGGAGACGGCTTGCTTACGCGCGATACTGTACCAATGACGCCACACAGGATAAAATGCGCTCTAAACCGTCATCAGATTCAACCAAAAAAAACATATGGCGACATCAGCAATCATTACTCAACCGGTCGCTGACCTTCTCGACCGAATTGCGAATCGTGAACACCTTCAACATGACGAATGGGCGCGCGTGATCGAAGAGGCCGAGACCGAAAACCTGCGCCGCCTTGCAGACGATCTGCGCCGCGAATTTCATCCCGACAACGCCGTGACCTACGTGGTCGACCGCAATATCAATTACTCGAACGTCTGTTTTTCGGTCTGCAACTTCTGCGCGTTCTATCGCAAGCCGGGCCACCCCGAAGGCTACGTGCTGGGCTACGACGAAATTTTCGAGAAGGTCGAAGAAATGATCGAGCTCGGCGGCAGCGGCGTGCTGATGCAGGGCGGATTGCATCCCGACCTGCCGATGGATTGGTACACCGGATTGCTCAGCCAGTTGAAGCGCCGTTACGGCATTCACCTTCATTGCTTCTCGCCGACGGAGATTTACGGGATGTCGAAGACCTTCGGGATGAGTTACGAACAAGTGATCAGCGGGTTGCGCGACGCCGGATTAGATAGCATTCCGGGCGGCGGCGGAGAGATTCTGGTAGACGAGATTCGCCGCAAGCGCCGCACCGAATGCAACTCGCAGGAGTGGCTCGATGTGATGGAGGCCGCGCATAAACTCGGAATCAAGACTACGGCGACGATGATGATCGGGTACGGCGAAACAATCTCGCACCGGATT
Source organism: Blastocatellia bacterium (assembly GCA_035714085.1). Lineage (GTDB taxonomy): Bacteria > Acidobacteriota > Blastocatellia > RBC074 > RBC074 > JAJVID01. The sequence goes on from DASTMP010000379.1 coordinate 3,661, forward strand.
CAACACCTCGAAAAATTGCGCCAGTCGCAGCGGCGCGCGCTCGATTCAGGCAAACCAGGCTTCGTCTCATTCATCCCGTGGACGTTCCAGCCTGACAACACGCCGCTGGGCAAGATCATTCCCGATCGCATGCCGGCCGAAGAGTATTTGCGGTGGCTCGCGCTCTCGAGGGTTTACTTGAACAACATTCCGAACGTTCAGGTCTCGTGGCTGACGGTGGGTTTGAAAGATGGGCGGCGCGGGCTTCATTTCGGCGCCAACGACATCGGCTCGACGATGATCGAAGAGAACGTGATTTCAAAAGCAGGCGCGAATCACAAGGCGACCGAACAGATGCTGGTCAACGTGATTGTCGAAGAAGGATTCAAGCCGGTGAAGCGCAAAGCCGATTACACGAGGCTTTCGTAACCCGGCGCCAACTATTATGCCGGACATTCCTATTGATTTGCCGGAAGGCGACCGAGGATTCGTGATCAGCCGCCTGAACGCCGCAAACAACGAATGGTATATGGGGCGGGCGGGCATGCAATACCGTGATCTGATTCCGGGAAGGCTCGGCGGGCGTTTCATCGCCTCGCACATTCGCATCCCCGACGGCGGCGAAACGCCGGATTATACGCATTACCACAAGGCGCTCTTTCAGATGATTTACTGTAAAACAGGCTGGGCGCGCGTGGTTTATGAAGACCAGGGTCCGCCCTTCGCGCTAGAGGCTGGCGATTGCGCGCTGCAACCGCCGGAGATTCGCCATCGCGTGTTGGAATCCTCCGCCGGCCTTGAGGTCATCGAAGTCGCTTGTCCGGCGGAGTATGAAACCCGCGCCGATCACGAACTGCGGCTTCCCACGCGCGAGATTTTGCCCGAACGGCTCTTCGGCGGCCAGCGTTTCGCGCATCATCGCGCGCGCGAAGCGAGTTGGGCGCCATGGGGAATTGACGGATTTGAAGAGCGTGACACCGGCGTCGCGGCGGCGACGAATGGTTTGGCGGCGGCGCGCGTCGTGAAATCCAATTCGGCGATCACGGCAATGGTTAAAGGGCATTCGGGCGAGCTGTTGTTTCTATTTATTCTGCAGGGCGAGATCGGGATAGACAGCACAGGGCAAGGGGGGCGAGGGAATCATCAGTTGCTGGCCGGGGATAGTTGCGTCATCCCTGCGGGCGTGGACTACACGCTGCGGGCCGGCGCAGGGCTTGAATTGCTTGAGGTAAGTCTGCCAGCTTGAGGCTCCGGTACGGCGCCGCGCGTAAACAGGCGGATGTTCGCGAGACCCGCCGCTTGCTTAGGCGCGCGGTACAGTCAGTAAATCGCGATACCGTTTTCGAGATCGAGGACGAAACCTTTCTTCAATCGGGAGAGGCGCCGCAAGGAATTCCCGACTACTGGCCGCTAAAAATGGCGCTTCAGCGCTCTCAGCTTCAACACATAAATCCGCCTATCAACTCTATTGTAAGCAGATAGCAACGGCTGCAAGTCTTCGCATGCCACGGAATGGCGATTGCCCATCTCGGTCACGAACGAAATTCACCACTGCGGAGGAAAAATCATGTTCAAGAAAAACTTGTCGCTGTTTCTTACCGCCTCTCTGCTGCTTTCTCTCTTCGTCGCTCCATCAGCATCGGCGGCATTGGCCAGGACTAAAGAGGAGAAAGAAGCGGCGTTGGCCGCGAAAGTGAAAGCCGGCGTCGCGAAACTCGGGGCCGGTAAGGACGCGGTGATATCAGTCAAGCTGCGCAACAAGACAAAACTCAAGGGCTATGTCAGCCGCGTCGAGGAAGAGGCGTTCGTTATCGCTGACGCGAAGACCGGCGCTGAGACCAGAGTCGCATACGGCGATGTCACGCAGGCGAAAGGGAACAATCTTTCGACGGGGGCGATCATCGCCATCGCGGCCGGGATTGGGATCGGGGTGACGCTCCTGGTTATATATCTCATGATCAAAGCCAACGAGGGGGGCTTATAAGCAGATCGCGATAAAAGCGTTTGGAGTCCGCAATCCGACGGTAGCTTTCGTAGTTTACTGAATACCATACATTCGACCGCTGCCGCCTGATTGCGGAACTCCAAACGCTTTCTCATAGCTTCCGGACGTCGCAAAGCGACATGAAGGCTCCTCAGCCTTTGTTGTCTTTCTTGTAAAGCTCTCTCAGGGCGCGTAAAAACTCGACGTATCCGCTCTCCCGCCGCCGCTTGACGATTCTCTCCGTCAGGCGTAGTTTTCTGTCCCGCAACCAGCCGTCGTTTCTCAATCATTAAGCTTCGGGAGATTGCGCGTAATGAGCATTAACCTTACCTTGCTTTTCAAGCGTCGGACAAAGATCGCCATCATTGGCTTGCTTCTTTGCTGCGTGTTATTGGTTCCCGCGCGTCAGGCGCAGAAGAGTCAACCTGCGGAGAAAAAGCCTGCTATAAATATTGATGACAAGTCGCTGCGGCAAGCCGACGCGCGCGCGGGCGACTGGATCACGCATGGGCGCACATACTCCGAAGCTAGATACAGCCCGCTGAAACAGATTAATTCAAACAATGTTCAAAAGCTTGGATTGGCCTGGTCGTTCGATACGCAGACCAATCGCGGGCTCGAGGCGACGCCGATTGTCATCGACGGCGTGATGTACACGACGGGCAGTTGGAGCGTCGTCTACGCGCTCGACGCGAAGACGGGCCGGCAGCTGTGGAAGTACGATCCGCAGGTCGCGCGTTCATACGGCGCGCGCGCATGCTGCGACGTGGTCAATCGCGGAGTCGCCGTTTACAGAGGCATGGTTTATGTCGGAGCTCTCGACGGGCGGTTGATCGCGCTCGACGCCGCTGACGGAAAGGTTGTCTGGCATGTCACGACTGTTGATCAGAATCAGCCATACACGATCACGGGCGCGCCGCGAGTTGTGAAGGGCAAGGTGATCATCGGCAACGGTGGCGCCGAATACGGCGTGCGCGGATACGTTTCGGCCTACGACGCCGAGACGGGTAAGCAGGCATGGCGCTTCTACACCGTCCCGGGCGATCCGTCGGCGCCATTTGAATCGCCCGCATTGGAGAAGGCCGCGAAGACGTGGACGGGCGAATGGTGGAAGATGGGCGGCGGAGGCACGGTCTGGGATTCACTCGCTTACGATCCCGAACTCGACCTGCTTTACGTCGGCACGGGCAACGGCTCGCCCTGGAATCAGCAGATTCGCAGCCCGCAAGGCGGCGATAATCTATATCTCTCCTGCATCCTCGCGCTCCGACCCGACACGGGCGAACTCGTCTGGCATTATCAGATCACGCCCGGCGACACCTGGGATTACACCGCAACCCAGCACATGATCCTGGCCGATCTGAACATCGAGGGGCGCGCGCGAAAAGTCTTGATGCAGGCGCCGAAGAACGGAATATTTTATGTGCTCGACCGCGCCACGGGCGAACTGATCTCAGCCGAGCCATACGTCGAAATAACCTGGGCGAAAGGCGTCGATAAGAAGACTGGGCGGCCCGTTGAAAATCCCGAGTCGCGTTACAAGAGCGGGTTTTCAGTTCAGAAGCCGGGGCCGTTGGGCGGGCACAACTGGATGCCGATGTCTTTCAATCCGCAAACCGGATTGGTCTACATTCCGGCTCAGGATTTCCCCGGCCTCTACACGCCCGACGCGAAGTTCAAATACAGACCCGGAGCGTGGAACACGGGCGTCGATTTTTCGCCGATGAAGGACGCGCCGCCGTCAATACCCACAGGACATCTGCTGGCCTGGGACCCGGTCGCGCAAAAGGAACGGTGGCGCGCGCAATACAAGATGATGTGGAACGGCGGCACGCTGACCACCGCCGGCGATCTGGTGTTTCAAGGGACGTCCGACGGGCGCTTCATTGCATACAGCGCCGACAAAGGCGAGAAACTGTGGGAATCGCCGGTCGGCATCGGCATCATCGGCTCGCCGATGACTTACGAGATTGACGGCGTTCAGTACGTGTCGGTGATGGCGGGTTGGGGCGGGTCTTTCGCGCTGGTCGGCGGATACGCGCTGACGGACGTCAACATGCAGAACGTGGGCAGGTTGCTGACATTCGCGCTCGGCGCAAAAGAGTCGCTGGCCGCATTGCCGAAGCGTCCGATGACCCAAGCGCCGCCGATCGAGTCGAATGCGACCGCGGAAATGATCGATAAAGGCGGCGCTATATTCACGCAGTGGTGCGCAGTGTGTCACGGAGCGGGAGCGGTCGGGGGCGGCGGGCTTATTACGGCCTTGCCGATGTCGAAGCCGGAAGTCTTCAAGATGTATAAGGAGATCGTGCTCGACGGTGATTATTCGTCGCGCGGGATGCCGGCGTTCGGCAAATGGCTGAGCGCCGATGATGTCGAGGCGATCCGAGCTTACATCATCAAGCGCAGGGCCGATCTGACGGGAAAATAGGTCAGGATACCGAAAAGTCCGGAATTTGGCCCATTGCCTCTGGTCTCTCCATTCGCCAGGGCAAAATCATAAACCTGCTCGGCGCCGTCATTCCCGGCTCTAAAGGCGCCATGCTCAGTCAGGCTGCCGGCGCGGAGCAATAGGCGCAAACCCTTCACCCTGAGGTCCAGAAATTATGCGGCCAGTGAAATCTAACGATAGAGCGAAGAAGATTGAATTGCTCCCGCCTCGAGATGGCATGCCATTGAGGGAGACCGTCAGGCGAGTGGCGCCACGCGCCCGCACAATACTGAAAGTCCTGCTTTTCTCGACGGCTTTTTATCTCGCTTACGCGTACGGGATGTTATTTCATCACGTCAGCGCCGCTCCGTTTTGGCCACCGGACGCAGTTCTTCTTTGCGCTCTGTTGTTGGCGCGTCCGCGAAGATGGTGGTTATACTTGCTGGCCCCCTTACCGATCAGGTTGTTAGTAGCCGTCCCGCCCGATATACCGACCTGGTTTTTGCCGGCGGTTTACATAAACGACTCGCTCAAAGCCGTCATATCCGCTGCGCTCTTGAGGCGCCTAAATAATGGGCCCACTCGGCTAACAAGTGTGCAGGAGCTAGTTCAGTTCTTCGCGGTTGGAGTTCTGGGGGTTCCGATGCTTTCCGCCTTCGTGGGGGCCGCGACGCGCCTCGCCGTCGGAGACAGCTACTGGAGCGCCTGGCAGCGATGGTTTCTCGGGGACGCTTTGGCGAATTTATTGCTTACGCCGATGATCCTTTACTGGGTTGTCGGCGGCGTTTGCGCTCTGCGGTGCGCCGGCGTGAAACGCTATATCGAGGGTATTCTGCTGATGGCGGCGCTGATCCTGGTCGGGTTCAAAGCATTGAGTGGCGCCATCGGAGGCCAGGGCCACTCTCCTGTACTGATCTATCTCCCTTTCCCGCTTCTCTTATATGCGGCGGTCCGGTTCGGGCCGCGTGGAGTCTCCAGCGCCCTTTCCCTGATCACGGCATTTGCCATTTGGAACGCGGAGTTGGGGCGGGGGCCGTTTTCCGCACAGGCGCCGGGCGGAGACACATTGACGCTCCAACTGTTCCTATGTGTGATCTCAGTGCCCTTGCTCTGTCTGGCTGTGCTCCTCCGGGAGCGACAGCGCGTGGGAGAGTCGCTGCGAGAAACCACGGCGCAATTGGCCCGCACCGAGGATTTCTCGCTCGTGATGGTGACCAAGGCAAGCCTCGATGGGCGTTGGTTGAAAGTTCCGCCGACGCTCTGCGAATTACTGGGTTATACGGAAGAGGAGTTGCTGGAAGGTTGCTTCAAGGATGTAACGCACCCGGACGACTTCGAAGCTGATTGGAGTCAGCGCCAACGGCTGATCAACGGTGAGATCAAATCCTTCGGCCTGGAAAAGCGCTACATCCATAAAGACGGCCACACGGTTTGGGTAGATCTTAATTGCTCAATTGTGACCGACGCTCATGGCCGACCCGTCCACTTTTTGACTTACGTCAAAGACATCACCGAAACCAAGCGGGCCGAACTCAACACACAATTCATCAACCAGCTTGACTTCGAGCTGTCGCAGATCGCCGATGCGGACGAAATCATCCGGTTGGCGACAGGCAGGCTCGGGGAATACCTCGGCGTGACCAGTTGCAAAGTTATCGAAGTAAACCCGGCGGCTGATTTGGCGGTTGTTCGTGAAAGTTGGCATGGTTGGCGTCTCGATGGGAAAAGCATAGTGGGCGAATACCGCATCAGTGATTTCACCACACCAGAGTTCCGCCATGCGCTCGATGCCGGGCAGGCCGCTGTGGTCAACGACGTGAGGACCGATCCGCGAACTCGCGATTTCGCCCCCAAATACGAGTCATTCGGCGTCGGCGCATTTGTCACCATTCCTGCTCTGAACGAAAAGCATTGGGAAGCCAGTTTGAATATAAATCACCCGCATGCGCGGGACTGGCGTCCGGACGAGACGCAGCTGATGCGCGACCTCACCGCGCGTCTCTGGCCGGCCTTCAAACGGGCGCGGGCGGTAGAGGCGTTGCGCGACAGCGAGGAGCGGTTCCGTCAACTCGCTGAAAATATTGGCGCGGCTTTTTTCATCACCGAGGGGTTCAGCGAGACCCCGCCAGGGCAACTTCGCTACGTCAGCCCCGCGTATGAAAAGATCTGGGGTCGCTCGCGGGAAAGCCTCTATCAGGATTCCCGCTCATGGCTTGAAGCCATCCACACGGATGACATTGAACACGTCCTGGACGCCCTGCGCAGCGCGGGGCGGGCGCAGTTCGATGAGGAGTTCCGCATCACGCGGCCCGACGGAGAAGTCCGATGGGTGCACGACCGGGTCTTCCCCATCCGCGACGAGGACGGCGAGATTTACCGGCTCGCCGGGATCGTCGAGGACATCACGGGACGCAAAATGATCGAGGGGGCGTTACGCGAGAGCGAGGAACGGTATCGCAGCGTGGTGGAGAACCAGACCGAGTTGATCTGCCGCTACTTGCCTGACACCACTCTGACCTTCGTCAATGAATCTTACTGCCGCTACTTCGCCAAAACGCAGGAAGAGCTTATCGGCACGAAATTCCTCGACCTCATCCCCGAGCCGGCGCGCGAAGCCGCTCGTAAACACGTCGAATCCTTAGTCGAAAACCCGCGCATTGAGATAGACGAGCACGAGGTGCTGCTGCCCGACGGCGGCATCGGCTGGCAGCAGTGGGTTGATCACGCAATACTGGACGCAAACGGAAAGGTCGTCGAATTTCAGGCAGTCGGGCGCGATATCACTGAACGTAAACAGGTTGAGGAGGAGCGGCGCGAGGGCGAAGAACGACTGCGGCTCGCGCTCGAAGCGGGGCGCATGGGAGTTTGGGAATGGGACACGAGAACCAACGCCGTCAAGTGGTCCAAGGAGCATTACACAGTCTTGGGCCTCAGGCCACTTAGCGTCGATCCGGATTATTACTCCTGGGCTGACCGGGTACACCCAGATGACCTGCCGGTGGCGACGGAGGCGATGTGTAGAGCGGTCGAGGAGAAGAGAGAGTACCGCGTCGAATACCGCGTCATCTGGCCAGACGGGAGCGTGCGCTGGGTGGAAGGGCATGGCAAGCCAGTTTACGACGAAAGCGGGCAATGCCTGAAAGTGAACGGCTTGATTGTTGACATTTCCGAGCGCAAGGAGGCCGAGGAGGCTCTGCGCGAGAGCGAGGAGGCTCTGCGTAAAAGCTATGCCCGGATAGAAGACCTCGCCGGACGGTTGATCGCTGCGCAAGAGGAAGAGCGCAGGCACATTGCGCGCGAACTGCATGATGATTTGAACCAGCAGGTGGCGGCGCTGGCCATCGGCATCAGCCGCCTCAGGCGCCAATTCCCGAACCCCGACGCCGCAGTTCTGGAGCAGATCGCCAAGCTCCGGGAGAAGACGGACTTGCTATCCGAACGCATCAGGCAAGTGTCACATGAACTGCACTCATCCATCCTGCAGCACGTCGGCCTGCCTGCCGCGTTGAATTCTTATTGCGCGGAGTTTTCCGACCGTGAAGGGATTACCGTTAAGCTCGACATCCGGTATGACGTCGACGCCTTGCCGTCCGAAGCGGCGCTTTGTCTTTACCGGGTGGCGCAGGAATCTTTGCGCAACATCGCCATACACTCGGGCGCTCGGAACGCAGTAGTGACACTCACCGGAGTGAACGGCGCCGTCGAGTTGCGCGTCGCCGATCAAGGCGTCGGGTTCGATCCGGAACATGCGCGGGAATCTCCTGGGCTTGGGCTGGTCAGTATGGAGGAGCGCGTGAAACTGTTGCATGGCAGTTTCGAATTGATAACTCGGCCTGGCGCAGGGACTGAATTGAGAGCGCTAATTCCTTTAAGGAGGGGGCATGAGCAAACCAAGGGTGTTGCTGGCTGACGATCACACCATCGTGGCGGAAGGATTGAGAAGCCTGTTGGAAGGCGAGTTCGAATTTGTCGGCACGGTCGGCGATGGGCGCGCGCTGTTGGACGCCGCTCAGAAACTGAAGCCCGATGTGATTGTGGCGGACATTTCCATGCCACTGCTGAACGGACTTGACGCGGCGCGCCATCTCAAGCGGGCCGGCGCCACGGCCAAGATCATTTTCCTGACCATGCACGCCGAGGCGCAGTTCGCGGCCGAGGCGTTTCGCGCGGGCGCTTCCGGTTATCTGCTCAAGTCCTCCGCCGGTGAAGAACTCATCACAGCCATCCACGAAGTGGTCAAGGGACGGGCCTATGTCACGCCACTGATCACCAGGGACGTGTTAAGCTTCCTGATGGGCGCCGCCAAGGGGCCGGAACAGCCTGCCGTAAAACTGACGCCGCGCCAGCGCGAAGTGCTGCAGCTCATCGCCGAAGGCCGCACGATGAAAGAGGTCGCCTCAATCCTGAACATCTCGGCCCGCACAGTCGAGTCCCACAAATATGAAATGATGGAGGCAATCGGCGTCCAAACCAACGCCGAACTGGTCCAGTATGCCATCAAGATAGGTTTGGTCACCATTTCGCTCCCGCCGAACCACAGCGCTCAGTAGATGTCTACCGTATTTTTACCGGCCAATACCAGTAATTCTCCGAATTACCGCCCGCTCGCTTTTTTGGTACCATCGTACGCGCCAACACACAATCCGTCGCAGTCGTCTGATCCGCATCCCAGTTCAGACAGCCGGCTAGGATCAGGATGGTACTTCAAAAGTTAGGTGATAGGTGTGCGATGCGTATCCTCTATGTCGAAGAGCATGCGGAGTCTTGTGAACTGCTCACCCAATGGCTGAACGGTTCTGTCTATGAAGTTGTGTCGGCCAACACGCTTTCCGACGGGTTGCGCCTGGCCAAGCGCGGGACTTTTGTCATTTACATATTAAGTGGCAAGTTCATTGACGGGACGGGCCTTGATTTGTGTCGGCAGATACGCCTGTTCGATTCGAACACCCCGGTAATCTTTTACTCGGCGCTGTCGCGCGATTCCGATCTGGCGGCGGCGGCGAACGCCGGCGCGCAGGCGTACCTGATCAAACCGAACGATTTTGAGCAGATAGAGCCGACTATCAGGCGACTGGTAAATGGCTGATCATTTCACGAAGCCTCACGAATCACCTTGAATAACCTTAGTTTATCCCCAAATAAAAAAATGTCATTGGACAAACCAAGTTAGGAAACCTTATCTTCCTGCTGAATAAGATTATCGGCGTCTCTTCCATAAGAAATCCCGTTCAGCGTTCTGATTCAGAGGCGAGAGCGAGTCTGAATCGGGGTTGAGGTCTAGATTTCGGTTTGAGTCGCCCTCATAAACGTAAAGATGACGAAGCGTAACCTTACAGCATTTTCGACAGTTGTATTCAGGAACCGCTTGCTTACGCGCGCGGTACAGTGCCGCGACCGTGAGCGAGCGGCTGAATGCGCAAGCCGAAATCGCTTTAAAAACACCGTATCGGTAACCATCATCCCGGCCATTACGCCGACTATTGCGGCTAAACGGATGCGACTCGCTGGCGGCAAACGTTGAATCGAGATGAAGAGGCTCAAGATAAGCCAAGCCCCAGCGAGAAAAAGAAAACTCGCTGGGGCTTTTGATTTATCATCGCCAAATTTTATAGGGCGAATGAGAGTCATTGATGTCTTGACCGCCTGAAGGCGGGACTCCAAACAACTGACACCAGGTGGGAACCCATGACATTACTCGAACAGTTGGGAATCGAAGAAGAACGCGACGCCTGCGCGATCATCGCCTGCGTTAAACGCGACGGCAGGGCGTCGCACGGCAACGTCAAGCGCACGCTCGAAGCGCTGACCAAGATGGGGCACCGGACGGGTGAGATCGCCGGGGAGGGCGACGGCGCCGGCATTCAGACCGACATCCCGCGCGAAATCTGGCTGCATCATCTGGAATCGCGCGGATTGCTCGGCTCGACTGTCAATCATCCTTACTTCACTGTTTCGCACCTCATGTTGCCCGCCGCGGCAAGGTCCGATCACGACGACATCAAGCGGCGCGCGGTGGAGATCTTCGAGACGCGCGGCATGGAGATCGTGCTCGAACAGGAAGCGCAGGTCAGGCGCGAAACTCTCGGCCCTCTGGGGCGGGCCGGTGAGCCGCTCTTCTGGCAACTGGCGGCGATCCCGCGCGGGGCGCGGAGGATGGGGAACCGCGAAACCTTTCATATTCACATGGCGCTCGAACGCGAACTGCCGGTCCACGTAGCCTCTTTGAGTCACACCAGCGTCGTATACAAGATTCGCGGGGACGCCGAGGCGCTGCGGCGGTATTTCCCCGAGCTCTCCAAGCCGGAATTCAAATCAGCGATCACGCTGGGCCACGGGCGTTATTCCACCAACACCAACTCCGCCGCCGAGAAGGCGCAGATGTTTTCGACGCTTGGCCACAACGGCGAGATCAATTCGATCGACCGGCTGACGCGCGAAGCGGTCGCGCTGGGCTTTCAACTGCCGGCGAGCGCGAGCGATTCGCAGATTCTCGACCGCGTCGTCGAATGCCTGATGTTCAATTACGGTCTGTCGCTGATGGAGACCATCGAGATCATCTTCCCGCCCGTCTGGAGCGAGAGCGAGAAGTACGACACGCCGCTCAAGCCTTTCCACCGCTACTTCCGCCGAGCGTTCGGGTCGCTCGCGCAAGGGCCCGCCGCGATCATCGCCCGCGAAGGCGATGAGGTGGTCTTCAGTTGTGACGCGCTGGGCTTGCGCCCGCTATGGTTCGGAAAGACCGAGAAAGAATATTTCGCCTCGTCTGAGAAAGGCGTCGTGCCGCTGGAGGCGATGGCCGAAGACCCCAGGCCGCTCGCGCCCGGAGAGAAAATGGGGTTGCTGGTCAAGCGCGACCGCGAGGTCGAAGTCTTCGAACACCAGCGGATGCAGCGGCGCATCCACGAAATGTCCTCGGAGCGTTACGACTTCCACCAGCTCAACGAGGTCACAATGGCCTCCAGCCTATTCTTGTTCAATTTCGATGACGAAGGGGAGAAGGCCACGCCGCCGCCCTCTTCTGTAAACACGGAGAACGAATCGCCCGAAGACGCGCTGGCCATCGAAGAGCGGCAAAAAGAGCGCGCGATCAAGATCGAGCGCACGCTGGCCGCCACCGACGCTCTGGCCGCGATGGGATGGACGAAAGAAGAGGTCGACAACCTGATGACGATGGTCACGGGCAAAGACCCGCTCTCCGGACTCGGCTACGACGGTCCGCTCGCCGCCTTCTCGAAAGTCCGTCGCAATCTGAGCGATTACTTCCACGAGCGGGTAGCGGTGGTCACCAACCCCGCGATTGACCGTGTGCGCGAAGGCGATCACTTTTCCGTTCGCGTCTTTCTGGGCGCTAAGCCGTCGCTCGCCGAAGGCGGTTCGATCGGGCGGCAGATCGAACTGAAATCGCCGATCCTGCTGGGCGGCGCGGGCGATGACTGTGATTTCCTGGCGGCGCACGCGACGGTCGCGCAGGAGTTCGGGACCTGTCTGATCAATGACATCGAGCGCGAATTCAGCGAGAGCGCGGAGAGCGCCGAGATAGGGGCCAATCCATTTTCGGCCGAAGCGCGGCTGAAACAACTGCGGGCGTCTCACGCCGGCCTTGCGGGAGAAACGCTGACCGGATTGGTCGCCCGAACGATTGACATCACTTACGACGAGGGCGAGACGCTCAGCAGCGCTTTGGAGCGAACAGGGCGGGAAGCGCGCGAGGCCGTTTCGTCGGGCGTGACGTTGTTGATCCTGGACGATTCGCGCGCCTACGAATTCCACGAACTTTTCATCGACCCGCATCTGGCGCTGGCCGCCGTTGATCAGGCGTTGAACGCGCCCATTGAGCTTTCCGTTTCGGGCTGCGCGGTCACGTCCGACATCGTCAGTGGATTCGGCGCCAACGGGTTAGGCTCTTCGGATTCCGCGACCGATCCATCGGCTGCGGCGCGAGAAAGCCTGCGCCGCAAATGCGGCATAGTTCTGAAGTCGGGCCAAATTCGCAACCTGCACGATATCTGCTTCGCATTGGGCTGCGGCGCGGACGCGATCGCCCCCTATGCGATGTACGAAGTTGCGCTGCGCGACGCGGTTGACGCCGAATCGGCGCGAAAAGCGCTGCGCAACCTCTTCGTGATGCAGCACACCGGAATCGAAAAGGTCATGTCGACGATGGGCGTTCACGAGGTTGACGGGTACGGCCGCCTGTTTGCCTCGATCGGCCTTGGGAACGAAATCGCCAATATTTTCGGCATCAAAAACTACTGCGGCTCGGACCGCACGGGGCTGACGCTCGAAAGGCTCGACCGGGAGTCGCGCGATCGCCTCGCCGCCCGCCGCGAACAGGCCAATAAGGGCGCGATCCGCTTGAGCGGCACATCGGGGCTGATGCGCGAATACCGCCGCCAGCCTTACGTCTGGAGCGCCGCGGGCAAGGTTGCGCGCAAAGAGGAGCGCTACGAAACCTTCATTCAAAAACTGGCCGAGATCGAAGAAAGCGCGCCCGTCAGCTTGCGCCACCTGCTCGATATGCAGGAGCGGTCAATCGTCACGCGCAATATGGCCGACACAAAAATCGGCAATCACAGCGCGCCGATCTTCATCGCGGCGATGTCATTCGGATCCCAGGGCGAAACGACCTTCCGCGCATACGCTGAAGCCGCCAAGCGTTTGAAGATCGTGGCGATGAACGGTGAAGGCGGCGAAATCCCAGATATGATGGGCCGGTACAAGGAGTATCGCGGCCAGCAGGTGGCCTCCGGGCGCTTCGGCGTCAACATCCATCTGCTCAATTGCGCCGACTTCATCGAAATCAAAATCGGCCAGGGCGCGAAGCCGGGCGAGGGCGGGCACCTGCCCGGAATGAAGGTGACGGAATTAATCGCCAGGACGCGCCACACGCCGCAAGGCATCGACCTGCTCTCGCCGTCGAATAACCACGACATATACTCGATCGAAGACCTGGCGCAGGTGATCGCCGAGTTGAAGACCGCCAACCCGCACGCGAAGGTCTCGGTCAAGATTCCCGCGGTGCCTTTCATCGGCCCGATCGCCACCGGCGTCGCCAAGGCGCGCGCCGACATCATCGCCATCAGCGGCTACGACGGCGGCACCGGCGCGGCGCGCAAACACGCGCTGCGCCACGTCGGGATGCCGGTCGAGATCGGCGTCAAAGAGGCTCATCGCGCATTGCTCAAGGCGGGGCTGCGCGACCGCGTCGAGGTCTGGGCGGACGGCGGAATCAAATCGGGCGCGGACGTGATTAAGCTGATGCTGCTGGGCGCGAACCGCGTCGGCTTCGGCACGATGGCGATGGCCGCGGTCGGATGCACGAGCTGTCGAGAATGCAATCAGGGCACCTGTCACGTTGGCATCACCGCGCACCACCAGTCGGTCGAAAAGGCCAAGGAAGCGGGGCTCAAGAAATACACGCCGCGCGATTATGACAAATCGGTTGACGCGCTTGTGACCTTCTTCAAAGAGGTCATCAATGAAGTCGGCATCTGGACGATGCGGCTCGGCTTCCACCGCACGCAGGAACTGATCGGGCGCTCCGACCTGATGAAACAGACGCGCGGGCTTGATCAGATCGATCTCGAATATCTGCTCAAAGGCATCGAATTCACCGAAGCCTTCGAGCCAGAGAAGTTGAGCGAGGATCACATCGGTCGCGCCTATCGCCCGCGCACGTCGCTGACCAAGATCGTTTCGGACGAAATCTACGGCCTGATCGAGCAGGGCAAATCAATCGCGATCTTCGAGGATGATAAGGTTACGTCTGTAGACCGCTCGTTGGGCACGCACCTGTCGGGCAAACTATCGCGGGCTAAATACCAGAACAAGGCGCCGGCGCATTTCAAACTGGCCAAGCTGCATTTCACCGAGGGCTCGATTTCGGGCAACGGTCTGGGCGCCTACAACATTGACGGCGTCGACATCATCGTCGAGGGCGGCGTGCAGGACAGCGCGGCGAAATCGAGCTGCGGCGGCACGATCGCCGTGTTGAAAGGCATGAACCACGACGGCATCCGCTTCGACGGCTCGGTCGGCAAATGTTTCGGCTACGGCGCGCAGGGCGGAACGTTGATCGTGCAGGGCGACGCCGATTCGCGCGCAGGCATACGACTGTCGGGGGCCGATCTGATAATCGCGGGCAATCTGCGCGCCCCCGCCACGGACGATCTCGGCTGCATCGCGTCGCGGGCGAACATCAAGGGCTTTGCGTTCGAGTACATGACCAGTGGGCGCGGCATGGTGCTGGGCGATCCCGGCCCGTGGCTCTGTTCCGGTATGACCGGCGGCGTCGTTTATCTGAAACTCGACGAAGAGATGGGGCTGAATATTGATGCGCTCAAACGCCGTCTGGCCAAAGGCGCCGAGGTCGAGATCGTCCAGGTCAGCGCCGGCGAAGACGAAAAGAATGTCGGCGAAATGTTGACGAAATACATCGACGTCCTCGGCCAGCACGAGCAGAAGGAGGAGGCCGACGCGATGCGACGGTTGCTGCGCGACTGGCGATCGTCGTTCGTGAAGGCCGTCCCCAAGAGGAAATGAGGTAAATCAGAAATACAGATAGTCAAACCGCCGCAGGACGCCGCAGGTACAGAGAGAATGATCAAGATTGGTCTTTCTTTGCGTCCTGCGGCGTCCTGCGGCGGTTTAATGGTCGATATGGATTTTGCGAATCATACGATTATCGGCCTGGACATTGGGGGGACGAAGACGGCGGTTGTTGAAGGCTCCGCGCAGTCCGAAATTTTGCAGCGCGAAGAGTTGGCGACCGAAGCCTCACGACCGTTCGACGAGACCTTTCCGCGAATCGCCGCTCTGATAAAGAAAACGATCGAAGCCGCGCGTCGATCCAGCCGCGAGGCGCTCGCGATCAGCGTCTCGATAGGCGGGCCGCTGAAGATCGCCGAAGGCGTCCTGATCGATCCGCCGCACTTGCCCGGCTGGCGGGGCGTCAGATTGAAAGAGAGATTGGCGGCCGAGTTTCCGAATCTGCCGGTTTTCGTCGAGCACGACGGAAACGCCGGCGCGCTTGCCGAATTTCATTTCGGCGTCGGGAGGGGGCGGGATGATTTACGCCATCTCGTGTTTCTGACTTTCGGCACAGGGTTGGGCGCGGGGTTGATCGTCAACGGGCAAGTGTTGCGCGGCGCGACGGACACGGCGGGTGAGGTTGGCCATCTCCGGTTGGCGTGGGAAGGCCCGATCGGATTCGGCAAGGCGGGATCGTGGGAGGGATTCGCTTCCGGCGAAGGATTAGTCGCCCTGGCCTCTCGAATGTTTCCGGGCCGGTGGTCGCGCGAGACGCCGATTCGCGAAGTGGTCGAGGCGGCGCTGACCGACGATCCGCTGGCGTTGGAGGTCGCCGCAGAAGCGGGAAAGTGGATGGGGCGCGGGATGGCCCTGCTGGTAGATACGCTCAACCCGCAAATAATCGCCCTGGGATCGCTGGCCGTCGCGCTAGGCGACCGCGTGCTCGCGCCGGCTCGCCGCGCGTTGGCCGAAGAGGCTCTGCCGCAAGCGGTGGCGGCCTGCGAAGTCGTCCCGGCGAAGCTGGGCAAACGGATCGGAGACGTCGCGGCGTTGATAGCCGCGCTGACTGAAAATAACAACGTAGGGGAGGGTTTTCCCCGCCGGCGTCCGTGATCCAGGAATCCGGGCGGGGAAAAGGGCGCCCCTACGTTGTTGGTCGCATTTATTACTCAAACACCACAAGTCTGTCCCACAATTGGCTGCTCCGATTCAACAGGGAAGCGGAGCGTTCAAGATGGAGCGAACGATCTGCTCTAGATTCCCCACATCGGCGAAAAGGCCAATGGCCGCGACGCCCGCCGCGCCGCGCAGTAAAAGCTCGTGATAATTCGAGAGATTTATTCCGCCGATGGCCAGCGCCGGAATATTCACCGCGCCCCGTATTTCAGCAAAAACGTCGAGGCCGAGCGGAGGGCCGAAAGCCCTCTTCGACGGCGTGTCGTAAACCGGCCCGCAGACAATGAAATCAGCGCCGCCCTCTTCGGCCAGCCTGGCTTCGGCGATCGAGTGCGTCGAGACTCCGATCAGAAAATCATCGAGTCCTTTTTTTGCCGCGACGGCGCGGACTTCGCGGGCCGGGATCGAAGAGGCGCGCAAGTGAACTCCGTCCGCGCCCGCGGCCATCGCGACATCTAGCCGGTCGTTGACCAGCACACGGGCGCCATGAGGTCGAGCGCGTTCGATGGCCGCTCTCGTGAAGGCGCCGAGCGCCTTCGCGCTCATATCTCTTTCGCGAATTTGAACAAGCTGGCAGCCGGTCCGAGCAGCCTTACAAATCGCTTCAAGTTGCAATCGCGAAATGTCGTCTTGAGTGATTTCAGCGCTGCGGAGGAGCGCCCGTCGGTCGGTGATCAGATAAAGCAATATCTGTTTCTTCATTGCCCAGCGCAGTGAGCGCGGCGACGCTCTCGCGGAATTTAAAGACGTCGAGCAATCCGGCCAGGATATTCAACACCCCGATTCCGGTCACTGCGCCTTTCGCGTAACCGCTCGTCATAAGCCAAGGTATCCACTCCGCGTTGAGCTTGCCTGTGACGTAGTATAGAAAAAAATTTTCATCCCAAAACGCCGAGTACCAGGGCAATATCAGAAGCAATATGCCGACCTCGAAGCAGATTAGGATATAAACAATGACTGTGATCTTTGCTGACATCGAGTCTTCTTATGAGCGCAACCTGATCGCGCGCTGTTAGTTTAAGCTTTGGTTAAATACGCAGTCGAAGCATAACAGTTAAGGCGTCGAGTGGCAATAATCGCGGTCGGCGCGCGGCGGGATACGACTCAGCCACCGCAGTCACTGCAGCCACAGAGAAAGAGAGAGAAGGAGACAAGGAAACAAGGACATCTTTTATGTCTTTCCCTCTCGTTGCTTTATTATCTTTCTCTGTGTCTGCAGTGGCTGCGGTGGCTAAGTCAATTGACGACGTGGATCAGCGTTGAAATGTTATTTTGACGCGCTCGCGGCGGCGCACAACGGTGATTTCTATGGGAGAGCCGCTCGAGGAGTCAAGCGCTTCGATCAAATCGGCGATTCGGTTTATCGGTTTCGCGCCCGTCTCGACAATCACGTCGCCGGCCTGTAGACCCGATCGCGCCGCGGCGGCGCCTTCGTTCACATTCGACACGAGCAGGCCGTTAGGCGCCGTAAAATAGCTCAGCAATTGGCTAGTGAGCGTTTGAATTTCAAACCCATAGAGGACGCGCAATCTGACGTCCAGCGGCGCCTGGTTCCATATTCCATCCACAAGGCCGTTCACAAATTTGCGCCAGGCGTCTTTACGGTGCTCAAGATGGGTACGATTCGGATCGGTCGGCGGCAGTGAGTTTAACTCCCTCTCTATGTCACTGAGCTTGCGTTTGAAAGCCACGAACTGTTGTTCCGGTTCGATGGCGGGGGCGGAAGTCAGCTGCGCTTTCAGCAGTTTATATTCATTGCCGCGCTTCACCTTCAGGGAGACCTCGTTGTCGGGGGATATCTGCTTCATCAGCGAAACCATCTGCGCGTAGGTAGAGATTCTGCGGTCGTTGACCGCGACGACGACGTCGTGCGGTTTGACTCCGGCTTTCTCCGCAGGGCTGTCGGGCGCTATGTTCAAGATTCGCACCCCCAGCTCTATCGGCGCTTGAGGTCTGCTGACACGCGCGGGCGCATACCGCGGCGCGTCCTGTCCCGTGGCGCCGAGCCAGCCATAAGCGATGCTCGTGTGAGACTTGATTACGGACCGGGCTATGGATTGCAGTCGCGAGACCGGGTAGACGAGGTGGTTACCTTCGCCGCCGATGTTGTAGATCGCGACGCCGAAGACCGAATCGTCTTCATCGAGTATCAGGCTGCAATCCTGCGCGAGCGTCATCTGCGGAGCGAGCAGGTAATAAATCGGGTTGCGGTTGTTGAAGCGGAAATCCTCCACGGCCTTGACGATCTGTCCCGGATAAGTGTTGCAGCGTGGGTACAGTGACGTTATGACGGAGGCGTTCTGATTGATCTTGGGATGGAAGCCGTAAAGTCGAATACGGAGTTGTCTGGGCAGCGCGGTCAAATTGGAGAAAGCCGGGGGAGGAAGCGACGCGCCCTCGGCCTGGAGCACGCAAAGCCCCGTGACCGCATCCATGCCAAGAAATTTCGCGGGTGTAGGTCTGCCGCCTTGCGCTCGGACAGAGATGTCTAGCGGCGGGTTGGCGGGCGTGGCGCCAACCAGACGGGTCATAATGTGGCCTTCGTCATCAATCACTAGGCCGAGTGTGACACTCGGTTTCCGCATCACCGGCAGTGGCTCGCCATCGAGCGTCATGATTTTATCTTCGCCGCCGAGTTGTTGCGTGAGGTCGATCGTACGTGAAACCCAGACCCATCCATGCGCTTCCGTCCGCCGCAAAGCGGCGTTGACGCTGTCATTCTCGCCTGCTGGATCGCTTGTTGGCTCACTTGCCGGGACTTTGTCGGCGCCTGTCGCCGGCGCCTGAGGTAGGCTCGGTTTTCTGCGCCGCCAGGCTTGCGCTGACGCTGGCTGAAGCAGCGTGAAAATCCAGAAAAGAACAACCAGGACTCGCAAAAACATCTATTTTTTAAGCAAAATGTTCAAGACCTCAGAACGTGAGAGCGGCGCCTGCCGGTCTTGCCAGGCTGATCGAGACGTTTTCAGCGCCGTAAAACCTGCTTCGATCCTTTAACAACCGCTTCGTCTCAGGGTTATATAAGCGTGTCGAGTCGTCAATGCCCGCAATATCGCCTGGTGGGGCCGTGTCCGCCGGGGTCTCGGGTTGGTCCTCGGGTTGAAACGATACGAGCCCGACCTTCACACTTCTGCTCATAAACTTGACCGGAGTCGCTCCGACAGATCCGACCGCCGTCAGCGCTCCGATAGCCTTAGCCTGCGCAGCTCCGCTCGATTGTTGATCAACCGGATTTTTAGCGGCGACGGCATCGTTTGGCGCTGGCGCATGATTATTGCGGTCGATGTAGAAGGTCGAGACCGTGACGACCAGCGCAAGAGCCGCCGCGGCGGCGACCATCTGTCCCCAGGAGAATGTCTCCGGGCGGATTCTCCACAGGAAGCCAGGCCGATCGCTTGCGGTCGCAGCCTGCGCCCTGGCCATGCGCGCACGCAACCGGAACTCGAAATCTGTCGGAACCTCGACGCGCGGCTGCGCGCCCAGCAGCCCTAGGAGCGACGCGGTTTCGTCTGAATAACGATGGCAATCAGGGCAACCGTTCAGGTGAGATGCGACGGCGCCGCTGTACGGATTGCGGCGAGAGGCGGTGTCGATCTCTTCTCTGATCTGTTTGCAATTCATGTTCACTGGTAATCTCGCAACTTCTCTTTCAAAAGGTTTCGCGCCCTGTTGATGCGCGATTTCACTGTGCCTACCGGCAATCCGAGAACATCGGAAATCTCATCGTAGCTTTTCTCTTCGATGTCGCAGAGCACCAACGCCGCCCGATATTTTTCCGGCAAGCTCGCGATCGCTCTGCTCACCGCCTGCCGCCGCTCGTCGCCGATCATCACGTCGTCGGCGGGGCGCTGCTTTCGATCCTCGATTTCGACCTCCATCTCCTCGTTATCTTTGTCCGAGAAGAATGTCGGGAGCTGAATCGTTCGACGTCGTTTGCGCTGTCTCAGTTCGCTGATCGCAAGGTTGTGGGCGATTTTATAGATGTAAGTTGAAAAGCTGTATGTAGCCTGATAACGACCGGCGTTCACCCAAACCCGAACGAAAGTCTCCTGGGTCAAATCCACTGCGCGATCATAATCATCAAGCATGCGGTAAACATAGTTGGTGATCTGATTGCGATACCGGCGGGTGATCTCCCAAAAAGCCATTTCATCACCAGCGCCACTCGCGGCCAGCAACTGGTGGTCATCCATGTCTCCGACCGAAATGTTTTCGATCGAAATGGGCGACCGAGGCGCCGACGGCGTTGGTAAGCCGGCGTCCGCTAGGCTTTCCGACGGGCGCTCTGGGGCGCGCTCCTTGTCGGCCTTAGCGATCTCTGGCAATCGCTCCGGCAAACCGGCGCTCAAAGTCAGTGTCATCATAGGTGAATTGCCTGATTCAAGTCGCTCGAGATTGCGGGGCGACCCGAGATCTTCGGGCGGAAGATCGTCCATTAATTTCAAAACTTCGCTCTCGACTAAGAGGCGTCTTGTTTCCGGTTGCGAGGCTTCGATTAGAATTTCCGCCGGAATTGGAGCGAACGAAGCGATCCTCCGTCGCTGTCACGCCTTCCTAATAGAATTGTTCCATAATGTTAACGACTTTTTCCTTAAGCCGCAGCCTCTTTCACTTATGGTTCATGTTCGACGCTTCATGAACGAAATTGAGCGCGCCTGGCGTGCATTGAGACGCTAAATCGGAACGATTTTTGTCGGAATATTAATTGAAGGGCAAATTCTGGCACGAATCGAGGCAGAAAGCGAGAGGGGTCGAAAGTCCGCGGAAGCGCTTGGAGTTTTCGATTTTTTTATTTTATCTCGTTTTTTCTTGGCCTTTTGATTCCCTTGCCGCCATAATCACGCCGCTTTCTACTCATCAGGCGGGGTCTCCGCCAAACATGAACTGAAAATTTGAAACGGCGTCGCCGCCGAAATAAAAGAGGAAGGAGTCCATGAACCAACGCAGGCTTTTCATCGCCAGTTGTCTATCTCTCGTCGTCACCGCCATGATCTTCGCGCTGCGCGGAAATGTCGAAGACCTTGTGCTCGCCGATCCCGCCGTCAAAGGGTTCTTCAACCCGGCTGATCTGAGGGCCGATTACGGCTGGCTCTCGACGATGGCTTTCTTCGGCTTTGCGGCTTCAATCCTGGTCACATCGCCGATGCTCGACGCGTTGGGGATGCGCAATCTGCTTTACCTGGCTTTCGCGCTGCACGTCGTCGGCATTCTCGGTTTCATCGTCGCGCCGAGCTACACGATGATGTCGTTGACCATGCTGTTGGCCGGATTCGGGAATGGATTGGTCGAAGCGGTCATCAATCCGCTGATCGCCACTATGTATCCCGAAGAGAAGACTCACAAACTCAATGTGCTTCATTCATGGTGGCCGGGCGGGCTGATCATCGGCGGGTTGCTCGGATATCTCATGAAACAGGCGGATGTAAGCTGGCAAATGCAGATGGGCGTTATTCTGATCCCGACCATCGTTTATGGCGCGATGATCTTCGGGCAGCAATTCCCTCTTACCGAGCGCAAGGCTTCGGGCATCTCGACCAATGAGATGCTGAAGACGGCGCTCAATCCCGCATTCCTGCTCCTGATCGGATGCATGATGATCACGGCCTCAATCGAGTTGGCGCCAGGGCAGATGGTGAGTTCGGTGTTGGAGAAGACCGCCGGAATGGACGGAATTTTGATTCTGGTTTATGGCAGCGCGTTGATGTTCGTCTTGCGATATTTCGCCGGGCCGATCGCGCACAAAATTTCTCCCATCGGAATGATGTGGGCGTCGGTGACTCTGGCCGCCGCGGGCCTGTTTCTGCTGGCCAGCGCATCGACGCCCGCGTTGGCTTATGTGGCGGCGACAGTTTTTTATGTCGGCGTCTGTTTCATGTGGCCGACAATGCTCGGCATCACTTCAGAGCGGTTCCCGCAAGGCGGCGCATTCACCATGGGGTTGATGGGATTCGCCGGTCAATTCGCTTTGGGGGTGGTGATATTCAACATGGGCAAGGTCCGTGACAGAGTCGGCGATGCGGCTTCATTCAAGTACGTCGCAGCGCTGGCTGTCGCTCCATTCGTCGTTTACGCCTTGTGGTGGTTCAAGGACAAGGCGGCAGGCGGCTATAAAGCTGTGAAGCTGAGCCAATCTTCCTGAGGGCGGAATGAAAAATGAAGGGGTGAAAGGGTGAAGGGATGAAGAAGTAGTTCAATTTGCCGATCACCCCTTCACAATTTCATCCCTTCAATCCGCAATCCGCAATCTCTACCCTCCAATAATTCCCGCCAAGCCACAATTCAGACAGCGATAGAGCGTGCCTGCGCGTTCGGGGAATACCTGCACTCGCGCCGGGCCGCAGGTGTGTTCGGCATCAACCTCGAAGAGCGTGTAATACTGGTCGTCGCGAATTGACATCAGCGCGTCGAAGATCGATTGTTCGGCCACCGTGTTTCGGTCGACCGCCTGAAAGAAATCCAGCTCGTAATCGGTATACTCGTCCGACATATCTCCTCCTTGTAAGATTGAACTCAGTCCGGATTGGAATCCACGCCGCCCGGATAATAGCCACGTAGTAACGAATAAATCCCAAATCCACCGCTAAGAATGGGCGATAACGAATTCGACCAATATTCATCTGCTTTCCGCGAATTCGGTTTTTCACTCATTAAGTGAAGCTGCGGCGATGTACAGCGGTCTGTCCAGTCTGCTGAAGTCTCTCTCAATCCGCCCTTTGCGAAGACTTCAGCGGACTGAACAGTCCACTGTACATCCTTAGCCGCGGATTTGGGATTTATTCGTTACCTGACGTAACGAATAAATTCGTTAATACGTGGCCAGTTTTCATTCTTTCATGGCGTCGCCAAGCGTCATGGACCGCTCCTTGAAAAAAAACGCCGCGCATTGTTTATTGAAAAACGCCGGCAGCATAACGTGTCTGCGAGCTTAGCGGCAATAGAAGACTATTAGAGCAGGGGAAAGGAGTGATGAATTCAAAACAAGCGGTCGTTTTCGACCTGGGCGGGGTGTTGATTGATTGGAATCCGCGCCATCTTTATCGAAAGTTGTTCAATGGCGATGAAGAGGCGATGGAGCGATTCCTCACGGAAATCTGCACGTCGGAGTGGAACGCCAGGCAGGACGAAGGGAGGCCGTTCGCCGAGGCGACTGAGGAATTGATTGCGCGACATCCCGACCAGGCAGGATTGATATGCGCCTTCTTCGACCGTTGGCCCGAAATGATTGCGGGCGCGATCGAGGAGACAGTCGAGATTCTGGCCGAAGTGAAGAGAGCCGGGCACGAGATTTACGCGCTCAGCAACTGGTCGGCGGAAACCTTTCCGCACGCGCGCGAACGCTTCCGGTTCCTCGACTGGTTCGATTTCACTGTGATCTCAGGCGCCATCGGGCTGGTCAAGCCGGGCCGTGAGGTATTTGATTTCCTGTTGGATAAGACCGGACGCCGCGCCGAGGATTGCGTCTTTATTGATGATTCTCCGGCGAACACGGCTGCGGCGAGAAAGCTCGGATTTGACGCGATACATTTTCTCACGCCGCCGCAGTTGCGTGAAGAACTGATGAAGAGAGGAATTCTGCGCGAGGGACGCTACATCGGTTTTCATATTGATGAATAGGCGCCCTACGGCGGTTAACAGTCATCATACGTTTGAAAACTGGTATAAAAAATCAGATCGCGGCTAAGCCAGACCGCTCATTCCCACCGCCAGCAACAGCGCCCGCTTATATCCGGTCTCCCGCCCGACCGGGTCGTACCATTCGCTCAGCCGGTGGGAATCGCCCGAGACGCCGCCCGCGCCGATGGTGATGGCCGGAATTCCCAGACTGATCGGAATGTTTGAATCGGTCGAGGCGCGATTGAGGATGGGCTTGACGCCCATCGCGCGCGACGCTTCGACCGCCGTGCGGACCAGCGGATTCTCGCGCGGCGTCTCGCCCGAAGGCCGGTTACCGATAATTGTCAACTCGGTCTGAAGTTTATTGCCGGAAGACCCGCGCGCAGCGTTCTCGTCGAGCGTCGCGCGGTCGACGGCGGCGAGCAGAAATTCTTCCAGCCGCGACAACTCAAGATCCGACACCGAGCGCAGGTCGACGTCCATCGAGGCGGATTGCGGAATGACGTTGACCGACTCGCCGCCATCGACGCGCCCTATGTTGTAGGTCGTGCGCGGCTCTTGCGGCGTGCGGTAATCGGCCAGCCGCGCGATCACGCGTCCCATCGCGTGAACTGGATTGACCACGCCGAAATCGCCCCAACTGTGTCCGCCCGGCCCTTTGAACGTTATGCGGTAGCGGCGCGACCCCAGAGCCTGATGAGTTATGAACTCGATCGTAGTTCCGTCGAATGAAACGAAGGCCGAGACGCGTCCAGCCAGGCGCCCTTCGTTGAACAGATGTCGCGCGCCCCGCAGGTCGCCCTCGCCTTCTTCGCCGACGGTAGCCACGAAGGCTATCGAGCCGCGCAATCTGATCTCGGCCGAATTGAGCGTCTGAATCAGCCCGATGATCGCCGCCAGCCCCGCCGCGTCATCGGCTATGCCGGGCGCGCACAGCCGCGAACCCACACGGCGCACTCCGACATCCGTCCCTTCGGGAAAGACCGTGTCCATGTGCGCCGACAGCGCCAGCAGCGGTTCCTCGCTCTCGCCGCGATAAAAACCGACCACGTTGCCCGCGCTGTCGGTGTGCGCATCGGTCAACCCCAACTCGGCGAAACGCGCGGCGATGTAACGCCCGCGCTCACTCTCCTTGAAAGGCGGAGCCGGAATTTCGCAGACGCGTATCAACTCGGCGGTGAAGCGCGACTGTGACGAGTCGATGAAATCGAAGGCGCGCGCGATTCGCGCGTCGCGCAGTAATTCGGCGACCGTTTCAGGGCGCCGGTGATCGGCGATGTTGATGATTGAGGCGGACACAGTCCTTATCTTTCCTCCTACGCTGATTGTTTAACCTCGGAGGCGAAAACGCAATGTAGTTTAGCATTGAATTCTTCCCGCCCTGCGAGATTCGATCAGCCACGTTGCGCACCCATACATTTTGGTGTAGAAGGTGGCGGCAAGCCAGTGGGAAGAACGAGATGGGGAAAGGAATTGAAGAATTGGAACATCAATCTAGCGACTCAGGCTGGATCGAGATCATCACCGGTTCGATGTTCAGCGGCAAGAGCGAGGAGTTGATCCGCCGTTTGCGCAGGGCCCAGATCGCGCGCCAGAAGGTCCAGATTTTCAAGCCCGCGATCGATCTGCGTTATTCGGATCAACATATTATTTCACATTCCGAAATGAAGATTGCGTCGCAGTTGGTCAATTCGGCCAACGAGATTCTGGCGACGGTCGAGATTGACACCAATGTGGTGGGGATTGATGAGGGGCAGTTTTTCGACCATGAGTTGGTCAGGGTCGCAAACATCCTGGCCGATCAGGGCAAAAGGGTGATCGTCGCCGGCCTGGATATGGATTATCTCGGGCGCCCGTTCGAGCCGATGCCTCTTCTGTTGGCCGTCGCGGAAGACATCACCAAGACGCGGGCGATCTGCGTCCGCTGCGGAAGCCCGGCGACCTATACGCAGCGATTGATCGCCAGCCGAGAACGCGTGGTGGTCGGCGCCTCCGACGCCTATGAGGCCCGCTGCCGGGGGTGTTTCGATCCACATCTCTCGGAGAAGGCAGGGGATTGAGTAATAGGACATATAGGACATATAGGACATATAGGATTTATATGTCCTATATGTCCTATATGTCCTATATGTCCTATATGTCTTATTGAGGTATAACCATGAACACGACTCGTCCAATGGAACACGATCTGCTCTTCGATTTTTTGCGCGTCGTCGAGGCCGCGGCGATAGAGGCCGCGCGCACGATGGGAAGGGGCGACCGTCAATATTCGGACCACGTTGCGGTCGAGCGGATGCGCGAGGTCATGGATACGATTCCGATGGATGGCACGATCGTCATCGGCGAGGGCGAGCGCGACGAGGCCCCGATGCTCTATATCGGCGAGCGCGTCGGGATGGGCGCGAAGAACGGCAACCCCAACGGCTACCCTCAGGTCGACATCGCCGTGGATCCCCTGGAAGGCACGAATCTGTGCGCGACCGGGGCGGCCAACGCGATCGCCGTGCTGGCCGCGGCCGAGCGCGGAGGACTGCTGCACGCCCCCGACACTTACATGGACAAGATCGTTGTCGGCCCTTCGGTCAGAGGCGCCGTGGACATTGACGCCCCCGTCAAGGAAAATCTCAGCGCGATCGCCAGTCGTTTGCGGCGAAAAGTCGAGGATTTAACGATCATAGTTCTGGATCGCCCCCGCCATTACAAACTGATGCAGGACATTCGCGACGCCGGCGCGCGCATACGCCTGATCACTGACGGCGATCTGTCGGCGGGAATCTCGGCGGCCGTAGCCGGGTCGGGCGTCCATGCGCTGATGGGCATCGGCGGCGGTCCCGAAGGCGTGATCACCGCCGCCGCTATGAAATGTCTGAACGGCGAAATGCAGGCCCGTTTCGTCCTGAAGGAGCAGTTAGAGCAGCCTGAAGACCGCGCAAAAATTCCGGACGGGCTCGTTGAAAGGATGCGGAAGATGGGCATCAGCGATCCGACGCGCGTCTATCACACCAACGATCTGGCTCCCGGCGACAAGATCATCTTCGCCGCCTGCGGAGTGACCGACGGGGCGCTCCTTCACGGCGTCAGGTTTTTCGGGACCGGCAAAAGGACGCAGTCACTGAT
>DASTMP010000380.1:0-12496 GCA_035714085.1 Blastocatellia bacterium
GACGACGTGGCCGCTGTGAGTTGAGCCTGGTGAGCGCAATGCTGAGCCTGTTGCAACAAGACCGCAGTTTGCTCGTGTGTTTGTTATCGTTCACCAAGTTCAAGCTGAATATGACTTTAGACAATGTGTCCTGACATCAGCTTGTGGACCGGCAAAGACGGGAAGCAACTGCCGTTCAGCTTGCGGGAATCTCGATTCGATCTCGGCGGACTGAAAATCGTCGAGAAGAAGAATAAGATCGCAAGTAAAAAGCTGCGTTACGAAATCGAAATTGAGGCGCCGCAACTCGCCGGCGCGGCCCCGGCGCTGGGCGAGAAATTCGATCAGGCCGTCGCGAATCTGATCGCCGCGCGCACGAGCGAGTTCAAAAAAGACGCCGCTGATCTGGCGCGCAGCGGCGGCGTCACACAGAACGGCTCCCGCCTGGAGGTCAGTTACGAAACCAAAGCCGCCGACAAGGATTTCATCAGCCTTCTATTCTCTTTTGAGGTGGATGTGGTCGGCGGGCGTCCGAACTCTTATCATGAGTCTTTAAATTACGATCTGAATCGCAATGAGCGCGTAAAACTGGCCGATCTCTTCACTCCGAATTCAAACTACCTCAATGTCATTTCAGATTACTCCATCAAGGAGTTTAAGAAGCTGGGGATGGACCATACCGAACTTGACGACGGGCCGAAGATCGAGAACTTTCACAGTTGGAACATCACGTCATATGGGTTGGATATCCTCTTCGATCGTGGTCAGATTATCAGTTCGGCCGCCGGCGAGTTCGAGGTCGTTGTCCCTTACTCGCTGTTGAAGCCGATCATCAAGCCGGATGGTCTGCTTGGACAATTTGCGAAGTGATTTTGGTGTTGAGTTTGGCAACCATTCATGGAGGGCCTCGGCCATCTGCAGGCTCTTATCACCAGACCAACTGTGTGCCTTTGGGAAGCGGGCTTGACTCTGGATTTTCATCAGTCAAGCCTGCTTCCCCAAAGCACACGCTGAAGGAGCAAGATAGCGAGCCGAACCCCATAAATAGTCGTGGGAAGACAAGGAATATCCCCCTAATGTTTTCGCTGGTAGGAGTACCGCCGACAATCGCTGCTGGAATGAAGAAATATCGTGAAGTTTTCTGTCGAGATGAAGGCTTCGATCACGTCAGCCGATATGTGAGCGGACTGTCGGCCAGAAAGTCTACACGATCGCACGCGAAGCTTTAGCCGGAATGCTTCAATTCGCGCAAGGACTGTTTGCCCAAGGGCGAACCTGTGACCAAGTTTTGCAGGCGCTGATGCCCGCCTGAAAGCGGGCTACGCGCCAAAGACGGGCAAAATGCGATTAACTTTCCAAGCCGTGTGATTGCGCTCGATCCTCATCGATTTTACTATTTTACAGATTGCACATTTGTGCTATAAAAGAAACGCGCTAACAAGTAAATATCAGGAAGTTTATTGAAGCCTGCGCATAAATCGGGAGGCGAGCCCTGTGAACGCAGCGCTTCCAGCCTGCGGTCGCGGCAGGAGGCGCATTAAGAATTAATGGGCTGTCTAACCGAGGCTGCATGCCAGAAGCGATGGGCGCTCAGGTTGACGCCAATCAAAGTATTGATTGCAAGGGGTGTTTATTTGCGCAGTCTTCATAAAATTTAGGAATACCGAAGCGAGGGAAGATGGCGAAATCATTTGTTGCCGAACGGAGAGGATTTGTTGAAGACAAGGCGCGACCGATTGATCTTAAAGTCGTCGTGTCCGCGCCTCGAAACACGAGCAGGGCGCGCCAAGAGCGCCGAATTCCAGACGAAAGAGATCGCCCAGAGAGGCGCATGCAATTCAGAAAAGGCGGCGAAGTAAAACAATTAGCTAATAAGTCGATTAATTACTCCGCCTTTGCAATAGCTACTCTCATTCCGACGGTATGGTTGCTTTCCGCCAACCTGTTGCATTTTGTGTTGAGTGGCCAGCTATTCCTTAGCTCCTACCGGTTAGCGGCGGTAGCGACGGGAGTGGTGTGGGGCTGTATTGTCGCCTGGGCTACGAATGTGCCCCAGGTGTTGTATTTTTATAGGCCCGGCGGCAGGAATAAGAACCAGCGGCGCTTGTTCGTGATGAGCGCGGTAGGGCTCTTTGTATCGACTTCCGCGCTGGTGATTTTGGGCGTGGCGCAAGTATCTACGATTGAAGACGACCCGGTTTTGATGTGCGTAGTGGCGTCCTTAGTAATTATAGGATTACTACCTATTATCCTGGGCTGCGCAAGGACCTGGCGATACATATTCTTTACTGACTCACAAGGAGTATACATCGCATATACAGGTCAAGTACTGCAACCAAACACTCTTTACCGAACGGGATTGACCTGGAAGACGCCAGCGCTGGAACATTATCTGGAATCCGAAGAAAACAAAATTTCCCGGCTTCGTTTTAAAGACGGCACTTTTGAACTTCGCTACGGCGCGACAGTGAGCTTTCCGGAGACGCCTGTGGCGCCTGAAGAGTGTAAAGTGGACCCACTTGCGTATTGCGAGGCCGCTTCCCAGTTCCTTTTGGAACAACTCCAAACGCAGTGCGCCAGGTTTACAGGGATGCAATGCATGAAAATGCTGCAGGGCATGAGGCCGGTGGAAGAATACGTCTACGTCCCTGCGCTCGAACCAAAGGGTTATGAGATTCCTATTCGTATGCGCTGGTCAGGAAAGTTCACGCTCTCGGACGTTTGACGACCACCCGCCGCCAAACGCTACCCCGTTCTGACCGCGGATTCCAGTTCGGTCGCCTGGTAGGTTCTCGGTTCTCCGCAGGCGACAACTCAGCTGCTCGACGAAACCGAGCCAGGGTCGAGTTTAGAACCCCAGGCGCAACGCGAACTGAAACTGACGCGGCGTGCCAGAGCCCGTCGGGCTGTTGTTAGTTAGCGTAATGATGCGCCCGAACGTCGACGGCGCGGAGATGTTTGCCAACGGGGCGCCGTATTGCGCGCGGTTGAAGAGATTGAAGCCTTCGGCTCGGAACTGCAAGCTGAAGCGTTCGGTGAGCTGGATGCGGCGATTGAAGGAAGCATCCAGTTGCCAGGAGCCAGGGGCGCGCGCCAGATTGCGGCCGGCGTTGCCCCATTGGCCTTTGGCCGGCGTCGCGAAGGCGGCTAAGTTGATCCAACGTTCCGGCGCGGCGCCGCCGGGAGGCGTCAGTGAGACGCCGGGAACCACGTCGGGCCTCTGATTAGTGTTGTAGCCATCGGGTAGATCGCTCGATGCCCGATCCACCGTCACATTTACTGGAAGGCCGGTGCGAGCGGTCAACAATGCGCTCGCCTGCCAACCTCCGAACAACGCTCGAGCGATCCCTGGACTGTTGAGATAACGTTTGCCAGCGCCAAATGGTAGTTCATAAACGGCGTTGGAGGTAAAGGAGTGACGCACATCCTGGTCGCTGGAAGCGCGTTCGCATGCGCGGCAATTTATATTCTCTGGAAATATCCCCTCGCCCCCGCCGTCATTGATCGAATGCGACCAGAGGTAATTGGCGCTGAACAGAAGTTCGTTCCGAAATGAACGCTGCGCCGAGAGTTGCAAACCATGGAAGCTGGAATTGTTGTTGTTCCCACGGTACTCGACGATTCCAAAGGCCGGATATGGCCGGACGCCGGTTAGCGGATCGATTCCGTTGACGAAGCTGGTGGTCAGTAAGTGGGTACCTTTGCTGCCAATGTAAGAAATGGTTCCGACGATATTGCGTCCAAGGTTCTGCTGAATAGAGGCTCCCCATTGGCTGACGTATTCGTCCTTCCGGTTACGATCGAGCAATCGCGGGGTCACCACACCGGTCGCTTGCGCGAGGAATGGATCGATTGGGTAGGCCAGCGTCGGGAAGGTGACCCGGGTCAAGCTGTAACGTTGGACGTCATTAGCGACGGGCAGGTTCTGATCATCGAGTTGTCCGTCGCCGTAGTAAATTCCGCCTCCAATTCTAATGACGGCGCTACCTTTCAGAGCCGCAGGCGACCAGGCGATGGCGACGCGTGGACCAATGTCGAGCCTGTTCGGAAACGTGAACTCGCTCCCGGGCGGGCAATATCCAGCCGGCCCGCAAGTCATGAAGTCAAACGGAATCGCGCGGTTCTGCAACTCGTGAAACACGTTATAGAATTCGTACCGCACTCCCAGGTTCAGCGTTAGGTTGGATTTGAGCTTGTATTCATCCTGGAGATAGCTGAACACCTGAGTTTTTCGCATGCGCTTGAGTGGCAGAGTCGCAGTTTGCGTCGCCCGGTCCAGCGCGTTGGCGGCGAAGTTGGCAAGTGAAGAGTAAGTAAGGGTACCCGTAAACGAATTGCCCTGGTTGATTTCGACGTACCGAACTTCGAGCCCGGCCTTCAAAACATGCCGGCCGCGCGCCCAGTTCAAATTGTCGAGCCATGAAAGTGTTGCGCCGCGCTCGACTCTGGAGGAACCATTGGTGATTGAACTGAGGCCAGGCGCGGAGATGGTGTAGGACAGCGGCGAATTGGTCCGTGTGTACGTGATCTCCTGATTGAACCCGAATTTGTATTCGTTCGTAAGCGCGGGCGAGAGCGCTTGCAGCAATTCAGCCACGCCATTCTTCGGCTGTGTGTCAACAGTCTGAGTCAAGCCGACACTTCCAGTGGGGACGTTGGAAACGGCCTCATCCTGATTGTAGCGGAAGAAGCCAGTCAGCTTATCGTCGAACCGATGATCGAGCCGGATCATTCCGCTGTCTTCGTCCACCTTTTGGGCGCCCTGGAAAATGTAGCTGGCGATATTGGCGTCGAGTGACGGCCCGTTCGCTCTGGGGTAGGCGGCGATCACCTGGGCCAACGAAGGCGACGCCTTGGCTCGAAACGAATCGGTCGGCACGAAACCGGTGATCGTCTGCCCGAGGCGCTGCCGGTAGCCCTCGTAGGAGGTGTAGAAAAAGGTCTTGCCGGCGATGATCGGACCGCCGAGGCTGGCGCCAAACTGGTTCAGCAGGAACGGCGGAGGCGAGGAAGGATCTAAAGGGGATCGCGCATTCAGCGCGTCGTTGCGCCAGTATTCGTAAGCGCTGCCATGAAAACTATTGGTCCCGGATGGCGACGTAATCGAGACTTGCCCGCCAGCGGCGGCGCCCAGTTCCGCCGTATAAATCGCCGATTCGACCCGAAACTCCTCAATGGATTCCATCGGGATCGTCATCCGCCCCTGGCCGCGTTGCGCCTGATTAACAATGCCTGTCGCATCCACGCCATCCAGTGTGAAGTTGTTCTCGTCCACACCGCGTCCGGCAAATCGAATGGATTTCATATTGCTCCCGCCGCTGTCGATTGCCCCTGGAGACAGCGCGGTGAGGCCATACCAATTCCGCCCATTGAGCGGAAGTTCCGAAATCTGCTTGCGTTCGATGCGTCCGCCGAGAGAGGCGGTCGTCTGATCGAGCTGCGCAACAATCCCTTTGATCGTGATCTCTTCGTTATTTTCGGCCACGGTCAGCGTGGCGTTCAGAGTGCGCGTCACGCCGACGACCTGGTCCACGTCTTCAATTCGCAATGTTCTGAATCCAGGCTTGGTGAAGGTCACCACATACTTCCCTACCGGCAACGCCGGCATAACGTAGGCGCCATCGCCTCTGGTGATCGTTTCGCGAGAAAGGCTGGTGGCGGGTTGGATGACCTTTACAATTACCCCTGGCACGGCGCCGCCATTCTGATCCTTTACGGTCCCGGTCAACGCCGAACGATCGGATTGAACGTAACCAAAACCTATAAACGTAAGAAAGACCATGACGAGCACGACATAAATGATGCGCAAAGGATTCTCCTCGGGAAAATGCGATGGTTACAAATTATGTAAAACAGGTGTGACGACGCGGCCATTGCGATTCAGTCGGGTCAACACTTGATTGTAGATGATTTTTGAAATTCAAACCTATAAGGCGGGGCTTAACTGCATGTAAGACGAACATAAGGTCTATATTAAATTACCGCTATTTACTCCCCGGCGAAAACCTCGTCTTGTTCCATTTAATTTCAGGCGCGCCGATCTCAAAAACCTCGTATACAATCCAGCAATGCACATTAACCAGCGCAAAGAGCAATTCAGCCGAGCCTATGTTCACGCCGTGGCGTCCGTCGCAGGTTATGCTCTTTACGAGCCGTATGTTGATGACGATAGCATCGATTGCGGGATTGCCGCGCGCGGAGACGCAGGAACTTTCTTTTCGCCCAGAGTGGAATTGCAACTCAAAAGTAGTTCGAGAAATATCGTTAAAAGAGAGCGGATAGTTTATCCGCTCGGAATCAAAAATTACAATGATCTTCGGGTCGAGAATGTTCTCGTGCCTCGTATTCTGGTTGTCGTAATCGTGCCGAAAGACATAGACTATTGGTTGACACAGACGGAAGAAGAAATGTGTTTCAAACATTGCGGTTATTGGCGTTCTCTGAGCGGAATGGAGGAAGCGAAGAGCGCAACGACGATAAACATATCGATCTTGCGAGATCGGCGGTTCACTGTTGACGCCTTACGCGGCATAATGGAACGCATCGGTAGAGGAGAGGCCCTATGAAAACATCCGTGCGAGACACAGAGACGCTTCAGTCATTGCGACCATTGGAGTTGGTGCAGTATTTAAGAGCTAATGGCTGGCAACAGGACCGGCAAATTCCCGATAAAGCCTCTTACTGGCTTGGCAAGGGGGCTACCGGGGAAGAACTGGAAATCTTGTTGCCAATGCGCACAGACTACGCTGATTACGCTGCGCGTATGGCGGAAGTGCTGCATACGCTTGAAGTCGCCGAGGAGAGATCACAACTCGAAATTCTGCACGATTTGAGCACGATCAATGCCGACGTGGTGCGCATTCGCACTCACATGGACGATGGGGAAGCGAGCGGGATTCAGCTTGATGAGGGCGTGCAATTGCATCAGCGCGCGCGTGATCTATGGATTGCGGCGGCCTGCTCCGCGCGTCACCTAAAACCCGCTTTTGCCAACCGAAAGCCGGATGCCGTAATGGATTCTGTACGCAAAGTCCGTTTCGGCGTATCCGAAGCCGGCAGTTATGTGCTGACAATCATTTCACCGGTCCCGCCGGCGTTGAATGTTAACGAGCGCGCGTTGCCCGGGATGTCGGAACCGTTTGAACGCAAAACGGCGTTGATGCTGGCAAACGCAATGGGGGCGATACGCTCGGCGGCGCGGCGTTCCGCCGAGACTGGCAACGCGGAGCCTTTTTGGGATGCCGTGCAGCAAGGAGTTAGCGCCAACCTCTGTGAAGCGCTTGTAGGGTTGAATGAAAGCGGAGGGAATTCTGGCGTCGAGACCAGTTTTACCTGGGCGATGTCTCGTCAAGTGCCTGAATCCACCCCGAAAAGAATACTGCTGTCCGCGGACGTGGTCTCGTATTGCGGCGAGGCGGCCAAAATTTTGCGCGCGACCAGCGCCATCGACGACGTAGAGGTACAAGGTGAGGTCACCAGTCTCGAACGCGCATATGAAGCCAGTGACGGAACGATTACGGTTTCAGGCGTGGTGGATGGCAAACCCCGCCGCATACTTTTGTGGCTGTCTCACTCTGATTACGAATTGGCAAGCCGCGCAAACGCCGAGAAACGAACGATCTATTGTGTCGGCAAGCTTGAAAAGGAAGGCGCATCCTGGGTGCTGCGCAATCCGCGTGATTTCTCCATCCTGACTGAGGCGGATTGAACCGTTCGGTTCAGCCAGATCGAGTCGCCTCCTCGGCGCGCGCTCCCGGCGCTCATATCATTTGACCTCTCTACAGTTCGTAGGCTGGCTGACGGTCGCGGCGCGGCGCTGTGGATTTGCGGACCACCAGTTCCGTCTCGATCCGGTAATCGACGCCAATCCCCCGCTTGGAGCGCGACATTTTGCTCAACGCTTTGAAGGCCAGCTCGCCCAGTCGCTCACGCGGAATGCTTACGGTGGTGAGCGGCGGGCGGGCCAACTGCGCGAAGTAGATGTCGTCGAAGCCAATGACTGAAACGTCTTCTGGCGCCTTCACCCCGGCTTCTTCAAGGGCGCTCATCGCGCCCATCGCTATCAGGTCGTTGCCGCATAAGATCGCGGTGGGAATTGACGATTGCTCCATGATCATGCGAACCGCCGATGCGCCTCCGTCGACCTTGAAATTGCTTTCGAGGATCGGGAACGGGCGCAGCCTGCGTTTTTCCAACTCCTCGACCATGGCCTTCTGCAAGGCGCCTGCGGTGCGGTTGGTCTGCGGCCCTGAAATCACGGCGATCTGGCGATGCCCTAACTCGATCAGATGATCGACGGATTGAGAAATTCCCGCCAGGTAATCGACCTGAATGTTGCTGATCAGTTTCTCCGCCGGACCGAGGTTGTAGAAAACGACCCCGATCCCGGAGGATTTAAGGCTATCGACGGCCTTGCGATCGAGGGCCGAACTCATGACAGCCACTCCCCGCACGCCGCTTTGAAGCATATTGCGAATCGCGTTCCGCGACCGCGTGGCGTCGTGTTCTGTGTTGCAGAGAAGAGTGTCGAAGCCCTCTTTCCATGCCGCTGTCTGAAAGCCGTTGATGATCTCCGGGAAGAAGGGGTTGGCGATCTCCGAGACGATCAGCCCGACAAGGTCGGTCTGCTTCATGGCCAGCCGCCGGGCGTGCGCGTTGACATGAAAGTTCAACTCCTCGACAGCCTGAAGCACCCTGCTCTCGGTCTCCGGCGCCGTGTAGCGCGTCTTGTTCAATACATGTGAAACCGTGGAGAGCGAAACGCCCGCTCTCTTCGCCACATCCTTCATCGTATATCCCATCGTTCTCTCTCCGTTTCGCTGTTGACAGATTCTAAGCCGCGTGATACGGTTTTTCAACTTTTAGGAAAGCGTTTTCGGAAAACGCTTTCCGACAATCGTAGAATCAAAGAAACAGATAGGGACCCTCAACGACGGAGGCCGCTCATGGCAGGGCAGAATCTGGAACGGCGTGAGATGCTGCGCGCGTTGTCGCTTGCGGCGGGAGCGTCTCAATTTCCGGGCTTCGTGAAGTGGGCCTTCGCCGATCCCGAAGGTGGCCATCACAGTGGCAAGCCTATCGACCAATCCGGGCAATCCGGGCAATCCGGGTCGCAGGCGAAACCGAACAATTCATACAAACCGCAGTTTTTCACTAGCGACGAGTACGAGATCATTTCGAGGCTCAGCGAGTTGATTATCCCGACCGACGCCACGCCCGGAGCGCGGGAGGCCGGCGTCAGCGAGTTCATTGATTTCATAGTCTTCAGCGATCCGAATCTGCAATATCGCTTCCGCTACGGAGTCAGGTGGATTGACGCGCATTCTCGCTACCTGTTCGGACGCCGGTTTCTCGAAATTACGCCCGAACAGCAGACCGAGACGCTCAATCATCTGGCCTACAAGGATCGTCATCGCGCGGGCGAGGAAGACGGGCGGGACTTTTTCCGCCTCATCCGCGAGTACACCGTGATTGGCTTCTATACTTCGCGCGTCGGTCTGGAGGAGATCAAATACCCAGGCCTCAAGCAGTATTGGCGCGAGGCGCCCGGGTGCCAGCACCTCGACGACCCTGATCATAAACACCTGCCGCCTCCAGGCGACTAAAGGAGTCCTGTATGTCGGTTGGCGCCACTCTGTAAAGAATAGAAAGTAGACAGGATTCACAGGATTGCTCAGGATTCAATCCAATTCACAAAATCCTGAAAAATCCTGTGAATCCTGTCTACTTTCCGCAGGAGCTTATGCATGCCGTTTATCCAGAAGAGCAAAAAGATCTATGACGTCATCGTGATCGGCACGGGCGCCGGAGGGAGTTCGGCGATCAAGTTTCTGTGCGAGGCAGGGCTTAAGGTTCTTGCGCTCAACTCGGGCAAGCGCTTGGACCCGGAGAAAGATTACCGCAATCATCGCCAGGTATACGAAATGAAGTACCGCGGCATGGGCGATCCCAAAACACGCCACCTGCGGCAGGGCGATTGCGAACAAGAGGTCACCTTCGACCTCTTCGAGCACGACATCACTTACACCGTTGCGCCCGGAAGCCATTGGAAGTGGACTCGATGCAAGGCGACGGGCGGCAAGGCCAATTTCTGGGGACGCTCTTCGGCCCGCTTCGGCGAGATCGATCTCAAAGCCGCTTCTCTGGACGGAGTCGGCTACGACTGGCCAGTCACCTACGAAGAGATCGCGCCATACTACAGCCGGATCGAAAAACTGATCGGCGTGGCGAGCACCGTTCAAAACCGTCCGAGCAATCCCGACGGCGAATACCTGCCGCCGTTCAAGATGCGCTGCTTTGACTACATTCTCAAGAGCGCCTGCGACCCGATGGGGATTCCTTATGTGCATGACCGTTGCGCTCAACTGACGGTCGCTCACAACGGACACCCGGCTTGCCATTACTGCGCCGGGTGCACGACGGGATGCGAGACAGGCTCCTTCTTTTCGCCGACGATGTTCTTCCTGCCGGACGCCGAGCGGACGGGCAGGCTTGAGCTTCGGACGAACGCCCACGTCCGAAGCGTCCTCGTCTCCCCGGACGGCCGTCGTGCGACGGGAGTCTCTTACATTGACCGCGCCACGCGGCGTGAGGTCGAGGTATATGGCCGCGCGGTGATCGTCGCCGCGTCGTGCTGCGAGTCGGCGAAGATCATGCTCAACTCGAAGTCGCGCCATTGGCCCACCGGCGTCGCCAATTCGAGCGGCCAGGTGGGGCGAAATATCAGCGATCATCTTTACGGAACCCCGGCTTACGGCTTCCTGCCGCAACTGGTCGGTCAACCGGCCACGCCCGACAACATCGCCGACTCGACCGTCGTCTGGATGCCTCGCTGGCAGAACCTGAAAAGCCCTTTCGAAGAGAAGTTCATTCGCGGTTACTCGGTCTACCCTTACGGAGGCTGCGGAGGGTTTCCGGGCCACTATGATCAGTTCGAAGGTTTCGGCTCGGAGTTCAAGCGCAACGTTCGCCGCTATTACCCGGCGCCGGTCAGCTTTCTGCTTCAGGCGCCGTCGCTTCCCGCCCCGGGCAACTACCTCGACATCGATCCCGAAGCGAAAGACATCTTCGGGATTCCGGTGGCGCGGTTTCATTTCAACTGGGGGCCGAACGAATTGATGATGTGGGAGCACGCGAAGCAGGTCTGCGCCGAGATCCTTCGCCGCGCCGGCGGCGAGGTCTGGGGCGCCGGCTCCGAACCTGATTCGCCCGGCCACAGCCTGCACGAGACCGGCGCTTGCCGCTTCGGCAAGGACCCCAAAAACTCCGTGACCAACGGTTTTTCGCAGTGCCACGACGTGCCGAATATCTACGTCTGCGACGCGAGCGTCTTCCCTTTCGTGACCGACAAGACGACGACGATCTCCATTATGGCGTTCACGCTGCGCGCCTGCGAACACATCGTCGAGAACTTCAAACGCGGCGTTCATACTTAATAAAGCTGGTGATGAATAGAGATCAGAACGACACAAAGAGTCAAAGGATCAAAGGATCAAAGACAGAAAAGGGATTCATCTTTCATTCTTCTCCTTTGACCCTTTGATCCTTTGACCCTCTGTGTTGTTTTTCTTTTGTAGCCCATGGGAAAGCGCTTTCCGAAAACGCTTTCTTACAAATAGGGACAATGGTCGCCCATGTGCGGCGAGCCATCAACTATCAATCAGCTATTTAGGCAGCTATTTAGGCAGCTATTTAGGCAGCTATTTAGGCAGCTATTTAGGCAGCTATTTAGGCAGCTATTTAGGCAGCTATTTAGGCAGCTATTTAGGCAGCTATTTAGGCAAGCTATTCAAGCAGCTATCCAAGCAGCTATCTAGGAGGCGGAAATGACAAGCATACGAGAGAGACACTTCTTGCGAGTCGTGTTGTTTCTGGCGCTTTTTTACGGGATCGCGGGGGCGCAGAACACCAGCGCCTCGCTCAACGGCGTGATCACCGATGAGAACGGGGGCGCGATCACTAAGGCCGCGATCACATTGACCTCAGTCAACACCGG
This sequence comes from Blastocatellia bacterium, assembly GCA_035714085.1. GTDB lineage: Bacteria > Acidobacteriota > Blastocatellia > RBC074 > RBC074 > JAJVID01. Next base: position 11,975 of record DASTMP010000380.1, read on the forward strand.
CATAGAGTTCAAGGCCTCGACGGATTCCGGCGGCTACTACAGTTTTCTCAACCTGCCGGCGGGCGACTACGAGTTGAAAGTCACGGCCAACGGGTTTCAGAGCTACACGCGAAGCGGATTCCGGATCGCGCTCAATGAAAAGGCGCGTCTAGACGCGCAATTGAGGGTCGGGGCGATGACCGAGATCGTCCAGGTGCAGGCCGAGGCCGCGCAGATCAACCGCGAAGACGCCACGCAGAGCGGAAGCATCGAGCCGAAGACGGTCAGCGACCTGCCGCTGATCGTCGCGGGCGGCCCGCGATCTTCGGCGTCGTTCGCCGCGCTGCTACCGGGCGTCACGACCTCCGACGGCAGTGTCGTCGGCGCTCGATTCAATGGAAGCGTGCAATACGCCGGAGAGGCGATCCTCAATGGGGTGACGCTGGTCAATCCTTCCGGCGGGAACGGCACATGGTCGGCGGCCTTCGATTTCCCCCAATCGCCCGACATGGTCAGCGAGCTGAAAGTCCTCAATGCGAACTA
>DASTMP010000381.1:0-54542 GCA_035714085.1 Blastocatellia bacterium
TCGTCAATTGCAAACGCATCGTCCGCCTCTTGTCGGCTGCGCCCGCCGCACAGCCCGCTTGACGTGCGGGCGAAGGCGACGGCGCGATTTGCGCGATCACAGTCCGTGGGCGGACTTTTTAAGCGCTCTCTGAAAGGGCGCCGGACCGGGATAGGTCCTGTTGAGAATTCTGGTCCGGCGTCCCGGCAGGGACGCGAACGATCATTTTCGACCATTCCCGGTGGTTACGCTTCGCTCCACCACCGGCTAATTTCCGTCGCCCTTCCAGGGCGCGAAGCAGATGTTCAAACCACGAAGAAACGAAGAACACGAAGAAAACCAGAAAACGCCGATTACAAAGCGCCATTTGCGCTCTTCGTTTAACCGTGGTTTGCGTCGATTTAGCGTATTAGGACTTGTCGATCGTTTTTGGGGGAAGAGGGAATACCAATTCTGGCTCCTCTTTGTAATATCCTCAATCCTTTTGTTTTCGAGCCTGCATAAGGGTGGCCTGAGCGGATATGACGACGCTTTCTATGCGCACTATGGCAAACAGATGATACTCAGCGGAGACTGGTGGAGTTTACGTCTGAACGGTTATCACGTTTTCGAGTTCCCGCCGATGTTCCCCTGGTTGGAAGCTCTGTCGATGAAGATCTTCGGCATTACGGACTTCGCGGCGAAGTTTCCGGCGGCGCTCTCAGGCCTGCTCACAATAGTATTAGCCTATTTGATAGCGAAAGAGTTGTTCAATGGTTTCTGGGCGCCGACGCTGACCATGGCGATCATGAGTGGCACTCAATACTTTATCAAATATGCGATGCATTCCATGACGGACGCGTCATTCACATTCTTCTTCACGCTCGCGATTTACCTCTACCTGAAAGGCCTGAAAGAGCCGGGCCATTTCCCGCTCACCGGAATCGCGATCGGGGCCGCGATCCTGACGCGATCAGTGTTAGGTCTAATTCCCCTCGGGATCATATTTTTGCACGCGATCGTTACTGGAAAGCGAACGCTGATGTTGTCAAAGCATTTCATCGGCGCAGTAGCGCTTTCCATCGCGTTGCCTGTTGTCTGGTACGGCTCGCAGTACAGCTTATACGGAGGTCAGTTTCTCAAGGAGCATTTCTCATTTGTCGCGAGTAAAATTGGCGGGCTAGAGGCGGGTGTAAGAGATGGCATACGACAGCAAGAGGTTATTCTCTGCCGAACAATTGATGGTCAAGACTTCAAGACCATCCTCCCAATCGACGCGTCGACTCGTTCAGACGCAAGAGGGAGATTTAGCCGGGTCGTACTGGGGTTTGTGGAATACCCCAAGCTACTCTTGCGGCATTACTGGCCGTGGCTTCCGTTGGCGCTGATCGGTCTGGCTGGGCAGGTAAAGGCTCTCGTCCGCTCTCGTGACGCCGCCGCGGCGCTGCTGGTCATTTGGGTGGCTTGCGTGCTGATCCCTTTCAGCGTCGCTGAGGCAAAAGTGTTACGCTACATAATGCCGATTTTTCCCGCTTTTGCGATCCTTGCGGCGACGCCGTTGAGCCGCTGGGCCGCTTCAGGTCGTTCGGCCCGCTGGGTAAAATTGGCTTACCTCCTGGCGTTGGCGGCGTTACTTCTTGCCGCTCTGTTTCCGAAGCCGAGGCAGCGCGCGGAAGACATGCAATCTCTGGCTCCGATCATTGACGCTAACTCGAATCCGGGGCGGCGCGTGATCCTTTATACATACGGCGAGCGTCGCCACAATTACATGAGCCAGCTTGTTTGGTACGCCAATCGTTATTGCGTTCACCTCACCGAGTTGAATACGGTAAGGGAGGCGCTTGGTTCCTGTCCCGAACTGATTGCCGTTATAGATAAGCAGGCGTTCAAGCAAATGAGTGGCGCGCAGGGCATAAAGGTCATGGCGCTTGGCGAGTCGGAAAACTTCGTTTGCGTTAAGGCCACAACGCAATCACGATAGGTGAGATCAGCGGTTGCGCGCCAGGACTTCCCGTTCCGTCGCGGCGCGCCACAATCTGGCTGTGCTGTCTCGTCCACATGACGCCAGCGTCTTTCCATCGGGAGAGAAGGCCACGCTATAAACGAAGTCCGTGTGGCCATGTAAGATAGTGAGTTCACGGTTGGTGTCCGTATCCCAGATCTTGACCGTATTATCTTCGCCGCCGCTGACCAGCCTCCTGCCATCGGGTGAGAAGGCGACCGATCTCACGGCGCCGGAATGGCCTTGAAGCGCGCCCACTTCACGGAGTGTCCGCATATCCCATAACTTGATTGTGCGATCCTCGCTTCCTGTGGCCAGCGTCCTGTTGTCAGATGAGAGGGCTATCGAATTGATTCCTTTCTCGTGGGCGTTAAGCGAAGTAATCTCTCTCTCGGCGCCTACATCCCACAGTCTGACCGTGCTGTCGTCGGCGCCGGAGGCCAGTTTCGATCCATTGTCGTAAAAGACCACGGCTTTGACTCCCCTTGTGTGCCCGCGTAGGACGGCGATCTCGCGCCCAGCGCCGACGTCCCACAACTTGATGGTGGAATCCCTGCTTCCCGAAGCGAGCGTTTTACCGTCCGGCGACCAGGCCAGAGAGAAGATTCCGCCGTGCCCTTTCAGAATGAGCTTCTGGTCAGTGGCGCTATTCCAGAGCGTGATTATGTCAGGCCTCGCGCCTGTAACCGCGATCGTTTTGCCGTCGGGAGCGTATGCGATGCAGCGGACGGCCGAATTGTTCGTAAAGCTGGTTATGAGTTGACCGTTAGCGACGCTCCAGACCTTCACCGAAAGATTACTCGCGGTGGCCAAACGTTTACCGTCAGGAGAAAAGCTTATGGAGTTCACCTCGCTCAGATGAGTTCCGATCACACCCGATTCCAGCGCTTTGTTCACATCCCACAATTTCGCCGTAGCGTCCTCGCCGCCTGTGATCAGGGTTTTGCCGTCAGGCGAGAAAGCTACGGCCCAGATTCCTTCCGCGTTCCCTTTGATAGTCGCAATCTCTCGCCACGTCGCCATATCCCACAACTTCACCTGGCGATCCCAACTCCCCGTCGCCAACCTTCTCCCGTCGGGAGAGAAAGCCACGGAGTAGACATCGAGGGCATGGCCGTTGAGAGTAGTCAGCGGTTTCGCCGTCGCGACGTCCCAGACCATCGCGGTGTGATCATTGCCGCCGCTTGCGAGTCTCGATCCGTCGGGCGAGAACGCAACTGAATAGACGCTGGCCTTATGCCCATTGAATGTGGCCAGCTTCCAGCCGAGTTTGACTGACCAGAGTTTGATCGTGTGATCCTCGCTGGCCGAGGCGAGCGTCTGGCCGTTGGGAGAGAACGCGACTGCCCAGACCCAGTTGGTGTGCGCCTGGATCGATTTGATCTCGCGCAAGGCGCCGACGTCCCACAGCTTCACGTAGCCGTCCCAACTCCCCGACGCCAGCGTCTTTCCGTCGGGTGAGAACGCGATCGATGATGTCTGATCCTTGTGCCCCTTGACCGTGGCCAGCGTGCGCCACGTAGCCGTATCCCACAGTCTGATCCCGCCGTCGTAACTACCCGTCGCTAATATGGCGCCGTCCGGCGAGAAGGCCACAGATTTGACCGGACTCGAGTAATCTTTGAGGGTCTTGATTTCCCGCCCGGAGCCTGCGTCCCACACCTTCACTTCGAGGGAATGGCCGCCGATCGCCACTTTTTTGCCGTCAGGCGAGAAAGCGACCGAGAAGACCGCGGCGCCATGCGGTAGCGAGAGCCTGTAGCCGTGGAGAAGCTGCCAGAAGTAATACCACTCGAAGCCGCGCAAATCTTCCTGTCCACGGCGGGGCCAATGACTTTCTACCAATTCGCGCATCCTTGAGATATTGGCCGTCTGCCAATCCTGTCCGGCCAGGTTCATCTGCGCGGCGTAGAGCAGTTTGCTATTGGCGGCTTCCTGCCGTTCGGCGCGAAGTTGCTGAGCGGAGGCTTGCCGCCCCTGTTCATCCGCGATCAAGCGTTGGGCCTCCGCTCGTCGCCGCTGCTCGTCGGCTTCGATTCGCTCCTGCTCGGCCATCAGCCGCTGTCGCTGCGCTTCGGCCAGGGCCCCACGCGCTTCCTCGGCGCTCGAATCGGCGCGGCGCGCTTCGGCTTCGGCGCGGTCTCGCTGCCGGGTGGCGGTGAAGGCCAGGACGGCGATTACGGCCACGACCACCGCGGCCAGGGCGAGCGCGCGCCGCGCGCCGCGCCGAAAGGCCGCGCGCTGCCGCTGCGTCTCGGCCTCCGGCATGCTCTCTTTGATCCAGTCCTGATCGAAGACGCGTTCGTAGATCCGATTGCGCACTTGCAGCGACCCGTCTCGAAGCCGCGCGACCCCCGAAAGCCGCAAGACGCTCATGAACGGGTCAGTCTCCACGTAGCGCACGCGCTTGCGCCGACGCGCTTCGGCGTAAACGCTCAACAGGCCGGCCAGATCGACCTCGCTCCGCAGCAACCGCTCGCGCACGAACAACAGATTGTCGTCGCGCACGCGCGCCTGCGGCGAGAGAAACATCTCTGCGCAGCGACGGTCGACGCCGCTCGCATCCTCGACGCTCGCGTCTTCAGCGACCGCCTGGCAGAGTCGCTGCGTCAGGTAAGGGTGCCCGCCCGTCCAGTAGAGAACGCGGTTGAGCAGCGCCGCATTGGTTTTTTCATCGCGTCGCAACCCCCGCGCGAGCAGCGAAGCCTCCGAAGGCGTGAAGTCGCGCAGATCTATTCGCCGTCCGATGTTGAAGGGCGTCGTTCGAGTGTCGCGGATCAGGTCGGACGGCGTCGCCACGCCGAGCAGGCAGAAGGCCAATCGCTCGAGCTCCGCGTCTTCGGCCCGCGTGTTGTAAAGCTCACGGATTCCGGCGAAGAATTCGTCGGTCGAAAAAGGCAGGCTGCGCACGGCGTCGATCTCATCAATGAAGATCACCACACGCGCCCCGCGCCGCGCGTAGCGAGGCAATAAAACCTCGCGGATCGCCCCCAGCCAGCGCTGCAGCGGGCCGAACATCCTGTGGCCCAGCCAGTACTCCCTGAACTCGTCCTCGAGATCCAGTTGTCGCCCGATCTGTCCGAGCAGGCCGTAATACCATTGCTCGGCGGTGATGTTTTGTCCCGTGGCCGTCAGATCGAGCACGGCGACGCCCGCGCCCTCTTCGCGCAGTCGCGCGGCGGCTCGCACCATCAGAGATGATTTGCCCATTTGGCGCGCGGTCAGCGCGTAGCAGTACTCTCCTCGCGTCAAATTTTCGTAGAGTCGGGAGTCGGCCTCTCGCGCGACGTAACAGGCCGCGTCGCGCCGCAATGTTCCGCCGGTGATGTAGAAGTCAGTCTCGAACTCGCGATCGGATTTCAGATGGACGCCGATCATGCAAATCGCTCCTCAGAAAGAACATCGGGAGTAGGGAGTGGGGAGTGGGAAATGGGGAGCAATGAAGTTACTTCCCATTTCCCACTCCCCACTCCCTACTCCCAATATTTTCATAACCGCCCCTTCAGGTAAGCGGCGTAGAGTCGGCACCGCGGGCGCGCGTCGTTCTCCGAATCGCCAGCGATCAGGCCGGCGCTCCGTAAACGGTAGAAGCTCTCCACAGTCGGACATGCTCCGCCGTCGATCACGTCGATCATCGCCTGGCGCATCGTCTGATCCTGAGCGAGCGCCGCCAGCATCCGGCGCAAGTGGTCGCCGAAGGGGCCGTCATCGCGGGCGGCGAGCGCCTCTAATTCGTTCAGCGCGAGCCTTCGCTGCGCCATCTCGTACAGGCCGCGCTGCGCCAAATAGGGGTTGCCGCCGACGAGCCCGAAATATCGCCTGACCTCGCCGTCCGTACGAAGCGGCGCGCCGTAACGCAGATTGAGGTCTGCGACCTGCTCCGGCGTGAAGTCTTCGAGCGTGAGCCGTGTGCCGACGTTGAACGGAGATTGATTGAGATCAGTGATGAAGAGGTGGGCCTCGGTCGCGTATGCCATGACCAACGTGAGGCGCCGCCACGACCCTTCGGGGTCGAGCGAGCGAGCGTTGTGCCAGGAGCGGAAAAGCCCGAAGACTTCACTCGCGAACGGGCGCGAGAAGAGGCGATCTACCTCGTCCACCCCCCAGACGATCGGCGCCGGCGACGCTCCGAGCGCATGGCGCTGCAGGTAACACTCGAAATTGAAATTGGGGCTGTGGAGCGGGTCCCACACGTCGCGCGGACAGCCGCCCAGATCGAGCCGGTAAGCGATCAATTCAGCGAGCGCCAGGAAGAGCGTCTCGACCGAGGCGAGGTCGGCCTCGTTGAGCATCTGAAGGTCGGTCAGGACTATCCGCGAGCCGGCCTCGCGCGCCTGCTGGAGCCCGCGGGCCAGCAGCGAGGTCTTGCCCACCTGCCGCGCCCCTTTGATGAGTACGATGCTGTCGCGCCGCGCAATGGCCGCCCGGAATTGCTCGTCGGCAGGCCGCGTTATGTATAACTGCGAATCCAGAGGCATCGCTCCCCCAACAGGCTCAAGCTCCGCGCCATAGGCCACAGCCGGCGCGCTCGGGGTCGCGCCGCCGGCCCGCTCCCGCCGCACTTCGGCGATGAAGCGGTAGCCGTGCTTCGGAACCGTCTCGATGAATTGCTGCGGCTCAGGCCCTTCGCCGAGCGCCTTGCGGATCAGTGAGATGGTGTAAGAGAGATTGGCCTCTTCGACGATTGTGTCAGGCCAGACCAGCTTCATCAACTCGGTTTTTTCGAGCAGCCGCCCCTGACGCTCGACGAGCGCCAGCAGCAGATCGAACACCTTGGGCGAAAGCGGCACGGCCTCGCCATCGCGCAATAACAAACGCTCGGCGACATCCAGACGGAAAGGGCCAAACTCATATAGATACGCAGGCTGGCGGACCATACAAACCTCCGACAACGCTCTAAAGAACCCCCAAAGAATTTCCCCAAAGAATTTTCATGGATTTTCTTTCGGGTTTCCAAAGGACTCCGCGCGCCGCTGAGAGTATGGTACGCAGCGGAGTGAGCATACAGATGAACATATTGGAAGCCGGCTCATTCTAAAATATGGCGGCGCAAGGAGCAATTCTCCCCCGCCTTAGCGCCTCAGCAAGTGGGTATCCAAGTGGGTACAACTCAGCCATACGAGCGAAAGGGGAAGGTTGCTAGCAACCTTCCCCTTATTTTCTTATGTCAGCGCCTGCGGTTCGCTTTGTTTTCCATCCTCCTCGGCGCTATTCGTGAATATTCGAGCTCATTCGGCGCCGGTATTTATACCGTAAAAACCGGCGCTGCGATACGACTCGTCCAGCAATTCGACTATGTGCGCGACGCGGCAATCAGCGTTGAACATTCGCGCGCCGGCGCCCAACTGCATATGGCACCCAGGATTGGCCGTGACCAGAATCTCGGCTTCTGTGGCCTTCGCTTTGGCGATCTTATCGGCCAGCAGACTCTCAGACATTTCGGGTTCGCTCAGGTTGTAGACGCCTGCGCCGCCGCAGCAATCCTGCATTCCTTCAAGCTGTCTGTATTCGAGGCCGGGAATCGAGGCCAGAACCCGCTGAGGCGCGGTGGTCACGCGCTGCGCGTGATAGAGGTGACAGGGCGCGTCGTAAGTGACGCGGCGGTTGACTTCGGCTCCCCGGCGAATGTCACCCGAGGCGAGAAATTCGGTCACGTCGCGGACGCTCGCGCTGAAGCGCGTCGCGCGGTCGGCGTAACGCGAGTCGTCTTTCAACAACTCACCGTATTCTTTCAGCAGCGCGCCGCAGCCGGCGGCGTTGATGATGATCGTGGCCGATTCATTCGTCGCCAGAAGGCGCTCGAAGGCGTCGATGTTCCGCCGGGCCAACTCGCGGGCGGTTTCGAGATCGCCCGCGTGGGCGTGGAGCGCGCCGCAACAGACCTGGGCTTCGACATCGTTCAAACTGCAGTCATTCGCCGCCAAAACGCGTTTCGTGGCGTCATTGACATGCTTGAACAGCCCTTCCATCACGCAGCCGGTGAAGACCGATACTGGGCGACTGGGCGACTGGGCGACCGGGCGACTGGGCGATAAAAAGGCCTCCAGTCTCCTCGTCTCCCCGTCTTCCCGTCTCCCCGTCTCCCGGTCGGGGGCCGTCGTCAGCAACAGCGACAGCGCGAAATCCACCTTCGGCGCGACTCGGCGAGCGAGGTCTTTTCCGTAGACGAATCGGATCAGCCGGTTGTCGCGCAGGAGCCGCGAGATCGCGAAGACTAGCTTCAACCGTTTCGGGTAAGGGAAAACGTGGCGCAGCGTCAACTTGAGCAGAATCTTTTGAAGCGTCGAGCCGCGACGAGTTTTTTGGTTGAGAATCGTCTCTCGCGCCGATTCGAGCAGCGATCCGTAGCGGACTCCCGCCGGGCAGGCCGTTTCGCAGGCCCGGCAACCCAGGCAGAGATCGATGTGTCGCTCGAAGCTGGCGGAATCGGCATTGAGCCGGCCTTCCGCCACGGCCCGCATCAGGAAGATTCGCCCGCGCGGGCTGTCGTTTTCATTGCCGAGTTGCTGATAGGTCGGGCAGGCCGGCAGGCACAGGCCACAGTGAATGCAGCCCAACAGTTTCTCTGTTTCGGCGCTAAGAGAGATTTGAAGCGAAGCGATCGAATTAGTCATCGTTGTGGAAATCCAAACGTTGCGTTTTGTTCGCGCGGCTCATTGCCGTAATCCGGCGGCGCTGGGGGAAATAAATTCCCCTTTTGGCGCTGGTCGCGCCAACCGAAGATCGCGCAGATAACTAGCGCCCATGCGCCGGCGCTAATCAATGCGGAAACGACCCCAATGGCGGTGAAAATTGGCCCGAGCTGACTGTATGTCCAACCGCGATGCGCCATCGTCACCGGCAGTGATATGGTCACGACTCTGCTGACTATCGAATTGACGATCATCACAGCGCAACCGATCAGCGCGAATAGCGAAACGCGTGGATGCCGCCGCCACCGCGATAACGCCATAGCAATACCGATCACCCAAACGATGATGACCGGTAGGGATATCGTAATGGCGGAGAGTATGGGAAGTAACGCTTCCATGCGCCGAATCTCCATTTGTGAACGCGCTAAGCGCAATATCAAATACCCGCTACGAATCTACCTGGATTGAGCAGCGCGTGCGGATCGAACTTCTCTTTCAGCGCGAGCATCAGGCTGCGACCCGGCCCGGCCTCGCCCCAGACGTCGATCCTATTTTTGATCACGTCGGGCGCGCGCAGAATGATCATCTGGCCTTTCCGAGCTTGAGCCATGCGACGTATCTCGGCGAGCTTGCCCAGAATCTCTCCGGCCTCGATTCCGTCGAGCCATCGGGAGTCGCCATGCAATCGGGCGACGCCGTTCGCCGCGTGCGCGCGCAGGCGAGCCGGCGGCAGCGCGCGGTTTATGTCGGCGATCAAAGCGTTCAAATCGGCCGGCATCACGCTCAGCCTCAGAACGAATTCGGCGCGCGGCGACGTCTCGCTCTCGTGATAAGCCCGCCAGAATTCCCCGGCGTCGGAACGCCCGAGCGTCGCGTGTCTGAAGCCCGATCCAAGCCGCGCCGCTTCCTCAATCTGCCAGTCTGCAGTCTCGGCCTCGTTCAGGAATCTCAGGACGAGCGCAAAGTACTCGGTGTCGAGTGGTGGAAGCGCCTCGTCGTGAGGCGAGACCAACTCCATAGCCGCCGGTTGAACGTCGGAGTCTGTGATGCGCGCGGCCAGAGAGCAGAGCGACTCCGCGTCGCGTGAATAGAAGACGACCGTCTTCTCGCCGGAGGGGAGCGCGCGGAGCTTGAAACTCGCTTCGGCGATCACGGCCAGCGTGCCGAAGCTACCAGCGTAGAGTTTGCACAAGTCGTAACCTGCCACGTTCTTGACCACCTTGCCGCCTGCGCGGGTGATACGGCCGTCGACATGAACGACGGCGACGCCAATCAGCCAGTCGCGCGGCGTTCCGTAAGCGCACCGCAGCGGACCGCTGCTGGCCGTCGCGATGACGCCGCCGATGGTCGAACGCTCGTCGCCGAAAGGGTCGAGCGGGATGAACTGGCGGTCTTCGGCGGCCGTCCGGTTAAACGCCGCGAGCGGGACCCCGGCTTCGAAGGTCGCGGTCAGATCGGCGGGTTCGTATTCGAGAGTGCGGTTCATCTTCGCGGTCGAAACGACCAGGTCGAGCCGCGCCGGCCTGGCGCCCATTTCGAGCCACGTCCCTGCGCCCGCCGGAATCACGCTCCAGCCCTCGCCGCTCGCGAGTCGCATCATCTCGCTCAGTTCTTCGATGTCGCGCGGGAAGGCGACAACGCGCTCGCGCTCGTCGTCAATGCGGAAATGGGCGCCGGGCGCTAATTCCGCCCGATCTTCACCGAACATTTCGCGCAGGCGATAGACGATCTTGTCCGAAGAGACCGCGCGCGCGGTTTCGTATTGGGAATTTTCCATATATGCGCAAATCATAAATTTGAAAGGGCTATCCAGCCGCTTCCAGAAACGCCCATTCTACTTACAATTCACTACACTGAATTCAAGCGCTGTCAAGCGGTATCCGGGCGCGTCGGCGCCATACTCGCACACTCGCGCATGGGCTGTCACGGTGACGGCTCAAAAGTTCGGCTTGCCCTAAACGCGGATTAGCTACCTGCGTTATGCCGCGTTCTCCGGGGCGGCGAGCAAGCCGGAAGATAGCCGGAGGGAAAGGGTTGACCCGTCCAATCTCCGGAAGACTATCAGCGGCAAACGTCCGCCCTCGGCCAAACTCTTAAGCGTAATGGGAGCAATAAGAAAGCGCGTCTATGAAATTCCACGGCTAAACTCTGACCCGAAATAGTGGCGATTTGGCGGAAATGGCTGGAATCATCATGCTCACCCCCTCGCGTAAATCTTTAGGAGTTTGGTGTGCGTTGCCGTTGATAATGACGGAATTGTATTCAAATGTCTCGGAGTGTTAGACGTATTACCTATTTCGCCTAATGTCTTGCTGTTTGTCGCGGCTTCGGCGTAATGGCGGTCGATTTTGCGCAAAAATGCCGGGTCATATCTGGCAACCCATCCAGATAGCCCGGCTATGTTCACAAAGTTTCATTTCACTCTACTAACTAATGCAAGAATCGGAAAAGTATTTCGGAAAGGCGTCTATGTTGGGCGGGCGGATTCCAATCGCGGCGATTCGAGATGTGAAGAGAAAAAACTGCGCCCGGCTTTGAAGTCGGCCCACGAAGCTGTTACAAAGGCCGGCATCTTAGAGTACTTGTCCCATTCATTGCCTCGAAGGAGGTTCAAGTATGTGGTTCAAACTGTTTGTTCTGCTCCGTCTGCCAGTTAGCGCCACTTACCTCTTCGGGTACGGAACCGGGCTATACCTATTAGCCGGGCCTGGTGGGTTCGGCGGGATTGTCATTCTGGGGCTGTTTACCTTCATTGCATTCACTTCTATAAGACTCTTTCGGTTCCGCAATGGAGCGCTCGGCCTCGCCGTGGCGTTGCTATTGCTCGAACTGGCGGGCGCTGTTTTGATAATGGAAGGGGGATTATGTCCAGCTTGGCGTGTTCAACCCGCTGACGGCTGTGCGTGACGCGGCGGTCGTGGGCCTGGTCTGGACTCTGCCGAACGCGGTAATTCTCTACTCTCAGCGCCGGAAGTTCATGGAACCGGCAATAGAAAACCCCGGGCTTGTGACCCATCTCCGTTGTTCTAGTGGTTAAGCCGAGGTGTGGTGTTCGCGCTGGTGTTCTATGCCCGAGACCAGGGCGGATTCGCCGCTTTAGGCGGCGTTCAGCGTCCGCCATGCCGATTCACGGCCCATGCTATGTAATGTTCGACAATCTTTTCAAGAACCTCGCGCGGCGTCAGGCTTTCGTGACGGTAGAACGAGATGGACTCGTCGCCGACGCTCAATGAGTCGAGGATGTAAAGGTCAAAGCCTGCGGCGGCCCCCGCACCGTCCGCAACCGGAAATAACTGGCCGTCTTTGGCGCCGCCGATGTGTAAGTAATTTGGCATGTCAGTTCCTTTTCTCTGTTACAGTCGATTGTCTACAGCCTCGGATAAGGCCTGCGTGCGCCGCGGATTCTACGCGCGGCGGTTCAGGATGTGAAGAGAGAAAGCCGGAGACACCCGCCTCCGGCTTTCGTCTTTGTAGCAGTGCGACGACCTGCTATCTCAACTTGTGCGCAAAGGGCCTTTAGACTGTTTATTGCGCAGATAAACGCGTCCGAGAACGTAAACGGCTGCTGCGATGCACGCCGCGTCAATGCCGTGGTAGCCGGCCACGTAAACCATTATCATGCAGCAACTGGCGTCGGCCATTAGCGCCAATCCTACTTTGTTCCTCTTCGTCATGGTGAGTTCCCCAGAGGTTGCTGGTGTGCGGGGAGGGGATGGGAGGTAGGAATTCTACCTGCATGATGGTGCGCGTTCAACGTTCGCCGCGACACGAAAGCCGGGCTCAATGCCCGGCTTTCGTGTCGGTGGCAGCGCAACGACCTGCTATCTCTCCAACTCCGCGCCAATCGGAGCGCTAGCGCTTTTCAATGAGAAAGCCATTGAGCGACGCCGCCGTGATGCGTACAGGCTGCGCGTCGGCTGGCGCTGTAGCTGTAGCTCCCATCGCGGCAGATGGCGGAACCTGGAGGAACGCATATATAACCATGTGGCGGGTTGGGCGTCGCGTAATAAGGTCTACCGAATGGGTTTGGGCACATGGGAGGAGTTGGAGACGGAGACGGAGACGCGAGCGCTTGCCCCTCTGTTTGCCCTTGCGGCATTTTTGCTGTCAGCGCATTGAAGTCGGCGAAGTCGTTCGACTTGCGCGAATATATGGCGAGTATGTTGGAAGTCCAAACGCCAGCGCCGAGTACGGCGAGCAGGATAAGACCGGAGTTTGAATAAAACTTTTTCCACATGGCTAGGTGAGTCTCCTTTATTGGTCAATCTTGTCGGGATGGCGCGGATTCTAATTGCGGCGATTCGAGATGTGAAGAGAGAAAGCCGGGCGAAAAAAGGTAAGACCGAGTGGGACATCCCCCACTTGCTCTCTGTGTGTCCCACTCGGCTTGCTGTCAATTCTAGCAATGCGGTGAGCAAGTGCAATTCTGGCGCCGGAATGGCCACGCTGAATGCAGGGCGTTTAGTCTAGGCAATGTCCCGGAACGCCACACAGGCTGGCCTGGAACGCCTCAGCGGCGAAAGTTCTCACCGTGGCGGCACTGGCTATCAAGACACCACATATCCTCACCATTCGACTGCAAGCGTGAACACGGAAAGCCGGGCCATAAACCCGGCTTTTCTTTGTGTGGCTGCCTGCTTCGTCACCGACGAAAAACATCCCTCCGGCCAGCAATTTGGCCTCTACTTTTCGCCTGTATGGGCAGGCGGCGGCGTTCGCCGCTATCAGCTACAAATTCCCGAAGAAAGGAAATAAATCCATGAAAATCAAAACGAACGTCAAAGCTGGCGGAATAAATTTGCAACATAACCAGACCATGGCGCGCGGCCTGAAGGTCAAAACGAACGTGAAAGCTGGTAAAAATGTCCCCTGTCCTATTATTACTTGTGGTGATAACCACAACCAGACAGTCGCTCGCGGCCTGAAGGTCAAGACCGGCGTCAAAGCGGGACAGAACTCGCCGCCGACTATCCGCGACTAAAGGGCGACGGACCTGAAGGCGTTGCTAATACCTCTATTGGGGCTGAGCAATCAACGTCAATTTTTCAAGGAAAGGAAAACACCTCTATGAAAATCAAGAGTGGCATCAAGGCGGGCCCGGCCAAGCCGCCGACTATCCGTGATTAAAGAACAACGAACCTAAAGGCGCTGGTAATGCCCTTACCTTAAAGAAAGGAAAGACAGCTACGAAAATCAAGAGTGGTATCAAGGCGGGTACCGTCACTGCCACCAACGACTCAGTTCCTAGCGCCAAGCCCTAAACCTAAAAACACAAAAGCCGGAGACACCCGCCTCCGGCTTTCGTCTTTGTGGCGCTAAATGCCCACGCTTCGAGAACGTCGACGCGCTGAACTGTAAAACGCATAATGCACGCAACTGGCGGCAATGCAGAGTATGCCGCCGAGAGGCTGAGGAAACGAGGCCAATTGTCGACAAGCAAAGCCGGGCGCCTGTTGCTCGGTGAGGTCCGGCTTTGCTGTTTGCGGTGAAGAGTGCGACGGCCTGCTCTCTCGCCGACTCCGCGCTTCACAAAGATTTATTGCTGGCAAGCGACGATCTATCTCGACAGGCAACGCCTGTGAGGCGCATTATGCGCGAAGCTGACGGTTTTGAGTTGCGGGAGGCTTAACCGCAAACACGCCTCCAAAGCAGTTGACTGAAGGGCAGGCCGGGCGTCCTGGTGGCCAACATGGCGTCCGGCTTTGCTGATTGTGGCTCCATGCTGGAGCGCTGGCCGCCGGGCCGTTTTGTTTATCACTTCTTCACCTCCGTTTTCTTTCTAAAGCCGCCGCCCCGGCAGGGCAGGGGAGCGGCTACCCGGCGCGACCGCCAGGCCGATTCACAGCCCATGCGCGGTAATGTTCGACAAAGCGGCTAAGAACCTGCACAGACGTCAGACTCTCATGCCGGAAGATAACGACAGAGATATTACCGACACTCAAAGAGTCGCGGGCATAGTAGTCTACGTCGGTGCAACCGACCGGGAATTCTACCGACTCCGCGCCGTCCGGCGCCGGATGACTCAAGCCGTCGTAAGGGCCGCCGATAAGCAGATAGGTTTGCATAAATTCGCCTCCGTGAAAATCGTTGTCATTCGTTCTTGCGGGGACTATTCCGCCTCCATCGCTTGCTCAATTTGGCTTCAATACCACGTGCAGCATTCTCCGCACTGGAAAGGTCGTCGCGGTGGAAGTGGGCGCTCATTCACAAAAGGAGATGGCATCGACGGAGGTGGTGCGCAAACTGTTACAAAAGGCGGTCACCCGCTTATGAAGCGCGCTTGTGTCTGACTGTTGCGGGCGCATAATGCATGCAACTGGCGGCCTTGAGACCCGCTACATGGCAGGCCGCCGACGAGCCACAGGATTGGGCTTTGCCGGGTGGGGCGCAGCGGCGCCTCACCCGGCTTTGCTATTTGTGGCTTCCTGTTTGTGGCGCGATTTGTTTACTCGGGCCGCCTTGCGGCCGAAGCGGCTCGAGCAAACAAATCGCGCCTCATCATTAGCCGCAGACAGACTTTAGTCCGTTCCACTATCGGCTGTTCTGGTTTAGCCGGCCAGCGCGGCGCGCAGCGCGTCAATCGCCAGGAATGAACAATGCTCCTTGTTACGAGGCAGGCTTTCCAGAGCGCGCGTTATGTCTCCCGGCGCAAGTTTGCGGGCTTCGTCAACGGTCAAACCGGTGATCATCTCGGTCAACGCCGAGCCTGCGGCGACGCTCGGAGGACAGCCCTGAACTTTGAAACTCGCCCCGACGATTTTGGCGTCGGCCACTTTGATGTAAAGGCGCAGCAGATCGCCGCAGACCGGATTGGTCGCTTCGCCACGCGCCGTCGCGTCAACCATTTCGCCGACGTTGCGGGGATTTTCCAAATGTTCGAGAACCTTTGCGCTGTACATTTAATTGTTTCGGTTTGGGGGCGAGACCGCTCGCTCTTTATCGCCGGGTATCTCGCCCTCGAATTCGGCCAGCATTACGCAAATCTGGTCCATCACTACGGTCGTCTCGCGTCCGGGGCCGGTATAGTTGTTCCCCATCAGGCTCAAAATCAGCGGCTGCCCGCTCTTGGTCGTGACGTATCCCGACAGCGCGTTGACGTATGTGAGCGTGCCCGTTTTGCCGCGCAGATTATTCGCGGCGGCGGAGTCGCGCAGGCGCCGTTCGAGCGTGCCGTCAACCCCAGCGACTGTCAGCGATTCGAGCCAGGTCTTCGCGCGCGGATGAGTGAACATGAATTCCAGCAGTCGCGCGGTCGAACGCGGCGTGACCAGGTCCTGCCGCGCCAGCCCCGACCCGTCGCGCAGGCTCAAAGGCGCGACCTCGATTCCGGCTCTCTGCAAAAACTGGCGGCGGATTTCGGCGCCCAACGCCGCCGTGGAAACCGGGCGTCCGTAATCGTCGAGCGAGCGGGCGTCGGCGCGCCGAGTTCCCAATTGCCGCAACATCAATTCCGCATGCAGGTTCTGGCTCTGTTTGTTTATGACCTTGAGCATCTCGGAGAGCGGCTGCGATTCGGCGCTGGCGACTTCGAGAAGCTCCGACTCGTCGAACGGCTTGGCGACGCGGAAGACGGCGTCGTAGCGTTCGACACGGCCCCGCAAGCGGACGCCGCGACGGGCTAGAGCCTCTTTCAACAATTCGGCGGCGAACCGGGCCGGGTCATGCACGGCGAGGTCGACCTTGAACTCGCTCGCGCCGCGCGGGATCGTTCCGAAAAATTCCATCGTGTTGCTGTCGAGGGGGCGATTGACCCCGATGCGGGTTGGACCGTCAGCGACAGTCCTCGCGTTGTTGATTATCTTGAGATATCCAGTTTGGGGCTGAATTTTGATCTGAGGCGGCTTGCCCGCGCGAGTCGCCGGAGTGACGGTGAATGTCGCGCTGTTGTCATTGACCGTCAGGGCGCTGACCTCGGCGCCGTAATAGAACTGCGCGTCATCCCATTCCCAGCCCGGACCGAGCAGATCGCCTGCGAAGAAGCTGTCATCGCCGATCAGATTTCCCGTGACGGTTTTGACGCCGGCGGCCCTGACCTGATCGGCCAATCGCTCGATGGCCGTGATCTTGTCGGCGGGTTTGAGTTCGTTGTAACGATCCGGATCGTCAGTGTCGAATCGAGGCGAGAGGTTCGGATCGCCTCGACCGTATAGAATCAGGTCGCCATTCAAGACGCCGTTTTTGCCGACGGGGCGGGTCGCGTAGACAGAGGTTTTAATCTTGAAATCCGGGCCGAAGGCGTCCAGTGCGGCCGCCGATGTGTAGAGTTTCATGTTCGACGCCGGCATAAAAGTTTTATCCACGTCCCGCTCAAAGACGGCTCCGCCTTCAGTCGTGATGATTCGCGCGCCCCAGCGCGCCGAAGCGAACTTCGGTTGATCGAGCAAAGCTGCGATCCGCGATTGCAGTTCTGCCAGCGTCGCCGGTTTGTTCGGCGCAAGAGATGGTTGCTGCGCAAACGCTGGAATGAGCGCCAGCGATATGACTAGCAGTAGAGCGAGAGGTCTGTTCGCAGTCTTCATTTTCAGATTCACAATGCGCATGAAGAATTTCGGTCACGAATGAACGCTAATGAACACGAATCTTTTTTGATCCTGGTAATCCTAGCGCTTTCTACCAGCTCGTCGCTATTGGTGAATATTAGTGTTCATTCGCGCCTGAAATTCTTTTTCTTTAAATCTACAGTTCAATTTTTTCAGCCTCCATGATCTTGCCCTCGCCGGGCAGGTTGAAATACTCGGCGACGCGCGCTTCGAAATCAACGATCAGACAGCAGGGAGCGTGTTTGCGGAAGAGCGTTCCGGCGTTGATGATCGTCAGGTCGTCGAATTTTTGCACGAGACGACGATGCGTGTGGCCGTTGACGACGAAATCGTATTCATGTGAGTTGACCAGCTTCCACAACGCGTGGTTCGAATGCAGCGTCAGAGCGTCATCCCATGGCCAGACGCCGGCCATGTCTTGTTCGCCCAGACCGTGACAGAGCAGCGTCGCGCCGGCGACGGTCTCGAACTTGCGCCACAAAGGGAGTTCTTTGACAAACTCCCACGAACTCATCTCGAGATCGAAGTTGGTGTTAGCGTCCGGCAGATCGCGCATCTCGCCCTTGAGCAGCCACCGCTCGTGGTTGCCTCTAATACATGCGACGTCGTGTTCGATCAGCAGCTCGATCGTACGATTAGGATCGCCCGGCCCATCGACGATGTCGCCGACCGAACAGATCAGATCGAGACGCCCGGTCCTGAAGAATCGCAGCGCGGTTTCCAGGCGGTCGTCTTCGCAATGAATGTCGCCGAGAACTCCGATGCGGCGCAGCCTGCTGGTTGTGATGTTGTCAGTAATCACAGGGGGAATGTTAACCACAGAATCGGATTTAAAAAGGTGGGAGGAAAAAAAGCAAGAAGGGCAGAAGGGGAAATGGGGAGTGGGGAATGGGGAGTGGGATTGAAAAGCAATCCTTACTCCCCATGCCTCATTTTCTAATCATCGCGCATAAGCCGGCGCCTTACGGAAATACGCCAGCAGAAACAGTGGAAAGGCTATGCCAGTGATCCTTACCGGCCAGCCGGCGAGCGGCCATATAAAGCCGATGATCACGAACACCGGCACACAGGACAGCGCGCTGGCGCGTATAAGAGCGGCTGCGCGAGGCGACTCTCGCAGTAAAGCGATTCCGGCGGAGAGTAGCATCGCGCCAGCTACCGTACCCAGCGCGCCGCCAAGAAGCGGGTAGCGTCTATTGTTGAAGATGCCTTGAACGATCAATTCCTGGGCGCCGCCTGCTGTTAATACTGCGCCTATGAAGATAGTGAGTATCGAGATGAACATGTCATATCTCCTTTTTCATTTGGTTGTGCTGCCCGAACTTTCATCTGAGATCAGCCTTTCGACCGGCGTGCGTCCGTCCTCGTCATATGCGGGAACCGACCTGGACGTGTTTTCCGCAAGACCGCCCACGGAGAGATCGATGCTGTGAATGACGCTCGGCGCCGGCTGCTCGGCGGCCATGATGCGACGCATGTCCGGTTGCATCTCGCGCAAATGGATGAGCAGGCGCCAGAGGATCGCAATCAGGATTAAAAAGTGGCCGACGAGGCGCATCCCGTCTACCTGAGCGGCCAATTTCAGCGTCAGCCCGCACCCGAGCATTATCCATATGAGCCCTTTGGCCATTTTCATAACGCCCGCCAGCCGTTCTCTCCTGATATCTTCGCAGACTGCCCTGATGTGTTCGAGATCTCCGAACCGCCGCATCGCGTCGGCCACGGCGTCTTCCGGCGACATCCCAGCCGCGATGTTGTCGCGCGTACGCATCTCGATGTGAAACTGCAGTTCGTCCTCTATCTCGAGCCTCGCCGCCCCGCCCCGAACGGGCGCGCCCAAACCTCGCAAAATGGATTTGAATGTCGTCATGGCGAATCACTCCTCTCTACGCCGTTTGCAAAACCTTGGCGATCGCCTCGGAGAGCCGCTCCCAGTTCGAGGTCTCGACGGCGAGTTGTTTGCGCCCCGCGCGGGTCAGCTTGTAGTACTTGGCGCGCCGGTTGTTTTCCGAAGCGCCCCACTCCGCCTCGATCCAGCGCTGCCCCTCCAGCCGGTAGAGCGCCGGGTAGAGCGAGCCTTCCTCGACCTTCAAAACGTCTTCGGACGATTGCTGAATCCGCTGCGCGATTTCATAGCCGTGCAGCGGGCCGCGCGCGAGCGCCCTGAGGATCAGCATCGCCAGTGTGCCCTGGATCAGATTCTGTTTCGATTGCGCCATAAGTTCGGCTCCTCCCTAGATTGACCATGGGAGAATAAGCGAGACTCCCCTAGATTGTCAAGGGAGTCTGTTTGTCATGCGACATCGGAAAAAAGCTCAGGAAACGGCGAGGGGCGACCGGTAACAACTGCATAGTTATTTCGTCCCGTAGGGACGAAGCGGGCAGGGAGGTTACGGCGAATGTTCAATTCGGCAACAAGCGATCGAGGTTCTTCAACAATTCCTGCCCGCGCAAGGAAGGTTGGCTTTTCTTGGTTTGATTGAGCGAGATGACCTTGCCTTCGGGGTCGATCAGCAGAGTCGTCGGATAGCTGTGAATGCGATAGCTGCGGATGACCTCGCGGATGCTATCGAGCGTGGCTTGTGTCCACACAAGTTCGTTTTTTTCGAGCCAGGTTTTGACCTGAGGCAATACTTCCGGCTCGTCAGTATCCATCCCCAGGATCTCAAGCCCGCGCGGTTGGAAGTTTTTATAGGCCGCTTTCAGGTAAGGCAGTTCGCGGCGGCACGGGCCGCACCACGTCCCCCAGAAGTCAATCAATACATACTTTCCGCGGAATTCCGACAGCCGGCGCTTCTTGCCCTTGAAATCGGTGAACTGGAAATCGGGCAGTTCAGCGCCCATCTTCAGCTCGACGCGTTTGTAATCCCCGGCCGAATGCGAGCGCATCACGATCTGGTTCTTCTCCAGATCGGCGCGTTTGGTCGAGACATAATTGTCGCCGACTCGAAAGACGACGACCTCTTCGCGCGCCTCGGCGGCTTCGGGCGAGAAATAATCCATATCAATCTCGCCGTCGCCGTCGGCGTCGACTCCGAGCGCGCAATTCATCGGATTGATCTTCTTGTTGCGCGGGTTGTGTTCGTACTGCACGAGGGTCTTTTTGCCCTGAATCTCGACGTACCCGCGCGCGAATGCCTTGGTCGATTGCAGGACAAGGCGGTCGTCTTTGCCCATCTCATCCATCTCGACGTTTTTGAAGTACTGGACGAAGATGGGAAAGCTCTGGAAGAAGCCATCTTTGAGCGGGACGTTGACCGTCGTCTGCCAGATATACGGATTGCCGCTATCGTCATTGCTGAGATCGAACTTCTCGTTGGCGTCCATCGTGTTGTTCAAATCGACGTCAGCGTAAACGTAAGGTGGCTCTCCTTCGGGTTCGACCAGCAAGGCCAGGATCGCGGCCTTGTCAGTCGGCGGATGATACAATCGGCCCGCCGTAATCGCGGCGTCGCCTTCGGGACGTTTGGCGAATTGAACCTTTGACAGATCGCGGAACGGTTTGAAGATCACGTGATCGAGATCGTCCTTGTTGGGGGCCAGCTTCGGTTCGAACTTGCCAGTGAATTCATCGGCGCCGGCGGAGACATTCGACGCCCGTAGCGCGCCAAGCGTTACGGATAATGCGATCGCGCAGATCAAAACCGTAGATTGCCGCAGGTCGGACTTTTTCTGGGAGATACTGGGTGTTCTCATAAAAACCTCCGATGTGTCAAAAATTTTCAAACGTTGTCTTCACTTCGTCTTTGGGGCGAGGGAAAATAGCTACTCTAAGATTACTGATTTTTCCGCTTTTCCAGCTTAATTCCTTTTTCTTCGAGGAAAGTTTTCACATCTGAAAAGACTTGCTCGGCCGCCGATTGATCTTGCCCGTACGAAGTCCAGGTGAACGTCGTGTTCTTCGGAAACTGGCTCAGTTTCATCTTGAGCGCCGAAAGGGAATTGCATTGATAATGCGCGACCTGAGCGTTTCCCCACCCGTCATCGCCTGGCTGAAAGGTGATGCGAATCTCGCCGGACAGGTCTCCAGCCTGATAGTTGAACTGCTGTGATTCATCCTTGTCCAGACACGACTGCCGCAATCTTTCCAACTCTTCGCGATCTATCAGCCACGCGGGCGACTGTGAGAGCGCTTGTCGCAAGGCCTGCCCTACCTGTTTAGACCAAGAGTTCGGATTGCTGCTATCGAAATTTTTCGGCAATTCCTCGGCGCGACCCTTCCATTCTTGAAGCCATTTTTCGAGCCGCGTCCAAAGAGGCTTTTCCGCGGCGGTCGAACCATACTGGCCGAGCATAGATGCCGCGTTTGTCACAACTTCGGGATCGGGATCGTCGAGGCGTTCAATGGCCAAATCTTCAAGCTCGGGAGTCATGCGCAGCTTCGCGACATCAGGAAGGAGAGTGGCATAGCAATGCGAATATTCCGGGCCACGCGCGGCGATGGCCTGTTTGACCAGTTCAAGCCCCATCGGCTCGTCTACCCGCAGGAAGTAAGCGAGCAAAGCTGATTGAATTGAGCAAGCCCACTTACCGCCCTTGTCGCCGTAAACATCTCTGACTTGCGGCGCCACCGAGGGTGTCGCATAACGCTCGATCAACTGGCTGAGCATGTCTGCGTCCCCTCCTCCCGAGAGCGCCTTCTTTAAATTCTCGACCAGTGTTTCCTCCAGCTCAGGAATCGTCTCATCCGGTAAAAGCTTGAGCGTGGTCCATCCGATTCCGGGGGAGGGGCGACGCAGTTCTTCGATAATCAGCCTGCGCCCTTCGTCGGGCGCCAGCTCGTAAAGCCTGCGGAGCGCCATGCCCCGTAAATCTTTGATCTCGTAAGACCGGTCATTGGCCGGTTTGTTATTGAGGATGCGGCGAATAACCGGCAGCATCGTGGGCCCGGCTAATTGCTTCCATCGATGACTCAATAAATACGTTTGTGTATTTACCGGAAGATCGTCAAAAGACTCGATGATTTCGGGAGCGAGCTTTTTGATTATTTCCGGATTGGGTCTTCTGGGCTGCGTTGGATCAATTAAACTCGGCTGAACGCTTTGCGAGTTGTTATTCCATAACGTCTCCAGCAAAGTATGCACGGCGATTGCTCGCGCCTTTCCCTGTTTGCGGGATAATGCCGACATCAGCCGCTCCGTATACTGAGCCTGTAATTCCTGACTCAAATCCCATTGCTTTCGCCATGCCTCGTCGGCCGCCTTTGCTTGCCGCTCATCATTCGGCCGTTCCGTTAGCGGCGGCAAGGGCTCTTTCCGCTGCAAAAAAGCGGCAAGGTCAGACAGCGTGTGCAAATACCCACCGGAAACGATTTGATCCGGCGCTTCCAGCCTCCGCTCCATCTCCTTAACTATGAAGGCGCGATGCGCGGAGCCTATCAATCCCATTAAATACTCGTATCCACATACATCCAAAGGACTCTTTCGGGGCTCTTCAAACCTGCTGATCATTTCACTCGCCGCGGCTTCAGTATTTAAAAATCGCAGGCGGCGGCAAACAGGTCTTCGATCCATCTTCTGATCACTCGAATCGAGCAGCCGCGTTATCGCCTGCAACTCCTGCTCGGCCCACTCGTCGTCGCGCGGCAGCATCTCGAATTCGACTATGTTCGATGTGACATCCGCGCCGTTTACGTACATCCTATCGCCTTTCTTCAGGATTCGCGGCGCGGTGACATAGAGACGGAACCTGCCGGGCTGGTCAAATCGAAACCATTCATTCAAATCAAAGGTCATCTTGCGAGGCTTTTCGCTGAGGAGCGGCGGGGCGGGGCTTAGCCCATCGCCTGTTCCCATTTGATGATCTCTCAGCGGATCAACCGCGCCGTTCTTACGATCGAGGAAATATTTGTCCGGCTGTAATCCGCCCCCACGATTATAAGTCGCTACATCCAGGTCATATGTGTCCGGCAGATCGCTGGTGAAACTGAACTCTACGCGGATGACCTCACCGGGTTTGAACTGAGACTTGTCTTCCTCAATGCGTAGAGTGAACGAAACCCCTTCGGGATTTTTCCGCATGGCCTCGCGATGCTGGGCGACGAACGTATCCTCTGTCCTGTCTTGCTTTTGTTCCGATTGGCCTGGCGCAGTGAGAGGGAATAGTAGAAAGAGCATAGAGACAAGAGTTACTCCGAATGGACGGGCAGTAATAGATCGTTTGGCATCCGTCATTACTTCTACCTCCAGCCTTCGAATGATTTCCTGATCCGTTCAACGCTATATCCGGCCCCGAGTTCCAACATCAATTTGATCCGCGCCTTATGGCTCGGCAGCATCCCGCCCAGGATCGCGCCCATCTTTCGTAACTGTCTTCCCGCGCCTTCATAAGCGTAGGTGTCGAGCACGCGCCCGCGCGGGCAGCGTGACGTGATGACGACCGGAAGGCCAGTGTTGACGGCGCGCTCGATCGCGGGCAGAGCGGCGACCGGGACGTTGCCGCGACCGAGACCTTCGACCACCAGACCGCGCGCGCCATCGTCGATCGCGAAGTCGATGAAACGCCCGTCCGCTCCGGCGACCATCTTGATCACGTCGACGCGCTCTTCGATCCTGTCCGTGACGATGCTCTCGCGCTCCACCGGGCGGCGCGTGACGATCACGCGGTCTTTGTCCACGATTCCGAGCGGGCCGAAATCGCGGCTCTGGAAAGTGTCTGTAGATTCGGTGTGGGTTTTGGTGGCTTCGGCGGCGGCGATCAACTGATCGTTCATCGCCACGATTACGCCGAGGCCGCGCGCTTGAGGATCAACGGCCACCCGAACGGCCGATCGCAGATTCCCGGGACCGTCCCAGCTCAGCTCCGAGCTGTTGCGCATCGCGCCGACGAAGACTATCGGCTTCTCCTGGTTCAAAACCAGGTCGAGCAGATAGGCCGTTTCTTCGAGCGTATCGGTGCCGTGTGTGACGACCGCGCCCGCGACGCTTTCATCGGCGAGCTTCCCTCGCGCCGCGCGAGCCAATTCCATCATCCGCGACGGCGTGACGTGCGGGCCGGGCCATCGTCCGAAATCGATCACGTCGAAATCAGCTATCTCGCCGAGTCCCGGAACCTGCGCGATGATCTCTTCGCCCGAAAGCGCGGGCACGGCGCCGCCCGTCGCGGGATCGAACCGCATCGAGATCGTGCCGCCGGTAAAGAATGTTGCGAGTCGTGGTTTCATACGTTGTCCTCACTTCGTCTTTTGGGGCAATGGCAATCGCAATAAATAGCCTTTATAGACGAACCAGATTTTACCACTGGCCGCGTCGACCCGGATGTCGTCAGCGAAGGCCGCGAGCGTGATTGCGCCGCCGCCGTGATGTGGAAACCCACAGAGCTGATGTATGATTCGATTTGACGCCGCGACGTTTGATTCTGTTCCGATCCCTCATTTTCAGCGGCATTGCCTCGAAAAAACGAAATGAAAACGATGAAGATCGAAAGAAGACAAAGAACGCGCCCATCGCGCTCGCTTCCGCTTTTCTGCATTTGCCTTTTACTTTTCGCCTTTAACGCAATGAGCCAAACGACCAACCAAACTCCCCGCCCTCGCGCCCGTGACCTGGGCGTCGTCGTCGGCATTCTGCCCACGGGTAAAAACAACGCGATCACAGACGTCGCCGGAGTCCGCGTAGGCCACGCCACATTGATCAGAGGCGACAATGTAAGAACGGGCGTGACGGCGATCTTGCCACATTCGGGCAATCTCTTTCAGGATAAAGTTCCGGCGGCTATTTATGTCGGCAACGGCTTCGGCAAATTGATGGGTTCGACTCAGGTCGACGAGCTTGGCGAAATCGAAACGCCGATCCTTTTGACCAACACGTTGAACGTCCCCCGCGTCGCCGACGCGCTGATCGAGTGGATGCTGCAATTGCCCGGCAACGAGGATGTACGTTCGATCAACCCGATTGTCGCCGAGACTAACGACGGATACCTGAACGACATCCGAGGCCGTCACGTCGGGCGCGACGAGGTCTTCGCCGCGATCAAGTCCGCCAAAGACGGAGCGGTTGAAGAAGGCTCGGTCGGCGCTGGAACCGGCACTGTGGCTTTCGGTTGGAAGGGCGGCATAGGCACGTCGTCGCGCCTGATCCCGCAATCGCTAGGAGCTTATACGGTCGGCGTGTTGGTTCAATCGAATTACGGCGGGGTGTTGACGATCAACGGCGCTCCGGTCGGGCGTGAGCTCGGCAAATATTACCTGAAAGAGCAGATCAGTGCCGCGAGCGGTAGCGAGCGAGGCCCTCGTCGTCGGCCCGTTCCGGGAGTCTCGCTCGCTACCGCTCGCGGTACCGATCAGATCGGCGACGCGGCTGACGGCTCGATCATTATGGTAGTGGCGACCGACGCGCCCTTGGATGCGCGGAACCTGAAGCGATTAGCGGCGCGCGCAATGCTGGGGCTAGCGCGGACCGGCTCGCCTTCGACCAACGGCAGCGGCGATTACGTCATCGCCTTCAGCTCGTCGAACCGGATTCGCGCGAGCGAAAACTTGCGGAGCGCGCAGACCCTCGGCAACGACGCGATGTCGCCCCTCTTCGAGGCCGTAGTCGAAGCGACCGAAGAAGCGATCTATAACTCGCTCTTCAAGGCCATGACCGTCACGGGCCGCGACGGCCATCGCGTCGAGGCTTTGCCGATTGAAAACACTCTTGAGATTTTGAAGAAGTACGGCGCGGCTAAATAAAAAACCGCAGAAGACACGGGACAACGCCGCAGCCGGAGACGATCCAGCGGCGGCGCTCTCCCGCATCCTCCACGGCCATGGCGCGGTCACAGCGCGGTCGGGATTACGGCGGGATCACTTGAATCCGCGCTCAGGCGTAGCTTTTGACCGCGGCGGCCTCGTCTTCATAGATTTCGAAGACGGTGATCAGCTTGGTGATCGTCAACAGATCGCTGATGCGCTTGGTCGCGTTCAGGAGCTTCAGATCGCCGCCCGCGCGCTTGACCGTCGTGTAGCTGCGGACGATCTCGCCGAGACCGCCGCTGTCCATATAAGGCACGCTGGCCAGATTCAACAGCAATTTGGTCTCGCTGCGTTCGATCAACTCATCGATTTTGCGCTTTAACTGGACGTCGCCTTCGCCGAGAAGGATCTTGCCTTCAACGTCGAGAATGGTCACGTCGCCGCTCTTGCGCTCTGAAATATTCATACCAGGCCTCCAAAAAGGTTTGGGTTTTTCACTGAAAAAGTGATGCGGAAAATCAAGCGGAAAGCTAACATAGGCGCGCAGTGATGGCAAGGTTGGGAGTGGCGAATGATTCAAAGAGAAAAGATACTTCAGCAATTGCAAAGCAAGCGCGACCAATTTGTCGCCTTCGAGGATTCGTTTCAGGACGAGGCCGGCAGATATCTGGACGCGCTCGATCGGATGGTGATGTTGTCATCGAGCGAGTTGACGCGCAGTCTGGCGCCGGTCGCAACGCCGGGAGCGATGCCCACTGCGGAATTCGACACGGCGGCGGGGCTGCGCGTCGAGTTCCCGCACAAGTGGAAGAACCATCAGGAGGCGCGGGAGTGGGCGTTCGACGCGTTGCTCGATCATCCGACCTTCGCCGTCGACGGCAGCCAGATCAGACCCGACGACGATTTCAGCATCCCGGTCGCGGCGGTGCAGGTCGCGTGGTTCGAGAACCGGCACACCACTGACGGGCGATACGTCAAAGACGCCCGCTTCGAGGTCCTCACGCCCGAAGACCTGACAATCGATTTCGGCGACGACCGCGTGATTTCAGAACAGCAGGTCAACCTGCGCCGGTTCGAGCTCGAAATCGAATCGTTGTGCGCATCCATGAAGAAGCTCTCCGAGCAGGGGCAGAAGCTCTCCGAACAGGGGCAGAAGCTCTCCGCGTCGGACGGCGACGCCGCAAAGCTGGCGGTGGCGTTCTTCGACAGCTCGCTCGTCATCTCATTCGCCGACCGGTTGCAGGGAGAAGCGCAGGAGCGCCACGTCCGCGCCATGCTCGAATTGCTGCGGTCTTCCGAGAGGACCGGCGTCCCAGTGGTCGGTTATATCGACGGGAGCCGCGCGCGCGACCTCGTTCATATGGTCGCGAGCCTCTTCAAACTGAACGACGCCGAAAAGATTCACGACGCCTGGCTCGTAGATTCGCGATTGAGCTGGGGCGCGCGCACGCCGATGTTCGTCTGCGCCCGCGGCGGCGCCGACCGCAAACAAGAGGGCATCCTGGAAAAGTTCGAAGAATACCGTCGCGGCGTCGGCTTCGTTTACCTCAAAACCAGCGCCACGGCGCCGCCCGCGCGCTTGGAAATCCCGCTGTGGGTTTTCGAACGCGGGCTGCTCGATCAGGTGATCGACCTGGTGATCGCTGAAGTAGTCGTCGGCAACGGCTATCCTTACGTCATCCAATCGGCCGACGCCGCGGCGGTGATCAACTCCCGCGACCGCGAAGCCTTCTATTCCATCTTTCAGCGATTCGCCAGGGAACAGGAGATCGGGCTGCGAATCTCGCAGAAGACCGCGAGCAAATCACGCAGAAGATGACCATATTTCAATTGCGATGCCCTGAAACGATGAAAATCTCCCCTGGGTACGCATCGCTTCCAGCGTGCAGGCGTGGCCAAGGACGAATGACCTGGTTAAGCATCCCCTCCGGTCCGGGGCGTCTGATTCCAATCAATAGATCTTTCGCCGAAAGCACGCTGGAAGCGATGCGTACCCAGGGGTTTTCTTAGGAGAGACGACATTCGATGAAACATCTTGACCGTTGTTTGAAAATCGCGCTCTTTCTGCTGACAGCCTGCGCCCTCTACGTTCGGGCGCAGGAGGAATCCGCTTCGAAGATCTTCTCAACGCCTCAGGTCCACCGCGCCCTCGAATATTTGAAGGGCGCCGAACCCGACACCGTCAATGACCAGATCAGAGTCTGCGAAATCCCCGCGCCGCCGTTCCAGGAACAGAAGCGAGCCGAGCATTTAAAACAGCGGTTCACCGAACTCGGACTGAAAAACGTCCGCATTGACAGTGTCGGCAATGTCATCGGCGAACGTCCGGGCGCGTCCGGCGGGCCGACGCTCATCCTGGCGGCCCATCTCGACACGGTCTTCCCCGAAGGCACGGACGTGAAGGTCAAACGTAACGGCTCGATCCTCTCAGGCCCCGGCATTGGAGATGATTGTCGCGGCCTGGCCGTCATTCTCGCCGTCGCCCGCGCGTTAAACGAAGCGAAGATCGAAACCGAAGGAACGATCATCTTCGTCGCCGACGTCGGCGAAGAAGGGCTGGGCGATTTGCGCGGTGTCCGGCATCTGTTCAACAACGAACTCAAAGGCAGGATCACGCATTTCATTTCGGTTGATGGCACGGGGCTGAAAGTTACAAACACGGCCGTGGGCGTGGTTCGCTACCGCGTGACGTTTCGCGGCTCCGGCGGGCACAGTTACGGCGCGTTCGGATTGGCCAGTCCGATTCATGCGATGGGTCGCGCCATCGAAAAAATCTCGCGCTTCCAGGTCCCCAAACAACCAAAGACGACTTTCAACGTTGGCAAGGTCGAAGGCGGCACGTCGGTGAATTCAATCGCGCATACCGCGTGGATGGAGGTTGACATGCGTTCCGAGAGCGCGTCGGAGCTTCAAAAGCTCGAAGCCGAATTCAAACGCGCCACGCAGGAAGCGCTCGACGAAGAAAATGCCCGCGGCGAAGGTCCGAACAAACTGAGCGTCGAAATGAAGATAGTCAGCCAACGCCCGGCAGGCGTGACCGCCGTCGATTCGCCGATTGTGAAGACCGCGACGGCGGCCGACGCCGCGCTCGGGATTAAAACAAAGTTGAATTCAGGGAGCACCGATTCCAACATCCCGATCAGTCTGGGCATCCCCGCAATCACGATTGACGGCGGGGGTGAAGGGCGCGGCGCGCATTCGCTCGATGAAAGTTTTGACGTCACTGACGGTCACATCGGGACACAACGCGCGCTGCTGATCGTTCTGGGGGTTGTAGGTGTGAGATGAATGATGCGGACGATTCGGTGATTCGCCAAAAGCGCATTTGAGAGTCAGGCCACCGCCATAACTATATTTGATAATGAGAGCGATACTACAGCGAGTAACAAAAGGCAGAGTCACAATCGAAAATCGCGTAAAAGGCGAGATCGGATACGGCCTAGTGATTTTGCTCGGCGTCGGCGCGAACGACGCCGAGCCTGAAGTCGAGTTGCTGGCCAACAAGATCGCCAACTTAAGGGTATTCGCGGACGGCGAGGGCAAGTTCAACCTGTCGGCGACGGACGTGAAGGCCGAGATGCTGATCGTTTCGCAATTCACGCTCTTCGCTGATTGTCGTAAAGGACGCCGTCCGAGCTTCACCGACGCGGCGAGGCCAGAGCTCGCTTCGCCGCTTTGCGACAGCTTCGTTGAAAAACTACGCGCGATGGGCTTCAAAGTCGAGACCGGCGAGTTTCAGGCCGACATGCTCGTCGAGATTCACAACTCCGGGCCGGTGACGATCTGGCTGGACACTGACGATCTGTCACGCTCGAAATAACTTATGGCTCCGGCGGTGGCGTGAGGCCCTTCAATCGTAGGTAGATGGTCGTCTGTCCCCGGTGATGGGCTTGATGGTCAAGCGCGCCGACCAGGACTGTCAGCCGAGTCCTTTTCGTATTGAAGACCGGAACCTGTTCGAGCATTTTCGCTTCGTCCAGTCCGGCGACCGCCGCCAGCAGGTTATCGTAACTCTCCTCCACGACCTTGCGCAGCGCGGCCTTGGTCTTCATGTCGTCGCGTCGTTCGAGCATCTCCTGCGTTTTCCCGTAAGGGTTGGTCTTCCCACCCACGGCTTCAGCGAGCGCGCAGTTCCAGTACGCCAGATGCAGCATCTGCTCGGCGAAGCTGCGGATTTCGGGGGTCGGCTTGAATCCCATTGCGTTCTCCGGCATCGCGTCGATGTAATCGAGCGTCCACTTCCTGGCGCGCTTCCAGTTGGATTCGGTCTCTTTGACGATCGGCGGGCGTTTGTCATCCGTCGCCCCCTTCGCGCCATTCCCATCGGATTGCGCAAAGGCGCTCGACGAACAGACCGCGATGATGAACAAAAAGCAGAGCAATCGAAATGCTTTGGGTCTCATAAACCTCCTTGCATGGTTCAGGTGATTGTTGAACAAACTTGGTTCGGCTGGATACTGTACGCCAGAGAGGAGATGCAAGTTGTTACCGAGACGTAAATTTGTGAAGTTACTGGATCAGATTGATAGCCATTGAAAATTAACTGCGACAACAGCGTAGGGGCGCCCTTTTCTCCACCGGCGTCCGTGATTAAGGAGATTGGGCGCGGAATACGCGCCACCACATTGTTGTCACAGTTAGTTATTAAGAGTCGTATGTCATATTTATTCTGTGACTGCCCGCCGCGCGTTTACGAAGCCGCGTCCGTAGGCCGGGTCATGCCCGTTCTTTCCCTCATCGTCCGCCGACTGGGCCAGCCTGTTCTTCAGCGCGCCGACAGAGATGTTCGGGAACCGTTGCTTGATCAGCGCCGCGACGCCGGAAGCGGCGGGAGCGGCCATGCTGGCGCCCGCCGCGAACCCGTATGTGCCGATGCTCGCGCCTGAGCCTCTGACGGTGCTGAGAACCAGGTCAAATACTACGCAGGGCGCCGTCACGCTGCCGACGGGCGCTGCGGGAACTGAGCAGAGTTGGCTCGAAGGCGTGAAAACGCCATCGCCACCAGGCGCGGCGACCCAGATCGCCGAATTTCCGAAGTTGGTGTAGGAAGCGAGGCGGCGGAAGTTTGTAGCGCCGTTTGGATAACCGACGGCATAACCGATCGGACCAGTCGCCGAGACGGCGATGCCGCTGCCGGATTGGGCCGGCACGCTGATGAAGTTCCCCGAATGATCGAGGTCAAGCGCTTCGTTGCCGGCGGCGGAGACCACCAGAGTGTTTCGAGCGGCGAAGTTCACGGCCTTGTTAAGCGCCGCGATCAACGGCCCCGCGCCAGTGTTTCCTCCGCCTCTGGGGAAGGTGGCGCCGATCCGGCCGGACAAGGACGATCTGTCACGTTCGAATTAAATCAAGATAAATCAAGCTCACTCGTCGGCGGGGCCATCTCAACCAGCTGATAATCGCCCGAAGCCTCGGCGCCGGTCGCGTGAATGCGGAATTGCGGCTGCAATTTCAGATCGTCGCGTAGCGAATGATAGACGCTACAATATTTGCTGATCGAAAGATTGATCGCGCGGACCAGTTTATCGTGGGCGATCCCGTCGCCCCATACGTCGAACTGCATTATCGCGCCGGTCAAATAACGCGGCTCCGTTCGATGGCGGTCGGCTTCCAGAGTCACTTCGAACTTCGCGGCCGGCGTTCGCATCTTCTCCAGAATCGAAACCACGTCAACGGACACGCACGCGCCCAACGCTTCGAGCAGCAGTTCGACGGGGCTTGCGCCAAATTGACTGTCGCCGTCAATCGCGGTCTCGATCCCGCCGGCGTTCACGCCTGTGAATCTCCACCCGCCATCCCAATTCAGTTTTACTGTCATATCACTCATTCGGTTTCCCCCTCACTGTGGCCACGGTTCGCCAAAGAGCCATGGCTTTTTTGCCAAGGTCAGTAGATCACGAAAATTGCGTGTAATACCTCACCAGCCATTCGGCGACGCAGCAGGGCTTGCGCGCGCCCTCGCGTTCGACCGTGATGTTCCAAACCAACTGCCGGCCGCCTGCGATCTCTTCGATCGCTTGCAGGATGGCGCGCGCTCGAATCTTCGACCCGGCTGGAACCGCCGATGGAAAGCGGACTTTGTTCAACCCATAGTTGATGCCCATCTTGATCGGCAGATTGATTTTGACAGTCTGCGACATCATTTGACTGAGCAGCGAGAGCGTCAAAAACCCATGTGCGATCGTGGTCTCGTAAGGCGATTCGGTCTTCGCCCGTTCGACGTTGACGTGAATCCACTGGTGGTCGCCCGTGGCGTCGGCGAAAAGATCGATGCGGTCCTGCGTGACCTCGAACCAATCGCTCACGGCGACCTCCTGCCCTGTCAACGAATGCAATTCTTCCAGACTGTTGATTTCTCTTGCCGGCATAAATTCTCTCGGGTTCTTATCGAGCGCCATGGCGCCAGGACATCAGGAGCGCCAATGGGGGAGAAACGGCGCGATTCTAAAACGACTGGCTTGAGCTTACAAGACAATGTTATTTGACACGGTTTAAAAGGCAGGTGTAGGCTTCGCGCGTCCAAAGGCAATCTCAACGCCCATTCAACTAACGAAAGGAAGGTTCACATGAAACGAATGGTATGCGCTCTCTGCGCGCTCGTCTGCGCGCTCGTTCTCGCGGTCTCCGCGATGGCTCAGGGGTCCGACGTCACCGGTGATTGGGACGTTACTATCAATTCGCCGCAAGGCGCGCGCCCGGCAAAGGCCTCTTTCAAACAGGAAGGCGAGAAGCTGACCGGCGCCATGAAGAGACAGGGCGGCGATTTGCAACTCGATGGTACGGTCAAAGGCAAAGAGATCAAGTTCAAATACACGGTCAAGTTTCAGGATCAGGACCTGGTCATCACGCTGACCGGAATTGTTGACGGCGACGCGATGAAGGGTGACGCCGATTTTGGCGGGCTCGCTCAGGGCGATTGGAACGCCAAGCGCGCCTCGGCGGCGACGGCTTCGAGCGGCGCTCCGGCCGCCGCGCCGCAACCCTCAGGCGAAAAGAGCGGCGACAAAGTTGATGTGACCGGCGCGTGGACTCTCACGGTCGAGACCGAGGCCGGCTCAGGCAATCCTGGCTTCACCTTCAAACAGGAGGGCGAGAAACTGACCGGAAAATACAAGGGCGCGTTTGGCGAAGCCGATCTGACCGGGACGGTCAAAGGCGACAAGATCGAATTCTCGTTCAAAATCAGCGGCCAGGTTGAAGGCGTCATTACATACTCAGGCGCGACTGACGGCAAGACGATGAAGGGCAAAGTCAGTTTGGCGGGCCTTGGCGAAGGGACTTTCTCTGGAAAGAAGCAATAGGGAGTAGGGAGCGGGAGAGCGGGAGAGCGAGAGAGCGGGAGAACGGGAGACAAGGAGTAATCCTTCTTTTCTCTCGCTCTCTCGGTCCTTCGCTCTCTCGCTCTCCCGCTCTCCCCCTCCCCTCTCCCACAAAATTATGCCTAAGATGAACGTCGAAGAGCTTGAGGCTTTTTACGCCGCCCACTTTCAACAGCGAGACCGTTTTCGCTTCAAAATCGAAGAGGTCACGGACGGCGGTGTTCGGGTACGTCTGCTCTATCACGAGCTGTATCTTCGCCCCGGCGGCACGATCTCAGGCCCGGCGCTGATGGCGCTGGCCGACAGCGCGATGTATTCGCTGCTGCTGGCGATGATCGGTCCCGCACCGTCGGCCGTAACGACCAACCTCAACATCAACTTCCTGCGGAAGCCCGTCCCGGTTGACGTCATCGCCAAGGCGGAAATGCTCAAATTGGGCAGGAGACTGGCCGTCGGATCGGTCACGATGTTTTCGGATGGGGATGATGAGCCGGTCGCGCATGCGACGGTGACCTATTCGATACCGTCTCAAAAGGGGTAGGCGGAATAAAGTTTCAATGAGGCCGCTGTCTAATCTTGCCTGAGGGCCGTCAATGGATCGATATTAGTTGCTCGATGAGACGGCAAAAGCGTGGCAATCACTGCGGTCAATACGATTAAAATAATGACGATTGCATAAGTCACAAAATCGGTTGATGAAACGCCATAGAGCAACCCTGACAATACTCTTTTCAGTGACCATGCGCCGAGCAATCCCATTGCCAGCCCGATCATAACCGGCGCCATCGCTTGTTTGAGAAAAAGTCTGACGATATTTGCGCGACCCGCTCCCAGCGCCATTCGTATTCCGATCTCCGATGTCCGCTGAACAACCGAATATGACATGACGCTGTAGATGCCGATCGCCGACAGAATCAGGGCCAGCGCCGAAAACAGCGACATCAAATCGACCGGGAATTTACGCCTGGAGAGCGATTCATTGAGGACATCTCGCATTGCGCGTACCTGGCCTATCGGCTGAGACGGATCTATAGATTTCACTACCTGCCGGATTGCGGAGGCGAGTGATAGTGGATCGACTGTCGTATGCGCCAGCAATATCCTGTTGTCGTAGCCAGGGAAATAGATTTCAGGCTGAGGGTCTCTGTCTACGCCGAGGTCTTTAACATCAGCGACCACGCCCACGATCGTCCAGCCGTCGAGCTTCGGCGCGTCATCAGCCATCAGGACTTTCTTCCCGACCGGGGATTCATTGCGAAAGTAGGATCGCGCCAATGTTTCATTGACGATGACAGCGTGCGGGGCGTTTTCCGCCGTGTCGGAATCCTGAAATTGCCGCCCCTCTCTGATCGGAATATTCATCATGTCGAAATAGTTGGGACTGACGCCGCGGGCTTGCGCAAGAGGATATTGCGCGCGCCCTCGTGGCGCCATACCTTCCACGCCAAAATAGAGAAGGCTGCCTGAAGGGACGATATGCAGAATGTTGATGGTGGCCGCGTCTTTTACGCCGGGTAGGCTTTTCACTTTTCCGAGCAGTTGGTCATAAAAGACCTTTTTACTGGCATAGTCCGGGTATTTATTTTGGGGAAGCGATATGTCGACAGCCAACAAGTTATCAATCCGAAATCCCGGATTGATCAGAAGCAGATGTGTCAAACTCCTGATCAGCAATCCGGCGCCGATTAAAACGATCACCGCAATCGCCACTTCACCGATGATCAGCATGTTGCGCAATCGGCCCTGCATTGAAGTTTGCGCGCTTTTTCCGCCCTGTTTCAGAGCTTCATTGAGATTTATTTGAGAACCTTGAATCGCTGGCAGAGTTCCAAACAACAAGCCTGTGAATATTGCTACTACCGCGGCATAGAGCAGCACGCTCGCGTCTACACTTGTCTCATTCATGCGCGGGATATGTATGATCTGATAGGCCCAACGACCTACGGCGGCTGTGCCAGCATAGGCTATCAGCGCCCCTCCAACCGCGCCGAAGATGGACAGCAACAGGCTTTCCGTCAATAACTGCCTGAAGAGCCGCAGGCGGGCGGCGCCGTGGGCGGCGCGTATCGCCAACTCTTTTCTTCGATTGGCGGCGCGCGCCAGTAACAGATTGGCGATATTGGCGCATGCGATCAACATGACAAGGCCGGTCGCGCCGAGCAAAACTATCAGCATGGAACGAATACCATGAGTGTAATAATCGAGCAGGCCGATCTGTATCATGCCGAGGCTCTTATTCGATTCCGGGTAAGCTTCTTCCAAACGGCGCGCGATGGATTTTATTTCGGCCGCGGCCTGTTTTTCATCGACCTCGGGCTTCAGACGCGCGATAACCGTGACTCTATGATGGCTTCTGTCCTTCAGGTCTCTTTCGGGCACGAGCGACAAGGGCAGCCAAACATCGGTCCCCACCGGAAACTCTTCGTTCAAAACACCGATTACGGAGAAACTTTGATCACCAATTTGAATATTTTTTCCGACGACGCCGGGATCGGAGCCAAAGCGCCGAGCCCACAGGCGATGGCTCAAGATGGCCACTCTGTCCTGACCGGGATGATCTTCCTGCGACAGAAAATCGCGGCCGTACTGCGGCCTGACTCCCATCAGTGAGAACAGATTATGCGAGACAAGCATGCAGTTGACCACATCCGGCTCTCCGTTATGCAACAGTGTCTTTTCTCCGTAACTGGCTGAGTAGACCGCCATTTCCTGGAAGGATGCGCTTTGCTCTTTCAAATCCTGATAATTCAGATAAGACATCACTACGCCGACGTTGCCGGCGATTTCCGGGTGAGTGTTGTTGATGACGACCATGCGACTCGGATCGCGAAACGGCAGGGAATGCAGCAGCGCCGTATTGATCAGGCTGAAGATGACCGTGTTGGCGCCAATCCCGAGCGCCAGCGTCACGACGGCAAGCGATGTAAAGCCGGGATTCTTTAACAACATTCGCATGCCGTAGCGCAGATCTTGGAATATAGCTTCCAATTGATGTCCCATACTTACCTTCCGCACACTCTCTTTGACCTGTTCTGCGCCGCCCAACTCGACCAAGGCCGCATGGCGCGTTTCCGCCGGATCAAGACCTTCCTTGATCTTCAATTCTACGAGCGTTTCCAAGTGAGCGCGAATCTCTTCCGCATCCCGAAACCTGCGCCCGGTAACAGGCCGAGAGCGAGAATCCTTCTCATATGTGTGACTCCTTGTGGAAACGTTATTTCTTAAGCCAGGCGTCTGAAATCACGGCCTCGACCTCGACAGGCACGCGCGGCAAAAATTCCTTGGCCCCCTCGATCATCTTCCGAATGACGATCTGTTTGACCTCTTCGGCTATTGACTGCTCGCATTCGACGACGATCTCGTCGTGGATGGAGTTGACGATCTGCGCGTCATGGCTGAGCAGCGCCCGGTCGAGCAGCGTCATCGCGCGTTTGAAGATGTCGGAAGCGCTGCCCTGAATTGGCGCGTTTTTGCCGACGCGTTTGAGCGCGCCGAGCTGCGAGCGGTCGTGAGGATCGAGGCGGAAAATCCACAATCTGCCCGAAGCCGTGCGGGCGCGGCGTTCGCGGACGGCTCTGTCGGCCGCCTCGTTCAACCATCGTTCGACGCCCGAATAGGCAGCGAAGTATCGTTCGATCAGAATCTCGGCCTCCTTAACGCTGGATTCGATGCGGCTGGCCAGACCCTCGGCGCCCATCCCGTAAACCAGTCCGTAATTCAGCCCCTTGGCGCTCTCGCGCTGTCTTCGCGTGACCTGATCGAGGGGGACACCGAACATCTGCGAGGCGGTCATCCGGTGCAGATCGGCGCCAGAATCGAAAGCCTTGAGCAGCGCCTCGTCGCGCGCGAAATCGGCCAGGATGCGCATCTCTATCTGGGAGAAATCCGCGACCACCAGTTTGCGCCCGGTGGGGGCGCGGAAGCACGAACGGTATTCGGTGGTGTGCGGAATCTGCTGCAGGCTGGGCGATGACGTGGTGATGCGCCCAGTGGGCGTGCCGATCTGCCTGAAATCGGCGTGAATGCGCCCCGTCGCGGGATTGATGTAATCGAGTATGCCTTCGCCATAGGACGAGAGGCTTTTGCTGAGGCCGCGATATTCGAGAAATTTTTCGAGAATCGGAAATTTATGCGCGAGTTTTTGCAGAGTCCATTCGCGCGTGTCTTCGACCTCGATGCCGATCCGCTGAAGCGCCTCTTTGACCTGCGCCGGGCTGTCCAGATTGATCCGCTCGGCCAGGCCGCCGAAGAGGCTCATCTGCGGCGAAGCGGGGCCGAGTTCCCGATGCAATTCGTCAGCGACCCGGTCGTGTTCGATCCGGATGCGGCCGATCAGATCGCGCCAGCGTTCGGTGTCCAGATAGATGCCCGCCAACTCCAGGGCAGCGATGGAGAGCACGCAATCGAATTCGAGATCGGCGACGAGGAGCAGGTCCATCTCCCGGAGCTTTTCAATCAGTCGCTCGCGTAGAGGCAATAAGACCTGGGCGTCGCGCGCCGCGTATTCGAGCTGGTACTCGCTCAACTCTCGCGACCAATCGCTTGTTTGCGCGGCCTTGTCCAGCGGCAGGTTGAGGTAACGGTTGACGGCGGCTTCAAGACTGTGCCGGGCGTTCTCGTCGCCCGCGCTGGCGAGATTGCTGGCCAGGTAGGTGTCGAAGGCGGCGCCGAGCCTCGCGCCGCAATGGCGCATCAGGAATTTGGCGTCGAATTTCGCGTTGTGCGCGATCTTGACCGGTTGCGGCGCGGCGAGGATGTCAACGATCGGTTTAAGTTGATCGCGTGATAATCGAAAGCAATCGATGATGAAACTGGCTCGCGGCGTGGCGAGCTGGATGAGACGCAGTTTCGATGTGTGCGGATCGAGCCCCGTCGTTTCGGTGTCGAAGCCGATCACCTGTTCGCCGCGCAAATCATTCGCCGCCTGCGCCAGTTCGCCAGCCTCGGTGATCAGTTTATAATTTACGTCGCCCATCGAAAGCTCGCTACTAATAATCCGGATCGCGCCTGAAGCGTCGAGGCTCCGGCGGGTTGCGGAAGAGGAAGACCAGCAAGATGCCCGCGACGAACCCGCCGACGTGGGCCATAAAGGCCACGCCACCACCCTCGCCGCCCCTCCCCAGCGAGCCGAATCCACTGATGAATTGCAGCAGGCCCCAGAGACCGATGACGACCAACGCCGGTACCCGCGCCGTCGTCCAGATGATTCCCAGCGGCAGCAGCACGCGCACTCCCTGTCGAGGAAACAAAACCAGATAAGCGCCTAAAACGCCCGCAATCGCTCCCGAAGCGCCCAGCGACGGGATCATCGAATTCGGGCTGAAGAAGACGTGCGTCGCGCTGGCCAGAAAACCGCAGAGCAGATAGAAGATCAGGTACTTCAGGTGGCCCATCCGGTCTTCGACGTTGTCGCCAAATATCCACAGGTAGAGCATATTGCCGCCGAGGTGCAGCCATCCGCCGTGCATAAACATAGCCGAGAGCATCGTCAGATAGATCGGCGACGGGCTGGGGGCAAGATACAGGCCTTTTACGCCTCGCACGGAACCGACGATGTCATGCCCCTGCGTGATCTCGGCTGGAACCACGCTGTACCCCAATGTGAAATCTGGATGGACCACCTGGTACAGAAAGACCAGCACATTGATCGCAATCAACGAGTAGTTCACAACAGGAGTTATCCGCCGCTCCGTATTGTCGTCACCGATAGGGAAGAAGAACATCACGTCTCCCGTGGGGAGTAGGGAGTAGGGAGTGGGGAATCATAGTTCCTTTACCACTCCCCACTCCCTACTCCTACTTAAAGAGTCCCCCACTTCAACTTCGTTCTCAAGACCTCGAAGTAGTTGCGATTCGTGGGCTGCACCAGGTTGAAGGTCGTCTGGCTGCGCCGCAATGTGATCCGGTCGTCGTGTCGCAATTCGACGCCGGGTTGCCCGTCAATGGTCAGCATCAAATCCGGATCCGCGCGTTTGAAGACCAGATCAACCACGCTCTCGCCGGGCACGACCGCGGGACGGTTCGACAACATGTGCGGGCAGATCGGCGTCAACAGGATTGCGGACATGCTCGGATGAACGATCGGCCCGCCGGCCGAGAGCGAATAGGCCGTCGAGCCGGTCGGCGTCGCGACGATCATGCCATCGGCGCGGAAGCTGTTGACGAACATTCCGTTGATGTAGCTTTCGATCTCGATCATTCGCGCGGCCGCGGACTTGGTGACCACAGCATCGTTCAACGCTCGTCGCGGGGCGGTAGCCTCTCCGTTGCGGTCGAGCGCCACGTCGATCATCATCCGTCGCTCGACGATGAAGTTGCCTTGGCGGACGTTTTCGAGAGCGGGGAACATCTCCTCCAACGTGAATTCGGTCAGATATCCCAGCCAGCCGAAATTGACTCCTAGCACCGGAATCTGCCGCGTCCCCATCATACGCGCCGCGCCGAGCATCGTCCCGTCGCCGCCCAGCACTACGATCAGGTCGACGTCGTCGGCCAACTCACCGCCCGATTCCGCCAGCGGCGCGCACCGCGCCTGCGCGGCGACGGAATCGACGGCGCGCAGCTCGATGCCACGCGCCTCACACCATTCGCGCAACTCGCATACGACCTCCAACGCCTCGGGTTTCCGAGGCCCGACAACCGCGCCGATGGTTTTGAGATGAAGCAGTGCCAAATCCCGACCTCGAATATTCTTAGTTGTAAGACGATCGCAACAGGCGCGATTATACACGTCACGCAAAACCGTCTTGAGTATATCAACCACCATGAACCGGCGCCAACTAACACCAAGTCGGCGCGACATTTTCAGCCGAAAACACGATACTTGAAAGGGTGGGAAATGGAGACATTTGGTGGCCGTTTGTACATTCGAACGTTACCAGGACGTTACCGCGATTTTTGAGTTCATCAAGTTCGAGCGGGCAACGAACAGCGACATGAACTGTTCGGCGGCGAATCCTTCACCCGGCGCCCGCTCGACCAGATTGTGATTGAAGGAGCGAACTGAAGGAGGGCGACAATGAACAAGAACCCCGCCGATGTTGTCGGCTGTCGGTATGATTTTTGGAGACTGATACGGAAGCATGCGCCCGAAGTCATAAGAGACCTTTTCGACAGAGACCGCGACCGTATGTGGAATATCGAGGAATGGAGCGCGAGATGGGATCGGTTTATGGTCGCTCCGGATAATCCGCGCGGAACCGGACCGCATCCGGCGGCGCTGGCCTGGTGTGACCACTGGAAACTCCCGGATTGGTGTTTGGTTCGAGCGGAACATGCCTTGAGCGCCGTACCAAGTCGCCAGCTTAAGACGACGCATGCTCAAAACTTGGATAGGTGGAGAAAGGCGGTTAGTCATTCGTCGTATTACTTCAAACCGCCAGCGCTCAAACTGACGTTGTATCTGTGGTCTAAGGATGAGGCCTTCACTCTGCCGACACGTGACGAACTGAAGCGCCGCGCTCTTGAGGCCGTTGCGAGCTGTATCGGCTGGGAAGTCGCCAGATATGACGCGAAATACATTCAACCCTTGCGCGATGGGAAGCGGAGTTGGCTTTTCCCGGCGCTGGATGAAGCGGGAAATCGCAAATTCGAGTTGCATACGAAGTGGCTGATTTTCAACAAGCTGCTGAAGAAATCGAATAAAGTAATAGCTCTTGATGAAGCTGTTACTGAGCAGGCGGTAAGCAAGGCTATTACCACTCTCGCCGAGCAGTTGGGATTCGTAGACGAACAGAAAACAACTTAGAGGGCTAAAAATTGAAGACTCAAAGAGCGTGTTTTAAAAGCTTCGATATGAGCCTGCGAAGCAGGCGACAGCATAAAGCCTGGAGCGTAAGCCCCAGGAGAGCGTCAGTAAATGACCCAAAGCCCACGAAGTGGGCGGCAGCCTTCTTGGCTGTCGCCCACTTCGTGGGCTTGATGGCTCACCAAATCTGACCCGGGGTTCCGCCTTCGGCTCCACCCCGGGCTTTATGCTTGCGCCCGCTCCGCGGGCTTCAGAAAAGAGCTTTTAAAATACGTTCTAAGTTGTTTTTATGTCAATGACTTAGGTTCGTATGGTTTGCTGTTGTGACCCTGCGCAATGACACGCGGGAAGGAGCGATTGTTCTGATGGATTTGGGAGAAGCCGAGCGCCTGCAACTGCGCCGACCGCAGCCGAGCGGCTGGTTGTGAGCGTGTGGACTCTGAGGTTTTGAATACAAGAAGGCTGGGCGCCAGCCACAACCTTGGCCAGGACGGAGCGCGAGGGGATATGAATGTAACGTTTTTGACTCGGGGACATTACTAAGTGAGGCAATGCGAGTTTTCGACCCCAGCGAAACTATTGCCGTTTTCAGCAACACCCCGCATCGAAGCGGCCCCCCACACCATCCCGGAGCGCCGAAAGCGGCGCTTTTGCCTGACATGTCGGTTACCTAAACTGAAAAGGAGAAATCGAATGTTTTACAGACTTCGCAAACACTTCCAGCACACCCCCTACCCATTGCTCGACGCCACGTTAGCCGCATTGGTGGTCATCACAAGCGTCGAGGTGCTTGTGACACTCGCACGACTCCTCAATTGAAAGAGATATGAAACTAATTAGTTTCATTATCGGCCGTCATTCCTTTGGGACGCATTTGGCGCGCGTCCCGAAGGAATGACACCCTCCGGTCGCGCACACAAAAGAGAAAAGCCGGGCGATGGCCCGGCTTCGTGTTTGTGGCGCTTCGGCCTGCAAACTCTCCGACACCGCTGACACGTTATAGCCCTTATCGCAGCGACAAACTGTCACGTCTCACGCTGCCGCCCGAATTGATTGAGTGTCACTCTCCTTATGGAATCAAGGGTTAGCGGAAGGCGGACGCTTGGCGCCTGTTTTGCTGATGCGCTTGGTGTTAATTTAACCTACCTACCTAGTAGAGGGCGCCAGGTCTGTGCGTATATCTGGCGCCCTTATTGTCTTGGCGCTTGCCGTCTCCGTGTCAAATAGAATTTTCGCAACATGGGTGAGTCTCCTTTTGTCGGGCAATCTGTATTGGGCGGGCGGATTCTAAGCGCGGCGATTCGAGAAGTGAAGAGTAAAAGCCGGGTCGTATCTGTAGAAGTTATACAGATAGCCCGGCTTTCGTCGCTCAGCGTTCACTACTTATTGATGTAAAAATCGGAAAAGTATTTCATGCGGCAAAGAAGGCAATAAAGTCTTTTTGTCACACTTTGTCCTCTTTGTCTTTGTTGCTTCTCCCTTGCCTCCTTCTTACCTTGGTCTCACTGAATCATCCGAGAAAGCCAGATCGCAACGCCTTAGACAGATTACTCAACCCTGCGGCCACGTCTTCAGTTTTCACCGCGAAGCCGAGCCTGAAATGGCGCGGCGCTTCAAAATACTTTCCCGGAACGATCGAGGTCTCGAACCGCCGCAGCAGATCATGAAGCGGCATGCTGTCTTCGTTACGCTTCAACCGCGGGAAAACGATCATCGAACGCGGCGGGATGACGCAATCAAGAACGTCTTCGTGCTCGCGCAGGAATTCGCGAACGAGCGCCATGTTCGGCTCGATCATCGCCCGCGTGCGCGCTTCCAGCTTGTCGAGGCGCCGGAAAGCCGCC
The DNA here is from genome assembly GCA_035714085.1 of Blastocatellia bacterium. Lineage (GTDB taxonomy): Bacteria > Acidobacteriota > Blastocatellia > RBC074 > RBC074 > JAJVID01. Next base: position 42,717 of record DASTMP010000381.1, read on the forward strand.
GCCGCCAAGGCGTCGCTCGGCATCGAGCCGACCACGCCGAAGAGATCATTCAGTCTTCGCATCCTCTCGGCCAACTCCGGCTCGCACAGGACCCATCCGCAGCGCAATCCGCTCAACCCGTAACTCTTCGTCAGACTGCTGGTCGAGATGAATTGCGGGCCGAGAGAAGCGGCCACCGGCGGCGCGTCCTCAAAGAGGATGTCGCGGTAAACCTCGTCAACCAAAACGCGCGCGCCGACATCGCGGGCGATCTCTCCGATTTCTCCGAGCGTCGCCGGATCGACCGCGATCCCGCTCGGATTGTGCGGGCTGGTAATGACGACCAATCGGGTTCGCGGCGTGATCGAGCGTTTCACTTCATCAACATCGATCCGATAGCCGTTCTCGAAGCTGCGCGCGAAGCGATTGACCTCGACGCCAAGGTATTCCAATGCGCAGAGCAGAGGGTCGTAAGCCGGTTGCTCGACCAACACTTCGTCGCCGCGTTCGAGCGCCGTCGCCATCGCCAGGAAATTGGCCATCGAGGTCCCTTGCTCAGTCACGACCTGGTCCGCGGTCACGCCGTATTTCGCCGCGATGGCTTCCTTGAGCGGCCCATATCCTTCGTGATTCGGGCCGTTGAGCGCGATGTCGTCCATCGTGATCGGAAGGTCGTTCAGGTCGCAGCTGAGTATGCCGCTGTTCGCCAGGTTATAGCGGGCGGCGGCGTGGCGCTTCGCCCAGGTTATATAAACGCTATTTTTCATCTCGCTCCTCCGGAAAATTCCTGGGTACGCATCGCTTCCAGCGTGCAGTCTCGGCAAAAGACGTATTGATCGGAAGCGGACGCCCCCCATGTCGTCGCGCTCGCGCCAGGGGGTATCGCTTGCAATCGCGGGCATCCGCTTCAAGCGCGCTGCGAGCATCTAATGGGTCTTCCCGCCTGCGCCTGCACGCTGGAAACGATGCGTATCCAGGGACGTACATTCATTGTGTCCGGGCGTCGCTCGCGGCGTGACAACCGCGATCGGCGCCTCAGCATTCTTTACTTTTCGCTCTTTTCGGTCTCCTCCGCATAGGCGCCGCGATCGGTAGCGAGCGTTGCTTCGACAATTGGGTTCGCTCCGGGAGACACGCCGTGGCGCGGATCCTTGGTTCCGAAACGCTTCCACAAGAAAAAGACCGGCGCGCCCGCCGCAATAATCAACGCCCCGATCCGCGCATTCTTCCAATCGGTGACAAAAGTGTTCGCGACAATGCCCAATCCCGCCATGACGAAGAGAATCGGCGTGAGCGGGTAGAGCGGAACGGGCTGTGGGCGAGGGGCTTTAGGCATCGTGCGGCGAAAGACGATCAGCGCGATCCCGGCGAGCGCGAAGAAGATCCAATCGGCGAAGACCGCGTAGCCAACCAATTCTTTGTAACTCCTTGAGACGGCGAAGAGCGATGCCAGAATGCCTTGCAGCAGGATCGCCGCCGTCGGGACCTGAAAGCGCGGGCTGAGTCTGCCCAGGAATTTGAAGAAGACGCCATCGGCGCCCATCGCGTAATAGACTCTTGGCGCGCTGAGCAGCGCCAGGTTTATAAAACCGAAAGTCGAGAGAACGATTAGAAAACGGATGATCTGTTCGCCGCGCGGCCCGACCAGCTTTGCCGCGACATCCGCCGCAGGAGTTACAGTCGCCGCTAGCGCCGGCGCCGAAAGCGCGTGAACGTAGGCTACGTTCGCGCTGACGTAAACGGCGATTACGCAAAGCACGCCGATCATAATCGCGCGCGGCAGATTCCGCAGCGGGTCGCGAACCTCTTCCGAAACGAAGTTCAGGTTCTGCCATCCGCCGTATGAAAACATCGTTGGCACAAGCCCCGCAAAGAACGCGGTGAGTAAACCGAAGCCTTTCAAATCCGGAGGCGTCATTGGCTCAAAAGTGAGACCGGATTGTTTTGTTAGCAAAAATGCGCCGATAACCAACGCCGCGATGGCCAGCGTTTTACCGAACGTGATGACGTTGATCAGAATCGCGCCTGGCTTGATGCCCAGCGCGTGAAATGCGGCCAGGCCGAGTAGAATCGATACCGCCAGCGGCGTCACTAAGTTGTTCTGAAGGCCGAGCAGCGGCTGCAGGTGCCCCGCAAAGGCGACCGCCACACCAGCCGTTGCGCCGGATTGAATGATGAGCAGCAGCGCCCAGCCGTGCAGGAACGCCACGAGCGGATGAAAAGCTTCACGGAAAAAGGCGTACTGACCGCCGACCTTCGGCATCACCGTACTCAGCTCGGCAAAGACAAATGCGCCCGCCAGCGCGATCAATCCGCCCGCCACCCATACGGCCAAGATCAAAAATGGCGTCTTGACCGTCTGCGCGACAATATAAGGGTTGATGAAAATGCCAACGCCGATGATGCCGCTGATGACGATCATCGTCGCGTCGAAGAGGTTGAGTTTGCGGGCGAATTTCATAGCTTTCCACAGGAAGTCAACCACGAAGAAACGAAGAGCGCGAAGGTTTTTTCTGATCTTTCTTCGTGTTCTTCGTGTCTTCGTGGTTGGTTTTTATTCTTTCCCGGCGTCGCCTGTTGCGGCAGGGAGCGATCTGAGGACATCGAGCATCTCGTCATGCACTTTGCCGTTAGTGCAGAGCAGACTCGGCGTATGATTGTCGAACGGCGAGCCGTCGAGTTTCGTCACGCGCCCGCCCGCCTCTTCGACGATGATCCATCCGGCGGCGGTGTCCCACGCGTTCAGGCCGTGTTCCCAGAACCCTTCCAGGCGGCCCATCGCCACATACGCCATGTCGATCGCCGCGGCGCCGAAGCGCCGCACGCCTTGCGCGTGACGCAGGAATTCGCGCCACGCGGGCAGGTATTCGCTCATCCGTTCGCGGACGTCGTAAGGGAAGCCCGAAACGAGCAGCGATTTTTCGAGTCTCTCGAGGTCGGAGACCCGGATGCGTTGGCCGTTGCAGGTCGCGCCCGCTCCGCGTTCGGCCGCAAACATTTCGTCGCGCGTCGGGTCGTAGATCGCGCCTGCGACCGACCGGCCCTTGTATTCGACTCCGATCGAGACGGCGTAACATGGAAAACCGTGCGAGAAGTTGGTCGTGCCGTCGAGCGGATCGATGATCCAACAGTATTCGTCTGAAGAATGCGCGCTTACTCCGCTCTCTTCGGCGAGGATTCGATGGTTCGGGTAACGCGACGCTATCAGTCGTTTAATGTGACGTTCGCTGGCCAGGTCGGCCTCGGTGACCAGGTCGATGCGCCCTTTGTGCGCAATGTGAAAACCGCGCGCGGCGTAATCCTGCAAGATCGCGCCCGCCTCGCGCGCCGCGCGTATAGCCAATTCGAGCATTTCGGTGAGAACTCAGCCTTTCGTTTGTTCGAGACTTCGATTGACGATACTAGCCGCGAGCAGCGGAATCATCAACTCGTGATGCCCCGTGAGATGGAAGCCGCGCCCGGCGCCGCCAGCCACCGGACGCCGCACGACGTTCGTCATCGGGCGGTAATGCTGGATGAAATCGAAGTTGGCTGTGGTGAAATCCTGGAGAGAATGGCCGAGATTGCGAACGACGGTCACGGCTTTTAGAAAGACTTCGGGCAGAGTCACCGCCGAACCGATGTTCAGGTAAACGCCTCCGCCGTCCATCTCTTTGACCAGCGCGGCGAAGAGGAGAAAGTCGCGGTAAGTCGCGGCGCCAGTAGCCGCGCCGTCCGCGTGGGGATGAATGTGGATGATGTCGGTTCCAATCGTGACGTGAACCGTGACGGGGATGTTCAAAAGGTAGGCCGCATGCGCGATCGAGTAATCGGCGTATTGCGGGTTTATTTCGACCAGGGCGCGGCCTATCGACTCGCCTACGCCGCAATCTTCGGCGGCGCCGCGCTTGATCGCCTCGTTGATCAAACGCCCGGTCTCTTCAGCCATCCCGAAAGCGCCGCTGCCCAAAGCCGCGTCGACGTCTTCCGAAGTCCACCCGGCGATGGCGATCTCGAAATCGTGAATCACGCCCGACCCGTTCATGGCGATGGCCGTAACAAAGCCACGGCGCGCCAGGTCGATCAGGATCGGCGCCATGCCGGTTTTAATGACGTGGCCGCCGACGCCCCAGATGATCGCTCGATTTTTTGATTTGGCTTCGATGACGGCGTCTGTGATCGAACGCAGCGTGTCGGCGGCGAGGATGTGGGGCAGAGAATCGAGCAGCGCGGACGTGTTGCGCGCTTCATCATCGGTCAGGGGCCTGGCGAAATCGCGCGTCGTGACTTTGCTCGGGCGCGAGGCGAGCGGATAGGTCTCGACGCGCGACAGGTCAATCGGTTGTTGGCGGTAAATTGACATCCGATCCGATCGGTTATTTCGAAGCGAAGCTAAAGACCAGAATGCCCTGTGTCTTGACAGGCGCCCCGGAAACCTCAACCGGTTCGAACTCCCACTGCTTTGCGGCCTCCACCGCCGCGTCGCGCAACAATTCAGGGCCGCTGACGGCCATGGCTTCAATCACCTTTCCCGTTTCCGACACCTTGATCTCGACCTGAACCGCCCCCCGCGCGCCTGCTTTTTTCGCCTCAATTGGGTATTCTGGCGTCACTTTTTTTGTGGCGCGGCCAGTCAACACGCCGTTGGAAACTGTGAGTGTCTTCGGCGCAAACGCATTTGATGTCCCCGCTTCGCCATCGCCTGGCTCCGGCGGGTCCACGTCATTGCGAACCTTTTCCTCTGGCGAAACTAGGGTGATGGGGGCGCGGGGGGGAACAGACGCCGGCGGGCTTACGCCTTTGAGGATCTTTTCCACCGCGCTTCGTAATTCAACCTCTTTGCCGGAGCCATAGCCCAGCGTCTGCCATTTGACCTTGCCGTCACGGTCGATTATGAAGACGCGAGGGATGCCAGAGACTCCGTACTTCATCGTGACTTCTTTTCCTTCGTCAACCAGAGTTGTGAAAGTGTAGCCTTTCTTCTTTATGAATGCGCGCGCGATCTCTGCATCTTCATTATCGACGCCGAGCGTGACCAGTCCCCGGTCTTTGAAATCCTTGTGTAGTTTTTCGATGTGCGGCAACTCGGCCACGCACGGTCCACACCAACTGGCCCAGAAATCGAGCAGCACGACCTTGCCTTTGAGTGTTTGCAGGTCAACCTGATTTCCGTCCAGGTCCTTCAGCGCAAAAGCGATTGCGTCTTTGCCGACGGGGTCAACTCGCGACGGAGCGGGGGGCCTTGGCGATCCGTAGGGAGTTGGCGGAGCGGCAGGTCGTGTCGACGAGTTCAACACCGCCACTTCCTTCGCTCCTTCGGGCGGGACGAATGAGAACAAAGCATCAGGAATCTGTTCGCCCACCCTGGCGACGGTGAAGGTATAGGTCATCTTCGAGTTTATTGTCCTGCCCCATGGCATCCTGGCTTCAGTGTGTTGGATTTCGCGCAGGACGATGTTGCGGCTTTTATCAATCCATAATTTTCGCGTCAGGGTATTGGATTGGCTTCCCGCTGACGCCGCGAAGTAATAAGCTTCGATCACAAGGCAATCTGATCGCCGCCCTCCGATCTCCAGCGTCTCTTCGCCAATGATTTTCGCCTCCCCTAACCGGTCGGCGACTCGGGAATATACGGCCAGCAAGTTCGTCGCGATCGCTAGATGGGCCGTGGAAGCGGAATCCTGGACCGGGCTGCTCGGACTGCCCGTAACCAGTCTGACGGGGGGGCCTTCCTCGGTTCTGGTGAATTCATTTGCGCCCGGCGCATAAAGCCACTTCGTCTTGCCGTCGGAAACAGAAGTCACGCTGATGTGAGTATTCTTCGATTCGATTCTGTAACGGTCAGGCTTGATAGCCGCGTTAACAAAAAGTTCTTCCCTCTTCATTTCGTCTTTCAGTCCGATGGACTCGATTACCTGTTCCAACGTGTACCTTCCCTCGAAATGATAAGTCCTGAGGTTTCTGTAGGTCTCGGCGACTTGTTTGAGGACGGCTTTCGCGTCGGGCGCGGGGGTTTGAGTATCGGACTGATTCTGGTCTTGTGCGGCGCAGGAAATTGCCGTGACGACCAAAACGAATGCGGCGGCCACGACTTTTTTCATTATCATCTTGAGCATATTCAGGCCTCCTTTAAGCTGAGTTATTAGCCGACAGGCGTACTTGATCAAGGTCATCGAAAAATCGGATTCAACAATGAAAACGTCAAAGGAAGATAATTATCATGCCGCTCAGATAGATTAAACAAGCTGCGAGGCGATTGGTTCAAATCTTTTTTCGGAAAACATCCACGAAATCGCGCGAAGGAGCGCGAGGATTATATCTTTTCCTTCGTGGTTCTTCGTGTGACTTCGTGGATGTTTTTCATTAGCTTGAACTCCATGCCAATTCTCAAATTTATGGCGGATACATCTCGTCCTCGATCAACTGGCAAATAATATGACCTGCCGCGATGTGGACTTCCTGAATGCGCTGCGTCTCGTTGCTCGGAACTATCAACGGCAAATCAACCAGCGCGCTCACTTTGCCGCCGCCCGCCCCGAGCAGTCCAATTGTTCCTATCGCCATCGCGCGCGCCTGGTTGACGGCCTGGATCACGTTCGGCGAATTGCCGCTGGTTGAGATAGCGAGCGCGATGTCGCCCTTACGCCCGACGGCTTGAATCTGGCGCGCGAAGATGAAATCGAACGAGCGGTCGTTGCCAATCGCGGTGAGCAGCGACGTGTCGGTGGTCAGGGCCAGGGCAGGGAGCGCCTCGCGTTCGCGCACCATTTTGAAAGCCAGTTCGGCGGCGATATGCTGCGCGTCGGCGGCCGAGCCTCCGTTGCCGAAAATCAGGAGCTTACCGCCCGCGCGCATTGATTCGATGATCAACCGCGCGGCCCGGGCCACATCCTGGCTCGATTGCTCGAAGAAGCGGCGCTTGGCGTCTAGACTCTCGGCGGCCATCGCCCGAATCTTTTCTTCGAAATCCTGAAGCGTAGTTTTGGCTTCGACCATCGATCTGGTCATATCTGGTCTTCTCTCACGATAAAAGTAAATTCCTGCCGCCCGATGCGTATTACGTCGCCGGATTTGATCGCGGCCGAACTTTCGACGCGCCGCCTGTTGACCCAGACGCCATTGCGGCTCCCTTTGTCAACGATCAAAAAAACGTCGCCCTGACGCGCAATTTCAGCGTGATGGCGGCTGACGCGTTCGCTGTTGATCACCACGTCGTTTTCGCTGTTTCGCCCGATGCGCGTCAGGCTGCGGCGCAGAGTGTAAGCCGGGAAGCCGCCGGCGCCAATCAGTGACAGGCGCGGATCTGGCGAGTTCTGGTCCTCGATCGGCGCGAGATCAGTGGCGGTGATCTCATCATCGATTTTCGATTCGTCCTCAGCGGTCGCTCGAAGCTCCTCGCGCCCGCTCTCCAGCCGCCCGGGCGCGTCGTCCTCTAGATCGGGACCCCCGATTCTGGAGGTGACGAATTTTTTGGGAATGGCCTTGAGGATTTGCGTGTCGCTCTGTTTTTCGGGCGCGAGCGACTTGTATCGCTCGGAGAGCGAAAACTTGACGAGCGAGCGAATGCGCCGCGTCAAGTAAGGCTGTTCGGCGACAATCTCGGTCAGGTGGCCGCGCACGTCACTCACCTCGTTGATCTGATCGAGGAACTCTTTGATGTCTAGTTTTTCAAAGAGGCGGACGCCGACGCCGAATTTGAGCATCGTGCTGATGGTTGTGGTCAGCGAGCGGCAGGCGATGAAGCCCGCTCGATCGGCCGTGAATTCCGTGCGATTTATCCAATCGCCGAAGACCACGCTGTTGAGCAGTTTCCCGAAGATCGGCACGTCGGCGCCGAGCGGTTTGAGCAGCGTCCGCAACCAGATGTGACCGGCCGTGACGTGGCCGATTTCCCGCCCGATGAAAAATTGGAGGTTGTCAGGCTCCATCTGATCCACAAGCGAAGACGTAAGTACGATGATCGGCTGCTGCCACAGCCCGATCGTATAGATGTTCATCTCCGACTGGCGTTTGACGTAGATCAGAACCTGCGGATGCGACAACCGCTCAGCGGCCTTCGCGGCCAGGTCATAGAGTTCTGGAAATTGACGCCGGCCGACCCGCACCATGGTGCCGATGGCCGCGCGCTGCTGCAGCTTGACGCTGATGATATATACAATCAGACCGGCCAGCGTGATCAACAACGCTTTCAATGTCGAAGACCATGTCTCCGGGAAAAAGATCGCGGCCAGCGCGTAAAGTGAGAGCAAAATGATGAAGGTCAGCGCCAATGACAGGACTTCGCCCGCACAGCGGTAATCGCGCAATCTTGCCGGACGATCTGAAATCACTTCATTTGCCATCAGATATATGGGCCTCGACGTGAGATCGTGGAACAGGCGAATTATAGCAAAGGAAGGCAATTTTCCATTTGTCTTACAAATGACCTTTTGATTTCCTCTCGCCTCGCCTATCATTCGCGCATCGTTCGCGAATAGCAATCAATCACAGCAGGCGCCGGCAATTTTGAATGGGAGAATCCACACAGACAACGCAGAAAGGATTGGTTCGCGGAATCGGGCGCTGGGACCTGGTCGCGGTGGCGATCAACGGGATCATCGGCGCCGGGATTTTCGGACTGCCGTCAAAAGTGTATGGGCTGATCGGGCCTTACAGCCTGATCGCATTCGCCGCCTGCGCTCTGGTCGTTGCGCTGATCGTGCTCTGTTTCGCCGAAGTCGGCAGCCGGTTCAGCGAGACCGGGGGGCCTTATCTTTACGCGCGCGAGGCTTTCGGTTCCGTCGTCGGGTTCGAGGTCGGGTGGTTGATATGGCTGGCGCGGTTGACGGCTTTCGCAGCCAACTGCAACCTGCTGATCGATTATCTAGGCTATTTCCATCCGGGGATCGGCGTCGGTTGGCTGCGCGCGGTAGTAATCATCGCCATCGTCATCGCCCTGACGACCGTCAACGTCGTCGGCGTGCGCAACGCGGCGCTCTTTAGTGACGTTTTCAGCGTCGGCAAATTGATCCCTCTCATGTTGTTCATTGGCGCGGGACTGTTCTTTCTCAATCCCGAGAATTTTTCGACTCCCGCGCAGCCGGCGCTCTCTTCATTCTCGAAATCGGTGCTGTTGCTGGTCTACGCGTTCACCGGATTCGAGATGGCGATAATCCCGGCCGGCGAAACGCGCGACCCGCAGCGCAATCTGCCCTTCGCCATTCTGACCTCGCTCGTCGTGGTGGCCGTGGTCTATATTCTGATCCAGGTCGTCTGTGTCGGGACGCTCCCCGGACTGGCCGCGTCGCGTCGCCCGCTGGCCGACGCGAGCGAACGCTTTCTGGGCGCGATTGGCGCGACTGCGATCACGGCGGGAGTCGTCATTTCGATCATCGGCAATCTGATCGTGGTGCTCCTGGCCGCCGCGCGGATGCCTTTCGCAATGGCCGGCGCCCGCGAAGTGCCGATGGTCTTCGCCGCCACGCATGCGCGCTTCCATACGCCTCACGTGGCGATCATCGCCACCGCCGCGGTGATGCTGGTGTTGACGCTTTCAGGAAGATTCCTCTCCTGGCTGGAGGTCAGCGTGATCGCCCGACTGCTGGCTTACATCGTGACCTGCGCGGCGCTCATCTCGTTGCGCCGCCGCGACGAACGGGAGATGCGATTCAAAGCGCAGTTCAAGGCTCCGGCGGGGGGCGCCGTCTCAATCGCCGCGCTCGGTTTGAGCGTCTGGTTGCTTGCGCACAGCTCCGGAAGGGAAGTCTGGAACACAGCCCTCGCGGTGGCCGTCGGGTTGCTGGTTTACGGCGCTTACAAACTGGTCAGGCGTAAATCAGACGTCGAAAAAGTTGTACAATCCACACAAGCTTGACGGTTATTGGCGCCGCCAGGAAAAAATGAAAATCAACCATGAAGATTACGAAGAACGCGAAGACTTTTTCCGCGCTTTCTTCGCTCTCTTCGTGGTTGATTTTTGGAGGAAAAACAAAATGAACAAATCACGACTGCTGATTCTCATTGTTTTACTGATCGTCGCGACGAGCGCAGGCGCCGTCCAAAAATCCGAGACCACTCGGCGAACGCTCGACATCTTCTATGTTGATGTTGAAGGCGGCGCGGCGACTTTGATCGTCACGCCGGCCGGCGAATCGATCCTGGTTGACGCGGGCTGGCCCGGCTTCGATGGCCGCGACGCGAAGCGCATCGAAAAAGCGATGAAAGTGGCTGGAGTGACGGCGATCGATCACCTGATCGTGACGCATTACCACATCGATCATTTCGGCGGCGTTCCCGAACTTGCCAAGCTGGTCACGATCAACAAGTTTTACGATCACGGCCCGACCGCTTCGCTTGACGAAGACAAGGATTTCGCCGCGAAATACGCCGCCTATCGCGCCGCCGCGAAGAACCAGACGATCACGCTCAATCCGGGCAGTTCGATCAGGCTGAAGCAAACGCAGACCGCGCCGCCCGTTGTTCTGCAGGTCCTCGCCGCGCGCGGCGAGACCGTGACGAGCAAACGATCGGCTGTCGAGCCGAACAGCGCCTGCGCCGACGCCACGCAGCAGCCCGAAGACAAGTCGGACAACGCGCGCAGCGTCGCTTTCCTGCTGCGTCATGGGGCGTTCAATTTTTTAGACACCGGCGACCTGACCTGGAACATCGAACATAAACTGGCCTGCCCGCAAGACATGATCGGAGAGGTCGCGCTTTTCCAGGTCGCCCATCACGGATCCGAGGCCAGCAATAACCCCGCGATGCTGCGCACCATCGAACCAATAGTCGCTATCATGAACAACGGCCCGCGCAAAGGCGGCCACCCCGACACGGTCAAAGCTTTGCGCGCGACTCCCAAGCTGATCGATCTGTGGCAGCTTCATCGTAACGTCACAAGCGGCGACGAAAATAACGCGCCCGAAGAATTCATCGCAAACCTCGATGAACAGAACGACGCGGCCTATATGATCCGCGTCTCAGTAGACGCGGCGAAGCGAACCTTCACCGTGACCAACGACCGAAACGGTAAAAGCAAGAGCTACCAGATTAAGTGAAGCTTGCGCATATTAAAGCTGACTACAATCAACCATTTGAAATGGCGACAGTCTTTGGAGTGCGGATGCTCGGGATATTGCTGGCGAACTCAGCGAGACTATTTCGCGCTCCGGAGGAGCGACGGAAATTAGCCGGTGGTGGAGCCCGAGCGCAACCACAGGGACTGGTCGAAGAAGATTTTTAGCGTCCCGGCAGGGACGCCGGACCAGAATTGTCAACAGGACCAATCCCGGTCCGGCGCCCTCCAGGGCGCGTGGTCCTGTCGCGGCGTTTCCGGCGGCTACGCTTCGCTCCGGCGCCGGCTAATATCCCTCGCGCCTCCGGCGCTGTAGGAGTTTGCCAGCAGTATCTAGTCTGTCCGCCCACAATTTTTGCCACGGACAGACTAAAGTCTGTCGCACAAAACGTTGATTACGCCGCCGCTTGGATCTAAACTCTGTCCCGTGCAAATCGTCAATAGAGCAAACCTCCCAATCGAAACGCTGACTACGCTCGAACGCGAATTGCCGCGCTTCGGTACGCTGCAGGAGTTCGTCCTCTGGGGGAGCGCCGGGCGTCCGCCGGTGTTGTTCACTGAAACAATCGCGCTCGACGAATACACTCACGAGGTGATTGCGCCGTGGCGGAACGGGCTGACATTGGTTCTGGAGGCGACCTGACAGGGCGAGGTCACGGCGGTCGCCGTGTGGGACCACCGCCCGAGCGCCGATGAACTGCTCGCCTGCCGAATCGCCGGCGGGTGGCGGCCCACGCCGAGCCCTTTGCGCGACGGCGATCGCGTGCTTGGTCACGCGGCCTGTCTGCTTCATTAGTACGCGGTCGCATTTAAGGGGT
>DASTMP010000382.1:0-47826 GCA_035714085.1 Blastocatellia bacterium
CGTTATAGTGGGGGCTTGTCTCTGTACTATCCAATAGCCGTCTATTGGAGTTCCGAGACTTCGCGCCAGTTGACTCTGGCGCCGGAGATAAACTCAATGGAGCTAAACCGTTTTCTCTCTATGAGAGTGCCTATACTCCTACATTCAATTCGATCAGTCTGCGAAATCTCCGCAGCGGCGGAAAGCCGCAATTATATTATCGGGTATTCGTCGAATGGCCAAGCCATTCAACTCACATCCGATCTCGATTTCCTCTCCATCCAAGCCTCCGGCTATGGATGGAGCATCCATCGAGGAAGAAGGTGAGGGAAGACGCCATCATCTAAGCCATGTCCTACCTCACGGTCGGGCTACCGCCACACTCTGAAAGGAAGAATATGTCAGGCAAAACAAAAAATCCCTGGACGGCCTTGTCGCTGATCGCGGCGGCCAGTTTCTGTTTGATCGGCGCCCCGACTGTTCGCGCGCAGGATGAGGACGCGCCGCGACGATTGTGGGACGGCGCCTTCCTCAAGAAGCGGGCCGAGGCGAAGACGCCGGCGCCCGCTCGCAAAACGACCGCCTACCGGCGCGCCACGTCGAAGAAAACGGCGGCGGCGAGTGAGGCTTCAAAAAGCTCGCCTACTCAAAATACGGCGCCGCAAAATCAGAAGGCGGAACAGGCCGAGGGCGAGATGGTCGGCCTCACCATCTGGCGGTTGCGCCCCGCGCGCGCCGCCGACAGCAAAGACTCGCGCCTGCTGCTTGAAGACGATTCGAGCAAAGTCGAGTGGACGCCGGAACGCGTCGAAGCCGACACAGTATTCGCCCTTGGCGACCGTGTCCGACTGAGCATTGAATCGCCGCGCGACGGATACCTCTACGTCATCGATCGTGAGAAATACGCGGACGGCACGGTCAGTGATCCTTACCTGATCTTTCCGTCGCTCACTAACCGCAACGGCGCTAATTCGGTGGCGGCCGGCAAATTGGTCGAACTGCCCAATGAGCTTTCGTCGTTCAGGTTGGCGCCCATGCGACCTAATCCCAATTACGCTGGCGAACTCTTAACCATATTGGTCACCTCGGAGCCGCTCAAGAATGTTGAGCCGGGTTCAGGCCCAGTGAGACTCGATTCGGAAGCGGTCGCGCAATGGGAGGCGCAATGGGCCGGCGCCGCCGAACGCTTCGAACTGGTCGGCGGCGCCGGCAAGACTTATACCAAAGCTGAAAAAGAGGCCGGGCAGGATGGCGCGCGAGCCTTGACACAGGAGGACGCGATGCCGCAAACGCTCTACCACGTGGACGTCAAACACGGCGCGCCGCTGTTGGTGAATGTGCCGCTGCGAACTGGCAAGTAATAAAGAAGGGAATGGGGAATGGGGCGTGGGAAAGGCCCATTCCCCATTCCCTACTCCCCACTCCCTATTCCCATCCTGGCGGTTTACCTTTCCTTGATCCTCAGCCGATAATGTCCGCTACTTCCGATCATCAAAAATAGAGAGCGGAAAGCTAGATGAGCGCAAATCACAGAATGGATTTGGAGAAGATTGAGGCCGGCGTGCGGCTGATCCTGGAAGGTATCGGCGAAGACCTCGCGCGTCCCGGCGTTCTCGACACGCCCCGCCGCGTGGCGGAGATGTATGCGGAGGTCTGCGGCGGATTGCATGAAGACCCTACCGACGAGATCAAAGTCATCCCGGCTGAAACGCATGACGAGATAGTAATGGTCAAAGACATCCCCATCGCATCGCTCTGTGAACACCATTTGCTTCCCTTCACCGGCGTCGCGCATATCGCCTACATACCGAAAGACGGGCGCATCGTCGGATTGTCGAAGCTGGCGCGCATCGCCGACATCTATTCGCGCCGCCCACAGGTGCAGGAACGATTGACCACGCAGATCGCCGAACTACTCTATCACGGCGACCTGCAACCGAAAGGCGTGATGGTCGTGGTCGAGGCGATTCATCTATGTATGACGATGCGTGGAGTCAAAAAGGCCGGCGCGACGACGATTACCTCAGCGGTGCGCGGCGTCTTCAGAAAAGACGAACGCACCCGCATCGAAGCGATGTCGTTTTTGACCGAGAACAGGCGCGGCTGAGTGGGGTGTGGTAGACAAGGAGACAGGGGGAGTGGGAGACAAGGAGACGAAGAATTAAGATCTCTTCGTCTCCGCATCTTCCTTTCTCCCCGTCTCCTTGTCCCTCCTTCTCCTTGTCTCCTTGTCCCACTCCCTGCTCAGCCTATGCCGTGTTTATTGAGGAAGTAGCTGAAATTGCGGCGGTCAATTCCGAGCAGGGTGGCCGCGTGGTTCTTTACGCCTTTGGTCGCGCTCAGCGCTTCCAGGATGATTTGTCTCTCGGCAATCTCCAGGCGTCTTTTCAGCGAACGGTCAGGCTTCGGTTCCCGCCTGAGTTTGTCGGGCAGGCTCCCGACACAGAGGAGCCGTTCATTCTCCAGGATGACGGCGTATTCGACGGTATTCTCCAACTCCCTCACATTTCCCGGCCACGCGTAATCAATCATCAAAGAGAGCGCGTTGAAGTCGATGTCAGTGATCCGCTTTCTCAACGACGTCGAGTAGCTTTGTAGAAAATGACGCACGAGCAATGGGATATCCTCGCGCCGCTCTCTCAGCGGCGGAAGGCGGATCGGGAAGGCGTTGAGCCTGTAATACAAATCTTCGCGGAACCGGCCTTCGTCAATGGCTTTGGTCAGGTCGGCGTTGGTGATTGCGACGACGCGGACATCGACTCGCATGGTGGTCGAATCCCCGACCGGCTCGAATTCTTTCTCCTGCAGCACGCGCAGCAATTTCGCCTGGCCGGGCAGCGAGAGGCTGTCGATCTCGTCGAGGATGATCGTTCCGCCGTCGGCCAATTTGAAGCGGCCCTTGCGATCCTGGATTGCGCCGGTGAAGGCGCCTTTCTTGTGCCCGAACAGCTCGCTTTCGAGCAGCGTTTCGGTCAGCGCGGCGCAGTTGACCTTGATCAGAGGCCGGGCGCTGCGGCGGCTGTGAAAATGTACGGCCTGGGCGACCAGCTCCTTCCCGGTCCCGCTTTCGCCCTGAATCAGAACCGTGGCCTCTGTCTGCGCCACCAGGCCGATCAGGCGACAGACTTCGCGTATTTGAGGGCTTTGTCCGATGATGCTGGGGAAGTTGAGGTTGGTTTCGATCAGGTCCCCTCGATCCGCTGTGGCCCCGCCATCAGCCACAGAATGAGGCTCTGACGAAAGGCTGCGCATCGATTTGCGGGCGATCAGGAGCGCCACCGGACATGGGAGATGTTCGATTTGCCGAACGGTCAAAGAGCAAGCGATCGCCTGGCCGTCTTTCGCCACCAGCCTGTTCTCCATAACCGGCGCTCCGCCGCCGGCGCAGTCTCGCAGGAGATTGGCGCACTCCGGGAATATGCGATCCGCTTTGAGAGTCAACATTTCTTCGATTGAATATCCCAACCGGACAGCGGCTTCCCGGTTCACATCGAGGAGGCGCAAGGTATGAGGTTCGATGACGAAGACGGCTTCGCTCACGTTATCCATCAAGACTTTGAAAATCTCGTGATCGTTGACTGAAGTCATGGCTTCGGATGCTGCGGATTTCATATGGTATCTCTTGTGTCAGGAGCTGGGGACTTTGGCAGATTAATCCCCCAAAAGAAAAGTGGCTGAACTCTCTTCCAGATTACCACCGCTCGATTTTTTTTATATGGATAATGACATTTGCTGATGGCCATTACGGCCGCATGTTTTCTTCGAGCAAGTACAACAAATTTCGCGCAAAGTCGGTCTTGATCAGAAATCGGATATTACCCGACTGCGCCGCGATCTGATCCCATGCTTGCTGATCTTCAGCGTTGATCATAAAAATGATTCTGGATTCGGGGCTGATTCCGGCCAGATCCGCTGCGAATTGCATTCCATCAGTTGGGGACTTACCGGCGTCCACAACGGCTATGTCGTAAGTCGATTGGCGGATTTTATCAAGAGCTAAGATCAGGCTATCGCCTGCCGCGACCTCTTCATAACCTGCGGAGAGCAGAAAGTTGAAGATTTCTTCGCGGAGTTGTTCGTTCGGTTCAACGATCAAAATAGATTGGCGATTGGCCGCGTTCATATTGCCTCAAAACTTATCTTACACCCCGATCACATTTCCAGCCGCCCTGTTGCGTAATGATCGGTCGATCTCCTCATAAGTGGGATTCGATCAGCCGCTGCTCATCGTTCATAACCGTTGCCCTGGCGCCCACTAACGACAGTCCGACGCCGGCGCGCGCTCTGAACTGCTAAACGTATCTCCTCCTTCCAATCAGAAGATCATAAATTACGTCCAGCAGTCTTTGGCGTATGTGATGGGTTCTCGGTCTGACTCTTCGCGTGTACGTATATACATACTGATCCTTCTCATGCCGTCTACCGCGCGGGACGGCTAGCCGCATTGCCAGCGCAGGTAATTGTCTCTGCAATTGCGGCTTCGTCGCCGCCCAGACCGGTGTCGAACCACTTCACGTCGCCGCCTGTCTTTGAGGCGAGAAGTTGCCCCGCGGCTAGTTTTTGCCAGGTGCGCAGCGCTGAGTAAGCGACACTCTGGTGCTTTCTCAGCCCACGTAGATCGATGTGACCCGTATTGATTCCCTCGGCCAATGCGCGAAGAAACGTCCCCCACCGCTTCTCCTCGGGGACGCGCGCAAGAATGTCCTTGAACCTGTTCAGGTGTTTCGCGGCTCTTCCGTCTCCCGCGGACCAGCCCATAAAGCAACACGCGAGGAAGAAAATTGACGAAGATTTGTTTGGATCAGGCCGAATGGCCGGGTCGAGATGAGCGGCGACTACGCTGCCATGGCGCTGTATGTTAACCAAACCGACCGCGACCTGATCAGGGATTTGGATTTTCCAGCGATTATGCTCCATCGAAGCGGATCGCCCGCCTAGCAACTGTCTGACCAGGGGGTTACTCGCAAGTTTCCCCCAACTGTTGTCCTCCGCTCTTGGATCAGGATTAGGCGCCGGCCCATTTCGCGGCCCCGCCTCGGTGCCAAACAGACCTATTTCATGAAACTTCTGGCTCCTGCATGCCGCGCCGTGAGGGGCGTTGGGCCCGCATTCAGTAGTGTTTTCCGTTACGCCGCCATTGGCGCAAAAACCTGCGATCGCCTCCGCGGGCGCGCCCCGAAACACCTTAGGCGTCATTTCACGGAGCGTCGCGCCTACAAGAACATGCACAACCCTCCCTCTCTGCAGGTCCTGGTCATTCCACCACCTGAGCATCTTAGGCAAGGTCCCCCGCGCCCATTGAAATGGGCCATCAGGGCATCTGCCCAGGCTGGATGGGTGAGGAGTTGCTGAATGAGGCGCGGCTGGGCGAACCGGAATCGTCGGAGAAGGCGCGGCTGGGCGAATTGGGGCTGTTGGAAAAGACGCCGTATTGCCGGGTGAAGGCTGTAATGCCGGTTGAAAACCACCTCGCGCCAGAGTCAAGAGGAAAAGCCTGGACAGATCTCCCGGCTCCTGTCGCAATGAACGTCCGAATCGCTTGTTAAACAAATCGGACGCCCACGG
Organism: Blastocatellia bacterium; assembly: GCA_035714085.1. GTDB lineage: Bacteria > Acidobacteriota > Blastocatellia > RBC074 > RBC074 > JAJVID01. Next base: position 5,545 of record DASTMP010000382.1, read on the forward strand.
CGGTAGCCGTCTCGCAAACTCCAGTAATGCCGCGACTCGCGCATTTATGAGCGCCTTCTTTCCTGAAGAAGGCGGCGCGTATATGCCTCCCGATCGGCGCCAGCCGAGGCTGATCAGCGATTCTCCCAGCATTCGGCTCATCGCCATGTCGATGAAACGCCAGTATGCGGCCGGCGCGGGCCTCCCGATTTCAGCATGGAAATGATCGTGATGACCGTTGTGAATCCAATAGAGGACCTGCTGAAAATTCAAATGTAAACAGGCTCCGACCCGGAAGAGAGGATTCCACTCCCCCTGTTTGACCAGACGCTCATAAATGAAATTCTGAATAGAACCTGTTCCGCCACTGCGGAGGGCCCATCCCCCAATGTCAATCGCCCGGCCGAAAGCATGCCCGCTCAACTTATCCGTCCCGCTTATACAGCGGCAATTGTGCGCTCCCATCCACAGAATCCGTTCCAACACCAAACCGGAAGGGCCAAAGACCAGCGCTTGCGCGTCGCGGACAAAATCCGCCAGGGCATCCTTGAGCCCTTGCTCGACGTTGCTGACCGACGCCGCATTGCCTTTGAAGTTGTAAATGGCGACGCCGTTGACTTGCTGAAATGTGACCCGGTTTTGAACCGTCGGGCATATTTTCGGGGTTTTGCAACGCTCGGGAGTTGTCTGCGGATCTCCCACCTCATATAGGTACATATCTTTTATCCTCTACGCTCTGTTGCGCCTAGCCAGGCGGGTTGTATTCCCAATGCCACGGTTCAACGTGGTATGGGTAAAAACCGAAGCGCGCCGCATTGCACACGAGCCATTGGTAGGCCGCCTGCCTGCGCTGGTAGGCCACGTTCTTTTCGTCTTTGGAAATCTCCCCGCCGACGTGAACATCGATCGCCCGACCAGTATGATGCGGGCTTGTCCCTGGAACCGCTGTCCCCACCCTTAACAGTTGAACAGCCTTCTCGGGGTCGCAATTCAAAGCGCAGCCCCCATTCCTCAATTCCGTCAGGAAGCGAGTGAGCCAGGCGTTAGGCGGATGAGGTATCGGCAGTGATTTCAAAGCCGCCGTAGTCCTTCCGATGGCGGACGCAACGCAAGGCAAGCTCGACTCCGGACAGCCGAGTTTCTTGAACTTCTCAAGCAACCGCCCCCGCCACAACTCGCTCTGCCGATCATAGTCTCGAAAACCGGAGACCAGTTTGAGGTACGGGCTTAATATCCCATCCGCCCTGGCCACTCGCACCATATTCTGGTATGCCTCGAGCGCCCGCGCGTCGAGGCTTTCTCTTCTCTTGTGATAGAGAAATTCGGCAGGCACATCTTTCAATTGCGCAGGAGGAGCGGCGTGGAGACGTCGTTCACAGGCTGTACACGAGCCTGCCTGAACACAGTGTCCGCTTTTAGAAGGAGTCGCGCTTGGAATAACCGGCCTGCTCGGAGCGTTGGGCCGGCTTTTGGGAAGAGTCGCGCTTGGGATAACCGGCCTGCTTGGAGTGGCCGGTTGGCCGCCCGTCCGTTTTTCTAAAAACGGGCGCACGATGCGATCTCGAATGTCTAACCATTCCCGGCTGAGTTGTTTGAAATTTGGCTCGGTGGGCAACAGCTTTCGCCCCTTCAATTCCGGGCGCCGGGCAAAAAAGATCAGGTTGGTCAATGTGTTCGCGTCGCGATTCCCGGACATTACGGCAAGGCCGAGCGCCAGATACCATTGGCCGCTGGCCAGCGCGTTTTGAATCCGTTGGAACAGAGCGCCGTTGGAAGGTCGACTAGTCGGCGACGGCGCGCTCGGCGCGGTCGAGGGAGACGGACGCGGGGCGCGGGGCGCGGTCGAACCCGGCGCGCGGCCGCCGGCCCTGGCGAGCATGTAAGGCATTCGGACTCGCGGCATATCGCAATGCTTGAGCGCTGGATCGAAGCCCTCGACGACGACGTTCGCCAGGCCGGCCCTGGCCGCTTCGTCGCGGATGCGCTCGGCCACTTCGGCGGTATCGGTTTTCCTGCGATAGAGAACGCGCAGATTGACGTTGCTCTTCGCCCTCGCCCATTTCACCCACATAGCGCCGAGCGATTCCTTGTGCGACTTGCCGTAGGTAGTGTCGAGCAGCCACACGTCAGTGAGCGTGGCGAGTGCGCCTTGCGAAGACGCCAGGTCGTTCACGCGCGCCGCCAGCCCGTTGAGAACGGCGTACGCCTTCGAGTGGCCAGCGAGAATCAAACGGCCGAATGACGGCGGCGACGACCAACCCGCCGCAATCAGCCCGGCGCGAACCTCCTCGAGGAATGCGTTCATCTTCTGCGGCGACCCCAGGGGGTGAGAGTTCGGCCAGTTACTCCAACGCATGCTGGGGACGACGAGCGCTAATGGCAGCTTGCTGTCCGCAATTTGCCTGGTCAAAGGAAACGTCTTGCTCTTCAAGTAGGAGACCGCATCGGGGCCTTCGCCGCCACAGACGAGGAGTCCGTGGATCCATACCAGCAGGTTCAGATGATCGGAGCCGCGCGCGGCGTCCGGAATGTATACCGCCGTCGTGGAGCCGCCATTCCGGCTGTTGAACGAGCACAGCCTGCCGTTCGTGGCGGCGTCGGGGGCGCAGGCGGCCGCCTCGCCCAATCCATATTGCAGCGGCCAATGCGCTGATCTTTTGCCTCTTCGTATATACATCAACGGTTTCCTCGCAATCTATCCTTGTGACGCCTCGGGTCTTGGCTCCGTCTCGCGGAATATCTCCCGCCCTAGTTACGCTTAACTCGCCACACAACTGCGTTTCCTTCGAAATAATGAGGCTCTCAAGGCCCCACCTGGGCTTCCATTGCGCTGACGATCGCGCGCAGATCGTCGGACATACCGCCGATGACTCGCTGGGCCTCGGTTGTCTCAAGAGCCGGTTTAAGCGCCGGGTCGCGGAGCCAGTGGCGACGGATGTAATCCTTCAGGAATTGCATCGGCGCGAATCCAACGCTGACGCCAATGCCCGGGCCACCCGTTTTCTTCGCCATCTTGCTGGCGTCGACTGCGGCCATCGCTTCACTTACGCGCTGAGTGAAGACGTAGGCCAGAACCTCTTCGAGCAAGTGGTCGGCTATGAACGACGCCCAATTCCCTTGGAAGCGGACGTTGGCCTGCCTTTCGAGGACCGCGAGCAGCCTTGCGAAATGGCCTTCCATCTTTGCGTGATGGCCGGCGAATCGGCTGAAGTTCAACAACGATGCGGTTCCGCGCGATGGAAATTCGCCGGCCGCCGCCGCGCCGAACCTGCCCACGAAGCTGCGAACTAGGGCGCGCAGCATATGCGTCATCTCGTGGATCGCCACTCCCACCATCTCCTGCGGCCTGTGGCCCGAGAGCTGTCGCGCGTAAAGTTGAATCCGGCTGGCCCAATCGCCTATCGCGCGATGATCGCCACTCGCGAAAGACGAATCCTGATCGCTCATAAACAGGCGCACGTCGTATAAATATGGCCGTGAGATGGCTCCGCCCGGTTGCCTGATGATGGTCTCGAAACGCAACCGCGCGGAGCCTTTTACCGCCTCCCCTTGTTGGTTGAGGACGCCGAAACTGGTCGGGAAGAAGGTACGCAGCCCCTCGATCATTTGCTGAAGCAATTCCTTTTGCGCAGCGGTCTTGAGAAACGGCGCGGCCTCTGTGGCGAGTTGCAAAGCCTGGGTCATTTTTTTCGCCACAAGGTTGATGCGATCGGCCGCGACTTTGCTGATAGTTGGCGCGGCTTTTGCGGACGTCGGCGGTTTACCAAAACCGCCCGCGTAAGCAAGCGGTTGACTGCGTGGGGCTCCGCTTGATGGCGCGCGCGACGCTGTTAGCGTCCCGATTCTTTTGCAGAGGGCGTCGTCTCTTTTCAGCTTGGCGGCCAATTCCGCGAGGTTGGTGTTGAGCCTGCCGACTACACTCCTCGCCAGACTCTCCAGACCGACGCCCTGAAAGTATGCCTTGGCGATGATGTCGGGGCCGAAAATGGCGACCACCTTGTTCGCGCAGCGCAATTGGTCCTGGTAGGAGTGCGTCGTCATCTTGCCGAGCCCCTGTTCTACCAGAACGAGATCGGTGAAGTATTGAGTTACGCCCTCATCCAGATAGCCTCCGAATACGCTTCGAAATCCCGGCGACGAAAACTTGTGGATCGCTTCGTGGAGCGCAGCTCCCACGTCGGCGGCCGGTCGCAGATGAATCGCGTCGGTTGGGCGGTGATAAAAGCCGCGCCTGGTTATCAACTCCTTCTCTTCCGCAGAGCCCGCCGGAATGACAATCTTGTGCAACCTGGTGTAAGCGGAGTCGAATGTGGCGTCGAAATCGTGATGGATGAAATTTTTGGGGATCATTATCCTCCCCAGTTTTTGCCCGATGTAGGGCCTCAGCGCGCGGCTCCTTTCCAAAACAGTCTGGATCAGAGAAGCGGTTGTTCCGCTTACTCTCGTCGTGGCGCTCACTCCCGCTCTTTTGAATACCTCAAGCGGAAAGAGGTCGAGCGGCGGCGGAGCCAGTCGCCTCTCGTGTTCCGTTCTGAGGGTTTCACGACGCTGTTGCAGCTTTTTATACTCTTCCATCTCGGCCTGGAATTTAGGCCCTGAAGTTATCGGGCGATTGTCCGGACCTGAGAGTCGGTCATAGATGTACATGCGGCGCCTCAACTGATCGGCTTTTCACAGCCTCCTGACATAGATTTCGGGGCTCTTCCTTTTCGATGTTCAGCGGCACCTCCGAATGCAATCCGCCCTGGCCGCCTGGCACTCGGGAGGAAACCGTGTGTGGTCGAGGCATCTGCTTTCCTCGGCGTTGCAGGCCGCTGCGCATCTGGGGTCCGGGCGCCGCCGCGGTGGCGGCGGGGGCGGAGGTTTCACGCGACCCCACTGGATGAAAATCTCCACCCGTCGGTTCTGGGCAGGGGTACCGGACGGCAGCGGGCTCGTCTTGCCTTTGCTCTCCCGCGACCAGGTCATTCGCTGGTATATGTCGATGTCTCCGCCCACGATCAAGCCGGTCAGTCGGCCCAGTACTTTCTCGGCGCGCCGATTCCCGAGGTCCTTGTTGTAGTCTTCGCCTCCGACAAGGTCAGTGTGTCCCACGACGCGCACGCCGAGCGCGGGCCGGGTAGAGCCGGGTTTCCAACTATCGACAATCTGTTGTTCGAGCCGGTCGATCTTGTTCTTGTGGGACGTCTTCAGGTCCGCTCGGTCGAAGTCGAAATCGTCGATAATGAGGTCGGGCGTCGGAGCAGATGGCTCTCCGAACCAGGAGAGTGTTCCGTGCAGGCCCAGGTTTTGAGACCGAGGGAACGATGCTGGACTGTCATAGATATACATGGATCCTCCTTATCATTGTTCGATGCAGGGATTGATGTTTCCACTGCGACAGTTCCGAATGCGGAACAGCAGGCGTTTGATTTCGCACGTGATAGAAGGCGCACGCCGCGGCAGGATCGTCAGCGCGCTGTGACCGGAGCGCTTGAAGAGGCAGGCCGTGGCGCTCGACGACTTAAACACCGGCGCTACACAGACCTTGATCTTGGGCCCCAGAACATCAGCGACGACGTCGGCGATTTGAACGCCGTAGCGCGCGCAGACCTCCTTTAATGATCCTGGGCTCCAGAACATCAGCGACGGCGTCGGCGATTTGAACGCCGTAGCGCGCGCGGGCATCCGTCGATTGTTCAAGTTGAATACCGATTGCGGCGAGGCGGTTCACAATGTTTTTCGGGTCGTCGCCATTGAAGGCTCCGGGACACTTCCCTTCGTCACTCGTGGCCACGACAATCCCTGAGCCCGAGATGGCTCTCTCGACGGCTGTCTTGATTTCCCGCTTCAAAGCGGAAGGCGCCGACCCACCGATGCAGATGGAATCCTCACTCCAGCCATGGAATGCTACCGCGTATTCGAAGCGACGCCCGATCACCGTTTTCAACTTCGGGAATGACTCCTCGCTGATGTCCGTCGAGGTGATGTGCCACCTGTCAAAGGCGCCGCCGCCTTTTTTAAAACCCTTGCAAAGCCATACGGAAACGCATTTGTGCGCAAGCTGCTTTCCGACGCGCTCCGCCTGCTCGTCGGTGTGTCGTTCGATATCGCCTCCATGCGGAGCAATGGCGATCAATCCACTGTGGCAGCCGTTGTCAAGGAGCCGTTCGATGAATTCGCTGTAGGCCTCCGCCTCGGCGTCCGTGAAGGTGGGATGCGGGACTTGAGAATCAATCTTGCCACTAAATACATCTGTGCCGGTCAGCCCAAGGCGGTCTCGCAGATCGTGGTTTGCCGATTCGGGATCCCGGAATCCCAGAAAGGCAATATCCGGCTCTTCATTGTGCAGGTTGATTACTGTGTAAAGCGCAAAATCCGCCAGCTTGGCCCCGTCCGGCGTGTACCTTCCTATACGAACCTGCTGACCTATATTTCGCCCTATGGTGGTGATCTGGCTATGGTGCGCCGAACAATGCTCGCGGATAGGAGCATTGGGAATATTACTACTTGGTATAATCCGAGCGTTGTAAGATGACATAACTAGACCCCCTTTGGCGCCCCCGCGACGATTTTTAAGCAATGACAATTATTGTTGCTGAGCGCCTAAGCTGAGCGGATCAAATTCCTACTTGATCAGTCCTTTTTGATGAGCGCCACATACTAAGCCGGCGCGATAACAGTTATCGTTCCTTTCGCCCCCCGATACTTGAGCGCCCCGTCCTCAACATACAAAACCCCGCCGCCAGCGGGATTGACCGATGGGGCGACAGAGGCGTTAGCGATCGCAATTACACCCTTTCCTCCTCCAAATTGGCTCGCTGTCCGGAAGCCTACATTGCCACCCGCCGCGACCCGCTGAAAAACGACAATAGGCTCGAATTTGCGATTTTCGGCGTTGCGGCCATTGATCTGGAGTATGTCCGACTGAACGGCGATCTCATACTTACCCGCTGGAGCTACCTGACCGGTCTCGACAAACTCGATGTCGGGATTCGGGTCATCGATCCTGATCGAAGCCGCGCCTCCGACCGTACCTTTTTGTGTGATACGCAAGGCTGGTTGGTTATATTCCGGGTTTGTGGCAGTCACCTCCAACACAGCGGATGCAGACTCAAGGGCGCCTTCGTTTGATATGACAGAAATTGTAGCCATCGTATTTCTCCTATAACTCCACGCAAAACCAAGCGTAACTGTCCGCATTATCCATTGCTTGTTTTGAAGTTAATTTGCTGTAGTCTCTCGAACTGTTTGTTGGGTTTTCCCATACGTAGGCCTTGTCATCTATCCCGACATGCCGATGAGCGGCTTCGTGAATAATCAGCGCCGCCTGTTCTTGCGGGTTCAATTTCGTAAAACTACAAGTAGTAGGACGATTGTCAAAACAGACGCGTATTTTCCCAAAGCCCCCGAACCATTGCGTCGCGTTAGCGTAGCCGCACATAGCGCCGCTCACCCTAGGGAGCGGCCCACAGTATCCCAAACATCTAAAATCCAAACCTTTCTGAAAGGCTTGGCCGATGCGAAACACATTTCGCAATATATCCCCCACATCACTCCGGTCGGCGGTGTGGAAATGTCTATTCAAAAGCTGCCGCGTTCTTGGGGCCATGCTGCCCCTTCCATAAGCTGTGCCGAGGATTGCCGCCGCATTGTTCAGGTCTGCTTGAGCGTTCACGAATGCGGCTTGTATCGCGTTTTTTTGTGTAACACTGCATAGATCAAATTTGTTCACTACCCTTGCCGGTTGCCCAAGGTTTCCCATTGGCCCCTCGGTTTCCTGAAGAGGTAGCGCCTCACCTTCCATACCGCCTGTTCGCATGTACATAATTACGTTCTCCCCTTATTCGAAAAGACAATCAGGTCTTGTCGAACATAGCTTTTTGGGCGACGACAATGATCCTCGCCGGACACCCGCTCGCCGGTTCCAGCGTCAGAGCGTCGTGCACGCCGCGAATGACGAAGCCCGCGTCCAGCAGCCAGCGGCCGACTTCGGCGAACGAGTAGGCGCGCTCGCGATGAACCTCCAACATTGGTCGCGGCGAATCTGTCGATCGTATCGCGACGAAGATCGAAATCGTATCTCGCGCCCTGTTCCACCTGATTTGCTGAGTCACCTCTCTGTTAGCGGCGTTCATCCGCCGCACGTATCGCCCCAGCGGCCGGCAGGGCGTAACCAGATCGAAGTAGAGATGGCCGCCCGGCCGCAAGTTTTCGGCGATACGATGAAACGCTACGCGCAGATCGCCTTCCCCTGTCAGGTGATTGAGCGCGTCGAAATTCGAAGTGACCAGGTCAACCGGCGCCGGCAATCGCAAACAACGGATGTCCTGCCGCAACAGCCTCACATTCGCGCCCAGGCAATTGCGCTGGGCGACGCGCAACATTTCGGGCGAGATGTCCACGGCCCATACCGGCGCAGACCAACACTCGCTCAGATAACGCGCGAACAGGCCGGTCCCGCATCCGATGTCAGCGGCGGAGCGAAAGCGGAAGCCGTAACGCCGCGCCAGCGATTCAAACGCCCGCCGGGAGCTGTGAAAGGCGGGCCAGCCGATGGTTTGATCATAGGCTGACGCCAACTCGCTGTAAGGCCGTTTTACGTTGTGCGCCAGAGACGCCATTTTCATCTCAGCCTTCTATCGAACTCGTATCTGTTCAATCGCCTCGCGAACGCTAGAGCTGATCGCTTGTCCGGCGGCCGACTTGAGCGCCGGGAACTGCTTTGCGAACGATCCGACCTGCGCGGCGCCGCTGAGGATGGCGACCAGCATCGTCAGTGGCTGTGGCTTGGTGGACCACTTGAGCGGAATGGCCGCTACGTCGGCCATGATCTTCTTCACCTCCGCGTCGGTGAGCTTTCTGGATGTAACCCAGGGCCGGCTCCTAGATGCACGCCTGCTGGATCGCTTGGACGATCAGCTGCCGGGCGGCCTCCTTGAGGCGGCCCTCAAGCTTCAGCTCCTCGAGACCGCGGTCGATCAGGTCGTCGCGCAGATCCGCGGCGCGCTTCTCCGCGAGCTCGCGGATCCGGCCGTGAAACCGCTGCGGGATCGGCGACCGTTGCAGGGCCTCGTCGAGCAGCCGCCGGAGGAACTTCACCACGATCTCGTACGGCTTGACGCATTTCCGCGGCAGATTCGGGACCTTCGTGGCGATGATCTTCTCGGTCGGCGAGGGGCGCGGCCGGTACGGGGGGGGCCTGTGGTCCACGTCGTAGTCCTTGTGCAACTGGAGGTCCGGCCACCGCCGACTCGGCGTGCCCGCGAACTTCAGCGCGAGGAACACCTCGACGCGCCGGTTGAGCTCGCGGCCGGCCCGCGACTTGTCCTTCGTCGCCGGCTGGAGCTCGCCGCGGCTCTCGGGGACGATCTCGATCCGCGACGTAACGCCGCGGAGCCGCGCATCGAGCGCCGTCGCGAGCGCCCCGCGGACCGCCTTCGCCCGCATCAGCCCCAGCGCCTGGTTGTACTTCTCCGTGTCGATGAAGTCGGTATGACCCACCAGGCGGACCGTGCCCAGCGGCCCGGGTACCTGCCGTGCGATCGCGACGATCCGGTCGGCGAGGGCGTCGATCGCGGGCTTGTGGGCCGCGGGAACGAGCGAGAGGCCGAACTCGAACTTATCGAAGACGTGGTCCGCCTTCGGGCGGGCGACGGCCGGCTCCCCGAAGCCGTGGAGGCCGCCCGACGTTCCGCGCCGGCGCGCGGGCCGCAGTCGCCTTAACCCTTCTCTTGTCCGTATGTACATGTTAGTTTTCCTTCTATTTACTACTCTACTACCTCACCTCACAACCAACCCTCACAACATGGATATGATCCTGATGTGCCCGAAACACCCACTGCCGACTTCCTTGCCTGCAAACACCTGCGAACCTTACCGTGCATCTCGGCCTGGTGGCGGCCTGCAAGGTTGACCAGTCGCTGGCGCGCTGGCGATCCACCGCGGACGAATCCGGCGCGGCGGGTGGGGCGAGCGCGGGGGAGCTAGCCCAGACCGGCGAGCGGCCCATGCAGCCGGCGCTCCAACGGGGTGCGTCCCCGGTTTTGGCGGGCGGCGAGCTGCCACCGCGCCTTGCTTAAGGCGCACCGGGCCCGCGCCAGTTCGTCCGCCAGTGAACCCAGGGCGTAGCCGGGGGGGAAGACGTGGTTCATCTCGCGCCGCACGATGGCGCGCGCCTCATCCATCGTCATGCGGCCTTCGCGCGCCTTGCGTTCGGCTTCGCGTTTGAGATCGAAGAGGCGCGGTAGCCAGGTGAGGACCTTCTCCCAGAAGGCGATTTCCTCGACCAGCGACAGCGGCGGGCGTCGCAGCCACTGGAGGACATTCACGCCTGAACAGGCGCGCGAGTAATCCTCGAACGCGCGCCGCTCCATCTGTTCGATGGCCTCGCGATAGGGCAGGGGACCAGTCGGCGGGGTCAGACCGCGAGACATCACCCCTCGCATGCGCCTTACCAAAGGAGGCGTGGGGTCGTCTTGAAATAGCCGCGTCGGTTGAAGAACCAGCGGCGGCCCCTGCGGCGGCTCTCCGATAGCGGGGCGATAGTTCGCCCACGGCGGCGGGCCGGCGGGATACTCCGGCTCGTACTCTTCGCGCTTATACCATTCACCCAATGAGGCGCGCCCCGCCTGGCATTGAGCGCAGGGCTGGCGCCCGCAACTCCCTCCACAACCGAGCGACCCCATACCCTGAAAATCTTCATTGAATGAAAAATAGGCCATGCGCCTCCTTCAAATTCCGCCCCTCTCGCGGGGCTGCGGTTTTCCCTTCGCCGGACGCTGGGGCGGCGTAGCTATTTCTTTTGGCGGTCGCGGCGGGGCTGGCGGCGGCGGAGCCGGCGGCGATGCCGGGCGCAGCGACTCCTGTTCGGCCAGTAATCTTTCGATTCGCTTGTTGATCGCGTTCTTATCCGCGTCGGGCTTCTCGCGTTCCACCGTCAAACGTCCGATGATTCGCCGCAGCGCGACCTCGGCTTCGTCCTTTGAGTTCAATTTGAACTGGTCGACGCGCTCTTTGAACATTTCCGAGAGCTGACGCAGCGCTTCGCTCCGCTGGGCCGCGCGCGCGTCCTGCGCCTGCCAGGCCGCCAATCTCTCAAGAACGTTGTTGGAGTCAGTTCCGATCGAGCGCATCTCGCCGGCGAACAAGCGCAGAAAATCAGGCTTCGATTTATCGCGCTCGGCGGCCGCATGAGCGGCAAGGGCATCCAACCTATCGCGCGCTTCGACGGATTGTTCGATCTCGGTAGCCAAATCAGGCGGCGGCAGGATTGGCGGCGGAGATGGCGACGCTGCGCCTCTGTATCTCCGAGTTACTCTGCGACGACGAACTTTCATGGTCTTTCCTCGGAAAATAGCCACGTAGTAACGAATTTATTCGTTACGGCGCCGTAACGAATAAATTCGTTACTACGTGGCTTTCGCTCTTTTATGGGCGTAGCAACTACAGCCCTTTGCGACGCCAGTAGATCTCCCATTCGACAAGCATCACGCGAGTGTCGTATCCGGCTCGTTCGAGCGTCCGGAGCGCCCAATCGCGAACGGCCGGGCGCCCGATCGTCCCCCGAGGCGGGCGCACGGCCCAGAGCTGTTCATCGAAGCTCTTGCCTGCGAGCAGCGCCTGCCACTTGCGCCATGCTTCGCGCCATGCGGCGCGATGGCCGAACCAGTTTGTCAGACTGCGAATAAAAGCGAGCAGTCCGGTGCGGGAAATTGCGGCTGCCCGCATGTCGTATAGCGCCTCTTCGCGGCTGATCTGAAACTCCCACGGTTTGATCCATTGCTCCGGGATCGCCGTCTTCAAGCCGCCGTTGCGGGAAGACGCGGCGCCTCCCGCCATTGAATTCGTCGAAAGCGGCGGTTGGCGTTGCGAGTTTGGAATGGCGCCCTCAGACGGAATGGTCTCGATTGGGACGTTCCTTACAACTGAAGGCGGCGCTGCAAATCCTCCCATATTTCTCGGCGGCTGGCGCCGCGGCGTGGGGCCATGCGTCTGCATTGGAGGCTGAGGTGGGCGACTAGATAGGTGATTCGGAGACTGCCTGTGTTCGGCCGGGGCCTCCGCGCGGATCTTCGCCTGCGCTTCTTGGTTTGAAGGTCCGGCGGCTGGCGCCTGTGGCGATGGCTCCGCCACTCGCCGTTCAGTCTGCGCCTCCACCGGAAGTTCCAAAACCTCGCCGCGTGGGCCCGAGAATAGGCGTTGAAGCGGGCGAATGTGACGCCCGATCTTCTCGTAGAGCCGCCCGTCGTCGTCGCTCAGAATCTCTCCCTGCACCAGGCGTGGGCGCAGCGCAAGACCGCCATTCGTCGCTGGCATTTGAGGGAGGAGTTGTGGCGGCGCGCCAGCAGTCATGCGCGACAATGTGTCCATCGGATTGACCTCGATCTCTTCGCCCGGCGCGGACAGCAACACTTGCAACCGCTGCAAAGGATGCGACCCGAGAAACGCCGCGGGCAGCGGGTTGCGATGAATCGCCACGAGCACCACGCGCACGGAATCATTACCGGCGTCGAAGCGCCGGAACGGCTGTCTGGGGCGCGAGTCGAAAGGAATATGGTTTGCGGAATGACGTGTCATTGATAACCTCTCTTTCCAAAAACGTTCGCGATTACTTCGCCACGTGAATGTGGTCGTGATGCGCGCGGAGCAGTCGGTCGCTGATGTATTTCCACGGGCCTTCGACGCGCGTCCAGGGGCCGAAAAGCTGGATCGGGTAACCGTAAGGCTGCGCCCATCGCCCGTAACGTTGCAGCGCTTTGTAAAGCCGCCAGCCCAGGTTGTTCACCGGCTCGGTCTTTGTGATGATCTGCCGCGTGGGCGGGTCAACGGCTTGCGCCGCGCGCCTGCAGGCGTCGTCCCAGCGCCGCTTCCATTGATCAATCCCGACGCCGCCCACGGCGTAAACGTCGGCCGCGCGCCCCAACTGATGATGCCCGAAGACGCCGGGCTTGAAGAAAATGTCGACCCGGCGCCGATCGTCGAACCCCGCTTCGATCGCGAAGCGCTCCAAGACGAACCGCAATTCATCCGCCAATTCACGCGTCACCATCGCATTCGCGTCGGGCGATGAAACGCGGTAAGCCCGCCCCGATGGCGTGGGAACAAGCCCGCATTGCGAGCCATATTGCGAGCTATATTGCGAGCCATATTGCGAGTTAGAAACGTCGTTGCCCCGCATCGCCTTGTGCCGCGTTGTACCAGAATCGGCCCAGCAACCTGCCGCCGACCCTGGTAATCGTGGATGTACTGTCGCTGCTGACGCCGCGAGCAACGAACCTGAGAATCGTGTTCTCCTGCAATCGTATGGTGACCGGGAACGCGCCGTTGCCCCAGGGATTGACGATGTGTTTGAGAGTCAAGTAGGGGAAGAGCGGGCCGCCGTCCGCCAGGATCAGCCATTCAATGCCCGGGGTTTCGATCTTCGAATTGTCTTTCGCATATTCATCCGTGAACTGCGCGAAGTACTCAAGAATGCCACAGTATTGCGGTGGCAGCTCGAACTCGGCGAGCGTGACCGTCTCACCAGCTAGAGGGACTTTCACGACGCTCGATTCGTCGAAGTATTGCGAGTCGTTCGGCGCGTCGCACGAAGCGCCGGACGACTGATTCGCTTCGATAAACGGGTTGTTTCTTAAGGGTGCAAGCATATTCAGTGACACACACATTCGCTTATCGTCGGCGCGGCCAACCGCCCATGGATCTCCCGGTCGGCGTGCCGGGGCTGCCGAGCACCTTGTAGCCATGCAGCGAGACGTGCAATTCGCCCTGGAAGTCCGACTTTTCGATTACGTCCATCCGGATCGTCGATAGCGGATCGAAGGTGATCGGCCGCGCGAAGTAGCGGAATGGGCGGTCGCCGTTCGAGATGCCCAGGCCCGCTGTGTTAAGCAGAGGCTCGCTCTGAAACTCGCGCCCGGAGCCTTCGTCGAAGAGCGCGTACAGAAATTGAATTTCGTCCGCCGGCGGGGTCACCACTTGAAAGAGGCTTCGCAAAACGTCGTCACTCACATTCGCTTGTCCGTCGTTTGACAGAGCCAATTCGGCGAACTGCGAGTTGAGCTTGATACCGCCCTTGAACGCCGCTTCAGGACCAGTCTCGTCGCGGAGTACATCCGACGTTTGCGCCAGCGCCGTATTGAGCGCGTCGAGCAGCGAGCCGATTGTGATGTCGCGCAAGTTCTGCTGCGACGCCAGTTCGAGTATGGGGCCCTCCGACGGTTCCGGCCCGAAGATGACCGGCGTCAGTTTCGGGACAATGCCGTAGCCGATAGAAACCGCAATGAAGCTGGCTTCGACGCTGACAGTGACGATACTGCGAACCAGGCGATCCGGCTCGCCTTCCAGATCGAATCGGAACGTATAGTCGAAGGGGATCGCGCGCTGCTCGTCGGACGCCTGCGCGAAGTCGGGGTCGGGCTGCATCCTCATTGTCCGTGGGCCTGCCCACGGCATCGGCCGTGCGTATGGCGGCATCATCTTCCTCCTTGCGGCCCGGCGTCGAGCAGCTTGTAACCTTGAAAAGCGATATAGAGCGTGCCTCGGCCGAACCGCTCTTCCACCTGCACGCGAATTGTCGAGCGCGGCAGGAAAGACATTGGCCGCGCCAGCTTCTTGAACGGCCGGTCTCCGTTGGCGATGCCCAACCCGGCGATGTTGTTGAGCGAGCGGTTCTGCAACTCATGGCCCGTTCCGCCGTCGAAGATCGCGTAGCGGAACGAAACATCTTCGGGACGATTGAGCCGCTCGAAGAGCAGATCGGCCAATTCCAGCGGAAACTGGCCGGCGAGGATTCCGTTCACGTCCAATGCGGCGCGCAGGAAATTAGAGCGGATGCGAACGCCGTCGAGTAATGCGCTTGATGGAAACGCTTTCAGCGGTAATTGCGCCAGATCGAACACCTTTCTCGTGCCGCCTTCAGGCGCCGGCGCCGAGGAAATGATCCCTGACGGAACGTCAAGCTCCACATCGCGCTCTTCGGCCGACAGTCCGTAACCGATGCTCGTTACCATGAAACCGCCTTCGACGTTGACGCTGATCTCGTCTTCGACGAGGTTGCCCGGATTGCCGGTCAATTCAAATGTAGTGACGTAATCGAAGGGGATGGCGCGCGCATCAGGTTCCTCGAAGGGCTCGGCGAGATTGCTTTGCGACGCGTCACGCCAGCTTCGCACGACCGGTTCAGGGCACGCGGCGGCGCCGAGAATCTTGTAGCCGTAAAGCACGATGAAGAGGGTGCCCTGGGCGCCCTCCGTGCGTTCGGCGATCTGCAGCCGCAACGTCGACCGCGGCAGGAACGATAGCGGACGGGCCAGCAACCGGAACGGACGCTCGCCGTTGCTTTTGCCGAGCGAAGCCAGGTTGTGCGCCGGTTGGTCCTGGAACTCGCGCCCACTGCTGCTGTCCACGATGCTGAAGAAGAACGAGATGTCTTCGGGCGTTTTGACCTTTTCGAGGACGCTGCGGTTCGGCTCTGACCCGAAGAACAGGTCGGGGGCAAACTGCTGATCGGAGAAACCCTGATTGGCCTCCGCATTGAAGACCAGCGGCGCGAACCGCGGGCTGATTCTGAAGCCCTCGATCAACGACGCGAGAGGCACTTTACTGAGCGGGACGGCGCCGGGAGTAACCTGCTGGGTGGTCCCGAGCGCGGTGGCCGCCACAGGGTTGTTGATCGGCCGCGCTCGCTGCTCTTCGAAGCCATAGCCGATGGCCGTGGCGACGAACACGCCGTCGCTGCCGACGTTGATCACGTCCTGCGCGATGTTGCCGGGACGCCCTTTCAGCTCGAATGTCGCGGCGTGATCGTAGTGAATAATCATGCCCTCAGCCGCGGCCGGCGCCGGAGCGCCACTGTAGGGGGGCCAGGCCATCGGACGAGCGGCCATTCTGCGATCTTGTCGGTAAGTGGGAAACATGTTCGTCTGCTAATGACGGCGATCAGCAACCTGGCGAGTCGAAAAGCCGGTTGCTGATTGCCAAGGGTTGACCTGCATTACTGGACGTCGCGAGTCAAATAGCCGTCCAACACCACCCACAGTTTGAATGGGCCGTATAATTTCTGGATTTCTTTCAGCGTGTCAGAGTCCGGAATCTCGATCTCGACGCGGAAGTTCTGTTGTCTGTCTATGTAGACCGGTTCGGCGAACCTGAAGGTGGCCAGCGGCGACGGTTCGCCGTGGGTCGTGAAAATGCCGGTTTGCGAATATGGCCCGGCGCCGGCTGGGAAGAACCAGGTCGGCATCGATATCATCGTTTTTTCGCCGACGATGAAGCTCGTCACCGTGTTGTATATGAGCTTGCCGATGATCGTGCCCGAACCGTTATTCGGATTGAGCTGTTCTATGGGGGGAGCGCTCTTACCGAGTTTCGCGATCAGGCCCTCGATGTCCTCCAGGGAGAGCTTGACCGACCCGTTTTTATCAGCGATTTCCTGCGCTTTCGGGTGCGGCACTTTATCTTTGCCCGGAGTGTGGAGCTGGAAAAGGGTGACCTCCTCTTTATCGCTAGGATCGAGTTCCGCCGTGCCGTCTTCGCTCTCCGTGGCCTCATGGAACAGTTCGGCCAGACGACCAACGCTCAGTTCTACTCTCGCCGTGATGGCGCCTGTACGGGTCGGTATGGTTGTGACGTCGCCCTTGTCGTCGAGAGTGAAGAACCTCCCACAATCGTCAACCACGTCAAAATGCTCGCCTGACGCCGTCGGGTCATCGGGAAATTCAGGCGGCAGATCGCTGATCACCACGCGCATCGCGCGCGCCTCGAACGTATTGTAATGCGGCAGCAGCGAGGCCGATTGCATGTTGGTTTCGAGCTTGGTCTTGCCCTGCACGTTGACAAAGAATTTTAAGGTGCTCGAAGGCTCCACATCACGCAGTTGTTGTTGCGGCTTAACTGAGAGCGCATCGTATGTCGGAAATTGTAATTGCTCTTGAACGCCTCTTACGACGGCCATGATCAAACCTCCTCTTTGGTTCAATAGTTGTAGATTGATTGCTTCGGATGGATTTCTGTTAAGCAGACCAGAAACTCACCACAATGGCTTGAAATTGTCCGGTAGCGCGGACTCACGCCTCGGCTGGGGCGTGAGATGGTCGCAGGTCGGATTGACGGTTGACGGCCTGACGTAGCCGTCAACCGTACCGGATTCGCCGAAACCGTGGACATTAGTCGGCATCGGGCATCCGGCATTGTATCGAGACTCCGTCTCGCGCACGTAACCGGAGTAGTCCTCTCCGTAACCGTCGCTGTAAGCTCCGTATCCGCCCATCTCTGGATGGCTTTCCGCCAATGGCTCGTAATGAGCGTAACCTGGCATCTCATGCGCCTCGGCGTATTGGCCGTAACCTGGCGCGCCAGGCGTCTCGCCGTAATATCCCATCGGCGCATAGCCGTTGTAGCCTTCCATATGAGGCGCTTCAGCGTAATAGCCTTCCATATGAGGCGCTTCGGCGTAATAGCCGTAATAACCCATCGGTTCGTGTTCGCCGTAGCCACCCATAGCGTATGGATCGCCGTAATAACCCATCGGATAATTCTCGGCGACATAGCCTACCGGCTCGGCCGCGCCGTAGTGCTCCGGCAAGTTCCCGTAATAGCCATAGTGGTCCGGCGGCGACTCGGCGTAGTAGCCATAGTGCTCCGGCGACTCGGCGTAATAGCCGTAGTGCTCTGGCGACTCGGCGTAATAGCCGTAGTGCTCCGGCGACTCGGCGTAATAGCCGTAGTGCTCCGGCGACTCGGCGTAATAACCCATTCCTGGGGGCGCAGCATAGAATCGCATAAATCTGACTCCTTGATTGGCGTTTGATCCTGGTTCATACGGGTTGACGATCATTACCTCGTCGAACCCACGATTGCTTTTCATTGCGGTTTCCCTTTTGAGAATTCCCGGTCTCGGCGGCGATCTTTCACCCTTCAATGCCTCGCCGCGTGATGCGGTAACGTCCGCCTATGACGTACAATTGATTGCCCTGAGGGTCGCACATCAACCGCGGAGCCGTTTCCATAAAATGAATGAAAGTCTTTGCCCTGCCGCAACCATCGCGGTCGGCGCTATAGATCAGGCCTCGCAGCGCGCCCAGATCCACGAGCACCCTTGGTATCATTCTGTCGCAGCGGTGGCGGATGATGCGGCGCTCGGATGAGTTGTGAAAGACACGGTAAAGCTCTCTCCCCTCTTCCAAACACCGCTCATCGGCGCCAGCCATCGTTCCCGAATCGTTTGCGAAAACGTACCCCATATCTCCGATGTCCCGGCGCTCAATCCCGCCAGACAAGCGTTGATCCGACTTTTCAACCTCAGTGGTGTCTGTGGTCTCGCACCATCACCCTTCCGTGCCCGCCCCTAAACACACCATGTCCATATGTTCGAAATCCATGTGATCGCCCCCAGCCGCGCCCCCAACGTCTGAAGCCTCCGTAGCGTCCCCAATACGGCCTTCTCCCAAAGGCGTTCCACGGGGAAAATCGTCGAAACCAGGGGTACGACCAGGGCGCCGGTGGTGGTGGGGGATATGGAAATGCATCCGGAGCCATATCCTCGGGTGGCGGCGGTGGCGGCGGCTGAGGAGGCGGCGGCTGAACTGGCGGCGCCTGCTGATCTGGAGCTGTTTGCGTTTGCTGGTCATCCTCTCCATACCATCCATATCCTCCGTAACCTCCATATCCTCCGTAACCTCCGTAACCTCCGTACCCTCCGTACCCTCCGTACCCTCCGTACCCTCCATATCCTCCGTATCCAGCGACGCTGTGGTCCGGGACCTCGTGGAAATATCCTGTAAGTGAATCCTGAACGAGCATAGGTTCTCCTCTTTACTGGTTTGTTGATGATTCGTGATTGAGACCCGGACTGAAAGCCTGATCTTCACCACAGACCGTAACCGTTGAATCCCCCCTGACACTCCAAACCTTTTTGAAAATCCCTGGGCCGGTCATCATTCCCGAATCGTTTGCGAAAACTATCCCATATCTCCGATGTCCCGGCGCTCGGTTCCGCCAAATGAGCGTTCATCTGACTTTTTAACGGTAGTGGTGCATGGGGGAATGCGAAAACATCCCTCTGCGCCCTGCCCTCCATAGTCCACGTCCATATCTATGTGATCGCCCCCAGCCGTGCGACCGGTGTCCGTAACGTCCGTGACCTCGCCAATACGACCTTCTCCGCAAGCCACTCCACGGAGAATATGGAGATCCTCCCGGATACATGTTGTTAGCCATATCGTCACTCGGCATGTTCGGCGGAAACTGTTGCGCCGGATATGGCTGCATTTGCTGGTATGGATATGGCTGTGTTTGCGGGTATGGATATGGCTGCGCTTGCGGGTCTGGATACTGCATCGGAGGGGCCGCGGGAGTTCCTGGAATCATGTTGCTAATCATTCCTCCCACGATTGGAATGTTGCTGGCCACCCCCTTGACTGCGTCCACGGCCGTGCTGATCCAGCTTGCCGGATTTAAGCTGAACCCGACCGGATTGCCGAGCCCATCGTAAACAACCTGTCCATATCCTCCATACCCAGCGACGTTGTGGTCCGGGACCTCGTGGAAATATCCTGTAAGTGAATCCTGAACGAGCATAAGTTCTTCTCTTTACTGGTTTGTTGATGATTCGTGATTGAGACCCGGACTGAAGCCTGATCTTCACCACTGACCGTAACCATTGACTCCCCCGTAATACCCCCAACCGTGAACTGCGCCGGCCGGATCAGCGTTTCCTGCCTCTCTGATTGGTTCCATCACTACAGGCGGCGGAACTGCCATATGGCGTCTGAATCGCCTTCTGCAGTGGCAGTGGCATCGGTGTCTGTGATGCGATCTCATCATTGGATGGACCATCGGCCCCATCTCGGGTTGGCCAGGCGGATGAATAGGCGCAGGCATTGAGACGGGGATGGGAGGGCCCGGCGGTGGAACAGCATGCTGATCCGGCATCGGCCCCGCCGGCGCGCCATTGAAAAGACTGGTGATCGCAGGCAAGAACCTCTGGGCGAGCTTAGGCAACACCTTCGCCGCTAGCGGGGCCAGGGCGGTCAGCAGAGGAAACATCCCAACCGGATTGCCGAGCCCGTCATAGACGACTTGTCCTGCGCCGTACTGCGGCGAATAACCATAGCCTTGTGGATATTCTCCCCATTGTGGTTCGTAAAGCTGACCGTACTCTCCCATGTATGATCCGTAGTGGTGATCAGGGATTTCGTGTAAGTATCCGGTCAACGCGTCTTGGATGAGCATATGATATCTTCCTTTTCGATTTCACAAATCCGTTTCCACAACGCCGGCGGCGCCCAACCGATGGGATGATCGACAGTTGCATCGATGGGGACCCACCGCCCGCGCACATTAACTTCAGGATAGATGTGACTGTATACGTGCGGCTTGTTAGGTCGGAACCCGACCAGCGCCAGCCGCACCGGATGCCCCGTGGACATCAACATGGCGCCGAGCAGAATCGTCATATCGTCGCAATCGCCCGCTTTCAGCTCGATCATTCGGCGAGCCGTGTGCAACAACTCGACCTGGAAAATATCGCGCGTGTAACGAATGTTGCGCCGCACCCAATCGAAGAGAGCGCATATTTCTGCGAAGCGATCTTTGGGACGCGCGTCGTAAGCGCGAAAAATCTCGATCGCCTTTTGCCTTACGTAAAAATCTTTTGCGCCTTCGCGGACCAACTGCGCGATCAAACGCGCAGTCACGAGCGTTCCGCGCGTCCCTCTCGGCACGCGGCGGATGATGATGCGAGGCTCGACGTATCGCGGACAGAAACTGATCATTTATCGCTCACTTTGTTTGTTGGCCGCGACAGCGGCGCGCAAACCATTTGGGCAACAGTCGTGCCGGAGATGGAGCGACAATCTCCAATCGTCGAATCCGCCTTGGCGACAAGGGGTTGGCGATTTCGTCGGGCGAGAGGGGAGGGGCGAGAGGATCTCCGCAGGTCATAAACTTTATGACGGTTCGTGGAGAATCGAGAGCCGTCGATCAGCTTAGCCGCTGGATCGGATGAGGTTTAAGGAGGCGCATAAAATTTACGGGCTCAACATCGGAGCAGATAATACGAACCACGAAGAAACGAAGAGCGCGAAGGACAATTTCAAAACAATCTCCTCTGGTCTTCTTCTTGTTTTTCGTTTCTTCGTGGTTTGAACATCTGCGCCAATTAGGTATCCTTCTCGCAAATGGCGGAAGAGCGATTACAAAAGATCATTGCGGCGGCGGGCGTCGCTTCACGGCGTAAGGCCGAAGAGCTGATCGCCGCCGGAGAAGTCACGGTCAACGGGCGCCTTGTGACGGAACTCGGCGCGAAGGCCGATCCGGAGCGAGATCACGTCAAGGTGCGCGGGCGGCTGATCAACCCGAGGCTCAAACATCAGGAGAAGATTTACATCTTGCTCAATAAACCGCTGGGCGTCCTGACCAGCCGATCCGATCCGAAGAACCGCCCATTGGTGGTCGACCTGCTCGGGCCGTACCGCGACAAGGTGCACCCGGTCGGGCGATTGGACTTCAACACTGAAGGGCTGCTGCTGCTCACCAACGACGGCGATTTCACCAACCTGATCACAGGCTCGAAGCTGGCGGCGAAAGTTTACGAAGTTAAGGTGAAGGGAAAGCCGAGCCAGTATCAAATAGCGATGCTCGAACGCGGCGTGACTGTAGACGGCAAACGAACCGCGCCCGCAGTGATACGCCTGATGGAAGAGAGCGCCACGAACGCCTGGTACAGGGTCACTCTCTACGAGGGCCGAAATCAACAGATCAGAAAGATGTTCGATCACATCGGCCATTCGGTGATCAAGCTCCGCCGCGTGGCGATCGGGTTTTTGAAGAAAGAAAGATTGAAGCCGGGCAAGTTTCGGTTGTTGAACGAGGCCGAGGTGAAGAGATTTTTCAGACTCGGCAAGATTCTTCGAGGACCCGCTTCAAACAACTTGAAGAAGTAAAAAATTATCCGCCTCAGCAATTGGGCAGCCTCTCGGCTCAACCTCAAAAAAATTACTGTGAATTTTCACGGTGACATTTATGTTATCAAATTGGATTAATTAAGCCCGCTCAAATGGAGAGGGGAATTACATTGTTGGTTCCCGCGCTTTTTCATGGGTAACTCTCTACGCTCTCACACAACGGAGGCGAATATGAAAGATGAACTATATGTATGCAATAAGTGTCGCTACGAAACGCCTGAGGCCCTGGGGCAATGCCCCAAGTGCGGACGTCGACTGGTCTCGACGAAGGAGACGCGAGTGCGGGGCTGGCTGACCTTGGTGGCTGGCCTGATCATCGCCGGGCTGATGGGGACAATCACAATTCTAACAGCGCCTATGCTGCTACAACCGGGCTCGGAAATAGGCTCAACGCATTTCTCAGGGACAGCTGGGCAGGGCATGATGATGCTTTTCGTATTCGGCTACATAACCGCGATCGGCATTATCTCCATGGCAAACGGCTTCTGGCAGATCAAGACCGGCAGGCGGAACAAGTGGCTGTTTTACACAAGCCTTGCAATGATTGTGTTGATAGCGATGACAGGCTGGCTTGCCACGGAAGCCCTCGGTAAATGAGGGGGAGAACCCAAGCGCTTGTTTTAAACTCGCTTTTCTTCAACCTGCGGATGCGGGCGGGCTTACCGCTCCAGCAACTGTGTCCTTTGTCGCCGCAAATCGCAATATCTTGACAAGTTTATATACGAGACCTTAGAGTTTTGACTTCGAATGCGAACAAATTTACGAACGCTGCGCAAGAGTTATTGACCGTCACATGCCGCTCAGGGGCTCGCAGGCGTGAATAGCGGAAGGAAAACAATGGAGATCGTATTGGCTGAGAGCCTGGGATTTTGCATGGGGGTCAAACGGGCCGTTGATATGGCTTATCGCGCAATCGAGAAGTCCGACGGCCAGCAGGTCGTAACGCTAGGCCCGTTGATTCACAACGCCCAGGAGATCGAGCGCCTTGAGAGAGACGGCGTCAAGGTAGTTGATGAAGGCGCCATCCCCAGCGACAGCACGGTCATCGTCCGCGCGCATGGCGTCACGCCGCAAGCTATGCGGTCTTTGAAATCGCGCGGGTTGAAGGTCATGGACGGCACTTGCCCTTACGTGCATTACTCGCAGCGCAAAGCCGTCGAACTGCGCGAAGCTGGCTACACTGTCGTCATCGCCGGCGACAGAAATCATCCGGAAATCCGGGGCATCCTCGGCCACATCGATGACGAAGCTTACGTCGTCAAGACGGTCGACGACGCCCGGAAATTGCCCGCGATGGAGCGCGCCGGAACAATCGCCCAAACGACGATCAGCCCGAAAAAGTATCAAGCCATCATCGAAGCGCTGCGCGAGAAGACGCGCGAGTTGAAGGTTTGCGAAACCATCTGCGACGCGACGGAGGAGAATCAGAAGGCGATCCGCGGCCTTTCGGCCGAGGTCGATATGCTTTATGTCATCGGCGGGCGGCACAGCGCAAACAGCAACAAACTGGTCGAAACGGCGCGCGAGAAATGCCCGCGCGCGAAGCTGATCGAAACGGCTGGTGAGATCGATCCCGAAGATTTGCGCGGCGTCGGGCGCGTTGGAATCAGCGCCGGCGCCTCGACTCCCGACTGGATGATTCAAAGCGTCGTCGAAAGACTCCGGGAAATTGCGGATTGCGGATTAATCCGGTTGACTTAACCGCGCCTCCTATAAAATTACGCAAGATCGATACGGCGCCGCGCGAATAAGTGACATGCTTATTCGCGCGGCGCCGTTCAATGTTTAAACAATCGCGCGGCAACCTTGAAAATTTATCATTCAAAAGCAAACTCCAATACGCGATCCTCCCGTTTGGCAAATCCGCGCTGAAGGTTTATCATTCATGCTCTTTCAATCCGCGCTCTTCCATTCTACGAAGATCGCGGATGGCCGAGTCGCTAGCGCTTCTCGTGTAGTTTTCCCAGGAGGAAGTCCAATTTCAATGTCAACCAGTAACCCTATTCAACCCGCCATCGGCGCGGGCGAAGCTCAAGAGGCGAATAACATCGCGAGCGTCGCTATGGCCGAAGGCGCACAACCGGCGTCTGGTGAAGCCGCCGTTTCAGAATCCGCCGCCGCCGCCGCTGTTCTCGAACTGTCAGTCGAGACGTCCGCCGACGCCCCCGACGCCGACGGCGAATTCAGCATGGAGGATTTCGGAAAGATTCTCGCCGAGCACGAACAATCGCACCGCAGCGAGATCAGCGAAGGTGAAGTCGTCAAAGGTCGCGTCGTCAAGATATCCGACCAGAACGTCATCATCGACGTCGGTTTCAAATCGGAAGGCATCGTCGCGATCGGCGAGTTCAAGGACGGCGAGCAGATTACGATCAATCCGGGCGATGAAGTCGATGTCTATGTCAAGCAACTCGAAAACTCCGAAGGCTATGTTGAGCTTTCGCGCGCCGACGCCGTGCGCATGCAGTCGTGGGAGCAGATCGAGCAGGCTTACAAGCAGGGCACTAACATCATTGCGCGCGTGACAGATCGGATCAAGGGCGGCCTCCGCGTTGACGTCGGAGGCATCCAGGCCTTTCTGCCAGGCAGCCAGGTCGACGTTCGTCCGGTCCGCAATCTCGACAGCTTCAGGAACAAGGAGATCGAAGTCCGGGTCCTGAAGGTCAACAAGAAACGCGGCAATATCGTTCTTTCGCGTAAGATCGTTCTCGAAGAGATGATCAACGGCAAGAAGAGCGAAACTCTCAAGAACCTCGAAGAGGGCATTATCGTCGAGGGCCAGGTCAAGAACATCACCGAATACGGCGCTTTCATCGACCTCGGCGGTCTGGACGGCCTGCTACACATAACCGACATGTCGTGGGGCCGCATCCAGAATCCGAACGAACTCTTCAAGGTCGGCGAGAACATTCAGGTCAAGGTGCTCAAGTTCGACCGTGACAAAGAGCGCGTCAGCCTGGGCTACAAGCAATTGATCCCCGACCCATGGGCGACGACGGTCGAGCGCTTCCCGATAGGCTCACGCGTCAAAGGCAAGGTTGTCTCGATCACCGATTACGGCGCGTTCATCGAGATCGAGCCTGGCGTCGAAGGCCTCGTTCACGTCTCCGAGATGACGTGGTCGAAGCGAGTCAAACACCCGTCGAAGCTCCTTTCGGTCGGACAGGAAGTCGAGGCCCAGGTGCTCGAAGTCGATTCGAACAACCGCCGCATCAGCCTCGGCATCAAGCAGATCGAGCCGAACCCCTGGGAGACGCTCCCCGAACGCTACGGCGTCGGGACCAGGGTCAAAGGCCGCGTCCGCAACCTGACCGACTTCGGCGCGTTCATCGAGATTGAAGACGGCATCGACGGCCTTGTCCACGTCTCCGACATCTCCTGGACCAAGCGCATCAAGCATCCGTCGGAAGCGCTCAAGAAGAATCAGGAGGTCGAGGCGATCATCACCGCAATCGATGTCGATAATCGCCGCCTTTCGCTCTCGATCAAAGACCTCGAACCGAACGCCTGGGACAAATTTTTCGACGCGCATCATCTTGGCGATCTGGTGACCGGCAAGGTCACTCGCTTCGCTAATTTCGGCGCGTTCGTGGAACTCGAAGACGGCATTGAAGGTTTGTGCCACGTCTCTGAATTGTCCGAAAATCACGTTGATAAACCGGAAGACGCGGTGAAGCAGGGACAGACTCTACAATTCAAAATCTTGAAGATGGATCGGGAGGCGCGCAAAATCGGCCTGTCGGCGCGCGCGGTCGGCAAGGACGAGCCAATCCTTGACGTGCGCAACTACACTTCAGGAGATTCGGGCATGGCCAGACTCTTCGAGGTCGCCGATTTCAACTCCGGCGCCGCGAGCGCCAGCGACGAAGAATCGAAGAAGTAGGTCCAGTTGGCGGTTGGTGGTTGGCGGTTGGTTGATGGCACAGAGACATTGAAAACCAACCGCCAACCGCCAATTTCGTTGTTCATCTTGAAACGCTGATCTTGCCGGTCGATCCCTAAATCAGTTGTCTGTTATGAAAAGAAGCTCTCTTGCGTGGATTTTGGCTATCGGCGCGATCCTCTGCGGTCTTTTTGTGGTCAGCCTCTTTGCGATCATGGCGGTAATGACCGACGGCGGAGGGTTTTCGACCGGCGGCGACCGCATCGCCGTGGTTCCGGTCGAGGGCGTGATCGATGACGAGATGGCGAAAACCGTCAACCGCCACCTGAAGCAGTACGGCGACGATTCGCGCGTCAAGGCCATCATCCTTCGCGTTGACAGCCCCGGCGGGGGCGTTTCGGCCTCACAGGAGATCTACCGCGAGGTCAAACGCGTTAAGGAAGATAAGAAGAAGAAGGTCGTTGTTTCAATGGCCAGCGTGGCGGCGTCCGGCGGCTATTATATCTCCTGCCCCGCTGACAAAATCTTCGCCAATCCGGGTACCGTCACGGGGAGTATCGGCGTGATCGCCGAGTGGCTGAATTACAAGGCCCTGGCCGAGTGGGCGAAGCTGAAACCCGTTGTATTCAAAAGCGGTGATTTCAAGGACACGGGCTCGCCGACGCGCGATTTGACTGAGCCCGAAAAGAAGTATTTTCAGGGGATGATTGATGAACTCTACAACCAGTTCGTCGGCGCCGTGACCGAAGGCCGTCATGGTAAAGGAGAGGCCGGGGCAGAGCTGACCAGGGAACGAGTGGTCAAGCTCGCAGACGGGCGTGTATATACCGGCGAAACGGCGAAGAAAAACGGATTGGTAGACGAGATCGGTAATTACGAGGATGTGGTCAAGGCGACAGCCAAACTGGCCCAAATCAAAGGCGAGCCGCAGATCGTTACGCCGCCGAAGCAGAAAGAGGGATTATCATTACTCGATCTGCTTCTTGGAGCGACGAAAATCAAAGATATCTCCCCCAGTCAACTGCCGAACCAGTTGATTGATATCGACAGTTCGGTAAAGTTCAAATATCAATGGAAGTGATCTGTTGTTCTCGAGCTGTTTGATCCAACTCACAGTCAAACGGAGGAGAGATGACTAAAGCAGAATTGGTGGAAGAAGTGGCGCGCGCAGCCGAGTTGACTAAAAAAGACTCGGAGGTGATCGTCGAAGAGGTCTTCAAAAATATTATTCAAGCGCTTAATCGCGGAGAGAAGATCGAGTTGCGTGGTTTCGGCAGCTTCCGGGTGCGGCAGCGCGACGCCAGGCGGGGCCGCAACCCAAAAACAGGCGCCCCGGTCGACATCCCAGCCAAGCGAGTCCCTTATTTCAAACCAGGCAAGGAACTCAAAGAGTTGATCAACGCCCAGGCGGAAGGCGACGGTTTCGAAGTCGGTGTATTTGACGACGACGACGATGACGATGACGTCGATGAAGTCGAAAACGTCAATATGGCGGCTGAAGCGGTCGCGGAGAGTTAACGGTTTCCATTTTCCATATTACATTTGGCGCCTGTCATTGCAGGAGATGACCTTCTCCAATGACAGGCGCCAAATATAATATGGAAAGTGGAAAATCACTTTCTCTCTGACCGTCTCTGAGGTTCTTCCCTACTTCTCGGAGGCTTGTTATGGCGGATCAGTCCAGCCTTATCTACAGAGCTTTCCCTCAGGTCTCTCTATCAATCGTTCTATCGACCCGCGCCGCGCAACCGCTTGCGCCGAAGCGGCGGAGGGGCCAACAATTCGGCCTCGCGGAAAAAGATCGGAGCCATATCTATGAAACTCGCGGTCATCGGCCTGGCGTTAATAGCTTCTTCGGTAATTCTATCCCTAACCGCTCAAGAAAAGCGGACCCACTCGCAAGATGAATCCGCCGCTTCAATCATCGGCCGCGTAACGCTTCGCGGCGAGCCGGTTCGGGAGGCATTGGTTTTAGCGGTACCGGAGCCTCCAGCCGGACGTGAACGGCAAGCGTCGGCCAAAACTGACGCCGATGGCCTGTATCAAATCACAGACCTCTCGCCGGGAAAGTACACAGTCGTGGCGGAGGCGCCCGGATTGGCCTCGCAGGAAGGAATATCAGGCGGATTTGGTCGAGAGATAATCCTCGACTCCGGCGATAAACGAGACAATATAGATTTCGCTCTGGTTCGTGGCGGGGTGATAACCGGTCGAGTCTCGGACGTCAATGACCAGCCGGTTGTCGAGCAAACGGTTAGTCTTACTATATTGACCGCCAGAGGCTGGTGGTCGTATTCCAGAGCATATTTCAATTACGAAATGATGACGACAGACGACAGAGGCGTCTACCGTATTTATGGACTACCACCAGGACGCTACAAGGTCAGCGTAGGGGAAGGCGGCGGAAGCTCATACCAAAGGTTGGACTACGGCCAGAACTATTACCCGCTCACCTATCATCCCGATGTCCGGGAGGAATCGAAGGCGGGAATAGTTGAGGTGACCGAGGGGAACGAAATCTCGGGGATCGATATTAAAGTTGGCGGTCTCGCGAGAACCTATGAAGCCTCCGGACGCATAGTTAACGCGGAGACAGGGCAGCCACAGCCCGGAATTAAGTGGGGCTATGATGGCTCCGCGGTCTCCACCTTCGGGGCTAAGAGTGACGAAAACGGCGGCTTTAAGATCAGCGGCCTCATTCCAGGCCGCTATTCTATTTTTGCAGGCTGCGAAGGCGATTTCTACAGTGACAAGGTCGAGTTTGAAGTCTCGGATCACGCCGTCACCGGCCTGGAGATAAGGAGGAATCAGGGCGCGGGCCTGAGAGGAAAAGTTGTAGTCGAGGGAGTGAGCGACCCGGCCGCGCTCGGAAAACTCAGCCAGGTAACATTAAACGCGACGGGCAATGTGAACTCAGGGATCGAGCCTGACGGCTCCTTTTATTTTTGTGGGCTTCGGCCCGGGAAGGTGAAAATCAGAGCATACTCGTTTCGGCAGCCGGGGTTCTG
Source organism: Blastocatellia bacterium (assembly GCA_035714085.1). Taxonomy (GTDB): domain Bacteria; phylum Acidobacteriota; class Blastocatellia; order RBC074; family RBC074; genus JAJVID01. Next base: position 34,359 of record DASTMP010000382.1, read on the forward strand.
GTTGCTCCGTGTCGAGCGCGATGGCGTGGACCTGAGCGAAGGGATCGAAGTTTCTCCCGGCGCGCAGCTGACCGGTGTGCGCGCGGTTTTTGCCTATGCGACCGGCGTTATTCACGGTCAGGTGACTATATTGAATTATGAGTTACCGCAGAGTGTGCGTTTGCAGATCTCGGCGCGCCGCGTCGGAGATGAGGGCGCAGACCGCATTCTGACTGCAAATACCGACGACCGCGGGCGCTTTACATTCGAGGGGCTGGCGCCCGGTGAGTACGAGTTATCATCAGGCGCCAGCTTTGTTATCATAGGTTCCGACAACGTACGACTGCCTAGATTGCCCCATGTCGAACAGAAGGTGGCCGTGTCGAACGGGAAGGAGTCAGCGGTCACTCTGATTCTGAAATCGATAGAGAGATGATCCGACTCCCTCACTTTCGGCTCACCACATACACCCCGCATGAAAACGATCCGGCGTAGATCCTGTTCGCGTCAAACGGGTCGGACGCGAGCGACCATAGCTTCAGACTCGGCGCCTTGCTGATGTCCACTTTCTCCCAATTCGTCCCGCGATCTTTGGAGTGGTACAACATGCCGCGAGACTCGTCACTCACGTAAAGTTCATCAGGGTTGGCGGCCCCGACGACGATTGCGCCGATATTGCCCCCCTGCGGCATTCCTCCGCCTCGGATCTCCCAGGAGCGGCCGCCGTCCATCGAGCGGAAAAATCCGGTCGTGGCGCCGGCGTAAATCGTTTCGGGGTCGCGCGGATCGCAGACGAGGTTGTTGATGCGGCGCGCCTCTGCGGGCATCGCAATCTGTTGGAAGTTCCAGCCGTTGTCCTGCGAAACGAACAAGCCTTCATCCGTCCCGATGAAGATCGCGCCGGGCAGTTTGGGGTTTGTCACAATCGCATTGACCTTGATTTGCGCCGCCGTATTGCCGCCGGTTTTGTTGACCGCTTTGGGAAATTTGATCTCTCTCCAGCCTTTCTTTTCGTCCTCCGTGATGAACAGTCCGTTCCACGTCGAAGCGATCATCCAGTTAGAGTTGGTTAGCCGGGCCGACGAGGGCTGCGCATCTCCTTCGCCGGTATTGGGCGCGGAGGCGGCTGGCGTGAAAGGCATGATCGCGAAGACCTGATTTTGCAGATCGACGAGCGCGTCTCTTTCAGTCTTGGACTGCTTTCGAGATTTCGCTCCGGCTTTGGCCTGCGTTTTTTCCGTGGGACTGGCCGCGCTGGTCCGGGTCTTGCCGCTCCGCTGCGCGACGCCCTCTTTTTTCACTTGCGCCCAGTTGCGTCCCCGGTCGTCGGAGCGGAACAATCCGTTGTTGGTTCCGGCGTAGATCGTCGCCGGATTGGAATCGGATTGATAAAGCGAATAGACGTCGCGCACGCCCAGACCGTTCATTGATTGGCGCCAGGCGCCGCCGCCGTCCTCGCTGATAAACAGTCCGCCGTTCGCTCGGTCGAAGATCACTCCGGCGTAGACCCGCCCGCGCTCCACCTTATCCGCAATCACGGCGCGAACCTGACGATTGATGAAGCCCTCGTTGCTTGCCTGATAATTTTCGCCTCCGTCAACGCTGATCAAAACTCCGCCGTCATCGACGCCGAGGAAGACGCGATCAGGGCGGTCAGGGTGAACGGCGACGGCATTGATGACCACGTTTGGCCCCGTCATTCGCCGCCAGGTGTCCGGCTTCCCGCCGTCGGTCGAGATCCACAGACCTTCGGTCGTGCCCGCGAAGATCACGTTCGGTCTCGTCGGGTGTTGATAGATGACGTGCGTGCGGCGGCTGGTGTAAGGAATGCCTTGAAGCTTCGACCACGTCTCGGAGGCGTCGCGCGAGCGGTAGATGCCGCTGCAAGCGCTCATCAGCACGGTGTCGGGGTTCGATCGGTCAATATGAATGGCGAAGATGTCCGAATCATCGATCATTCCCCTCTCTTTCGACGCCGCCCGCTTCCAGGTCTTTCCCGCGTCGGTCGTCTTCCAGGGTAGGTGATGCGTGCCCACGTAGATGACGTTCGAGTCGCGCGGATCGATCGCCACGGAGTGAAAGCCTTTCAATTCGGGGTCATTCTCCGGGGTGATGCGCTTCCACGTCTTGCCGCGATCATTGGTGTAATAAACGCCGTCGCGCGCGGCGACAGCCAGCGTGTTCGGGTCCTTCGCCGACTGCGACATGGCGCGCACCGAACGCCCACGCGCCCCCTCGAGCAGGCTCCAGCTCTGGCCGTCATCCTCGCTGACGAAAACGCCGCCGCCATTTGTCTCCGAGTTCAAATCGAGCAGCGGTTTCATGCCGACGTAAATAACTCCGGACTTTTCGCTGTCGAGAAGAATGACTGTGATGGCAGAACCCGGAGCTTTGACGCCGGGTCGAATCATTTTCCAAACTCTCCCTCCATCAGTCGAGCGGAAGATCTGGCCGTCGCTCGCGCCGATCCAGATCCTGTCGGCGCTGCGCGGGTCAATTGCCAACGCGGTCACGTCGCCGCCGAACGGACCGGTCATCTGGACCATGCGGTCATAATCGTTGTCTTGCGCAACCTGCGCGATTGATCTTGTAAGAAAGACGGCGCCGATGAGAAAAAAAACGAGGAAGAGACATTTCACCTGCTTGGTCATCAATAGCTCCTTATGATGTAAGTTCAGCGCGACGATTGTGGTTCAACACCAGTTGGGGCGATGATTAAACTGTCTGCTGCCGGGCGGGGTAACTTCGCAGCAAAATGATCGGCAAGAATTCTACAACACGACACCGCTGGCTGGAAAATCGTCTCGCGATGGCCCACAATAAACGCCGCGACTCCACAGTTGATTGCGCGGAATCGTTCGCGTCGCAATGGGCGACGCCCAGAGAAGAATGAAAATCAACCACGAAGAAACGAAGAGCACGAAGGTTTTTTCTGATCTTCCTTCGTTTCCTTCGTTTCTTCGTGGCTGATTTTCCGGGGAGGATATGATGAAAAAAAGCTTCGCCATGATTGTCGGGTTGTTCATCTGGTCCGCGCTTCTGGTCCCGGCTAAAGGCCAGATTGGGAGCCAGACTAGGAGCCAGACTGGGAGCCAGACTGCGAACGAGCCTCTGACTTTGCCGGCGTTGAACACCATGCTCCGCCGCGAAGTCGGGCGAGATATGACAGAAGCAGATCTGACCACGCGCGTCGAGCGCTTCGGGATCGCGTTCGATCCGACGCCGGACGCCGTCAGCCGGCTCAGGGCCAACGGCGCCCACCAGAATCTGATCAACGCCATCAGACGCGCGGCCGATAAGCTCTCGGCCTCGGCTGGCAAAGTCGTCGCGAACGGCCCCCAACCCTCCGATCCGATAATTGAAGAGACCCGCAAAGTAGTGCGCGATTACCTCGATGAACTGCCCGACTTCATCTGCCAGGAAGACATCCAGCGATACTTCGACTACGAGGGCAGCGGGGCGTGGGAGAAGGCCGACACGCTGGTTTATGAACTGACTTACAACAAAAAGCGCGAATCTTATAAGCCGATCAACAGCGTCGGACGGCCCGTCACTCGCGCGCTCGAAGACGTCAAGGGAGCCTATTCGACGGGCGATTTCGCATCGGGATTGGCCTCGCTCTTCGACCTCGAAACGAAGACCGTTTTCAAGCCCGCCGGTAAAGAGCAATTGGGCAATCGCCGGACGCTGCTCTATGACTTCACCGTGCCGAAGGAGTCTTCAAAACTGGTCCTCAAGGCCGAGGGGGTCGATCCGTTGATTTTGGGCTACAGTGGCACGGTCTGGATCGATGTCGAGACGAAAAAGGTCCTGCGGATCGATCAGGCGCTTGACGATATTCCCAGGAGCAATCCAGTCACTCATTCCGAGAGCTCAGTCAATTACGACATCCTCAAATTGCGAGGTCTGGATGTGGATTTCCTCCTGCCGACGAGCGCCGAATTCATCATCGCCGATCGCCGCCAGAAACACTATTTTCGCAACTTGATCCACTTCAAGTTCTATCGCAAGTTCGAAACCGACGTCAAAATCATCGACGAGGCCCCGACGCCGCCGCAAAAGCCGCCGCAATAAAATATGGTCAAAAAGGAATTACCAGTTCTCAATTCTTCAAATGCCAACGGCAAGGCCGTAAAAACACGTCTCCGTTACGACTGTTCAAAATGTCCGGCTTACTGTTGTACGTATGATTTGATACTGGTCACGAAACGCGACATTGCGCGATTGGCGAAGCGCTTCGAGATCAGTTATGAAGAGGCCGAGAACAAATTCACCATGTTCGACAAGAAATACGGCCACCGTGTTTTGCGACACCGTAAAGATGATATCTTCAAAAGCAGATGCAGGTTTCTGCACCCGACCAAGCGGAACTGCACCATCTACGAACATCGCCCCGAAACGTGTCGCGCCTTCCCCGAAGAGAATCGATGCGGTTATTACGACTTCCTGACCTGGGAGCGCAAGCACCAGGACGACGATACCTTCATCCCGCTTCAGCAATAAGCGATGAGGGAAAAGTTTTATGGGAAATTTCATTTTCCATTTGGCATTTGATATTTGGCATTTGCCATTGCCGGAAGCCAGATCAACCGGCGACCAATGAACATTTGGCGATTTCCGGGCAATGACAAATATCAACTGACAAATGGGAAATGGAAGGCGATTGCATCACGGAATTTCCATTTACGCGATTACTGTCACAGATTCATCCCCGCCCATTCTCCCAGAACATATAAGCTCCAGGCGCGCGACCAGCTCACGCGACCTTTCAGGAAGTCGCTCCACACTTCCTGCATCGCGGTGATGCTCAGAAGTTTCGTCAATTGCGGGGACCACAGCGCGCTTTCGATCCGGTCGCGCAGCGCGCCGGCCAGCCAATTTTTAAAAGGCAGTTCGAATCCCCGCTTCGCGCGGTCAACGACTTCTCGCGGCAGACCGCCCACGGCGTCCATCAGCATCCATTTCGGATCTTTTCCGCGCAATTTCAATCGACCGGGGACGGCGAGCATCTTTTCGACGACCTTGTGATCGATCAAGGGGGCGCGGACTTCGAGGCCATGCGCCATGCTCATCGAGTCTGTGTCGCGCAACAAGGCGTTGCCCAAATAGCCGCCCAGTTCGAGCGCCGAGGCCTGATTGATCGGATCGGCGGCCATGCAGTTGGACATTTGGCGTTCATTCCATTTCTCGACCGCCGGCGACGCGCCGCCATTCACGAGCATCAAGGCCAGTCGCTGCCCGGCGGTGAAGAGATGGCGCCGCAAGTTCACGGAATGTTCGTTGATCTGGTCGCCGCGAAGCAGCGAGTTCAGCTTGGCCGAGCGGTCGATCGAGGAGAACGCCCCGATCGCCGATGCGGCGGCCTTGAGCAATCTCGGCGCCGCGGCCTTCACCCGATTTCGCAACTGTTCTTCGCGCGCGATGGAGTTGAAGAAATCATGGCCTGCGAACACTTCGTCGCCACCCAACCCCGATAACGCGACTTTCATCCCCGCGCCGGCCGCCGCCCGAGAGACAATGAAAGTATCGAGGCCGTCTATCGAAGGTTGATCCATCGCGCGTAAAGCCTCGGGCAAGCTGGAAAGAATTTCATCTTCCGTGACCAGGATCGAACAATGGTCGGCGCCATACGTCCGGGCGATCTTTTCGGCGCAACCGGTCTCGCCGAACTCCCCTTCGTCGAAGCAGACCGAGAACGACTTGATCGGGCTATTGACGCCTCGGCTCGCCAGCGCCGTTACCGAACTCGAATCGATTCCGCCGCTCAGAAAGACGCCCACCGGAACGTCCGAGACGAGATGCGACTTGACGGAGTCGTCGAGCAGCGCGCCCAATTCCTCGATCAATTCGCGTTCGTCTCGAGCTTTTTTTTGCTTATCGGCGCGCAGCTCCCAGTAGGCTTCGACGCCGACGCGTCCGTCCTTAAATTCCAGAATGTGTCCGGGAAGGACGGCGTGAACGTTCTCGATGATCGTCAGCGGCTGCTCGACCGAGCCCCACGCGAGATAACTGCTCAGGGCGGACGGCGAGATTTTGCGCGGCGTCAGTCCCGTCGCGAGCAGCGCGCGGACCTCGGACGCGAAGATGAAGGTGTCGCCGTCGTGGTAATAGTACAGGGGCTTGACCCCAAGGCGATCACGAACCAGCGTGAGCGAGCGCCGCCGGGCGTTCCAGAATCCGAACGCGAACATACCCCGCCAATCCGCAATCGCGTCACGGCCTCGCGCGCCGAAGCCTTTCAGCATGACTTCGGTGTCGCACTCGGATTGAAATCTCAATCCTCGCGCGACAAGGTCCCGGCGAAGGTCGCGGAAATTGAAGACCTCGCCGTTGTAGGTGATCCAATCGCCAGTCGCCTCATCTCGCATCGGCTGATGTCCGGCCGAAGAAAGATCGAGGACGGACAGCCGGTGATGCGCGAATGCCACGGTCAGCCCGTCGCGCTCGTCGCTGATGAATTCGACGCCGTGATCGTCGGGGCCGCGATGGGCCAGGGCGTTGAGAGCGCGCGAAACCGGTTCAATCAACTCGGATCGCGATTTCGTTGTGACAATCCCGAAGATTCCGCACATAAAGTCTTGATTTGTTGGGGAAATAGAGGGGGGAGGCAGGCGCCGGACAAACGACGCCTTCCATCAACAGAGGGGTTTTCCCGGCGTCATTGAGCGGTGACCAAGTATCGCCGAGTTCTCAAGGACTGTCAATCATTTGGCGCTTGCTGTTCATTGGAGAATTGGCTACGCTCATCGCCTCCCGAATGACTTGCGGATGACAATTAGAACGCATGGATAAATTTCGAATCATCGGCGGAAAACAATTGAAAGGCGGCGTCGCGATCAGCGGCGCGAAGAATTCGGCCCTGCCGTGTCTGGCTGCGGCTTTGCTCACCTCCGAAACGGTGACACTGCGCAATGTGCCTTACGTGCGGGACCTGATCACAATGCGACGATTGCTCGAAGACCTGGGATGCACTGTGCTCGTTCCCGAACTGCGCACTCATCAGATCAACGCAGGCACGGTCGAAGATTACGAGGCGCCTTATGAGTTGGTTAAAACCATGCGGGCGTCGGTGCTGGCGTTGGGCCCTTTGGTCGGCAGGTTCGGTCAGGCGCGCGTCAGCCTTCCCGGAGGCTGCGCCATCGGCCAGCGCCCCATAGATCTGCACCTGATGGCGCTGGAAAAGATGGGCGCGAAGATCGAGTTGCGCGGCGGCGTGGTCGAAGCCAGCGCCTCACGACTGCGCGGCGCCGACATCGAGTTTGAAACCGTCACCGTGACCGGCACGGAGAACGTAATGATGGCCGCCGCCCTGGCCGACGGCGTGACGCGAATTGCGAACGCCGCCTGCGAGCCGGAGATCGTCGACCTCGCCGACCTGCTCACCAAGATGGGCGCGAAGATCGAAGGGGCCTGCACGCCGACGATCACCGTCACCGGCGTCTCGCGGCTCGGCGGCGCCGACCATACGATCATTCCCGACAGAATCGAAACCGGCACTTTCATAATCGCCGCCGCGATCACGGGCGGCGAGTTGGAAATCATGAATTGCGAACCGGGCCATTTGCAGTCGGTTATCGAAAAGCTGCGCGAGGTTGGAGTGAGGATCGAACAGACCGGAGGGAATAAACTGCGCGTCGGCGGCAATGGCAAATCGCGCGCGCCTTACAAAGCCGCGGATGTGACCACGGCCGTCTACCCCGGATTCCCGACCGACATGCAGGCGCAGTACATGGCGCTTATGACGCAAGCCGAAGGCGATTCGGTGATCACCGAGACGATCTTCGAGAACCGCTTTATGCACGCCGCCGAATTGATGCGCCTGGGCGCGCAAATGCATATCAACAGCCGCAGCGTGGACGTTCATGGCCCTTCCCATTTGACCGGCGCGCAAATGATCGCCTCTGACCTTCGCGCCTCGGCCTCACTGGTCCTTGCCGGATTGGCGGCTGAAGGCGAGACCTTGATCGACCGTGTCTATCACATCGATCGCGGGTACGAAAAGATTGAAGAGAAATTGCGCGCGGTAGGCGCGGAGATCGAAAGGGTGAAGATGTAGAGGATTGAGGATTGAGGATTGAGGATTGAGGATTGAGGATTGAGGATTGAATCATCACGCAAAAGACGATTCTCTATTCTCGATCATCCATCTTCGATCCTCGGCCTTAGCCTGCTTTTTCAAGCGGAAAGACGACGCGGCGATTGACGACCATCTCGGCGGTCACCAGCAATTCTTTCATCTTCTTCTGGCTCGGGAGCGTGTACATCGCGTCGAGCATCAACTCTTCCAGGATCATCCGCAGGCCACGCGCGCCGACTTTGCGCTCACATGCCTGGCGCGCCACCGCGCGCAAAGCCTCGTCGGTGAAGCGCAATTTGATGCCATCCCACTCGAACTGTTTCTGATACTGCCTGGCCAGCGCGTTCTTCGGCTGAGTCAGAATTTCGATCATCGCCGCTTCGTCGAGTTCATGCAGACAGCCAATGACCGGCAATCGGCCGACGAATTCGGGGATCAGACCGTACCTGATCAAATCCTCGGGTTGAATCTGCTGAAGCAGTTCTGTGTTGGCGCGCGATTGATGCATCGGGCGGATGTTGGCATGAAACCCCATGCCTTTTTGGCCGACGCGCCGCTGAATCACTCTGTCCAGGCCGACGAAAGCGCCGCCGCAGATGAACAGGATGTTGGTGGTGTCGACCAGATAGAACTCCTGGTGCGGATGTTTACGCCCGCCCTGCGGCGGGACATTGGCGACCGTGCCTTCAAGAATCTTGAGCAGCGCCTGCTGTACGCCTTCGCCGGAAACGTCGCGAGTGATCGAAGGGTTCTCGTCCTTGCGACAGATCTTGTCAATCTCGTCGATGTAAATGATGCCCTGCTGCGCGCGCTCGACGTCGCCGTTGGCCGATTGCAGCAACTTCAGGATGACATTTTCTACGTCCTCTCCGACATAACCAGCCTCGGTGAGCGTCGTGGCGTCGACGATGGTAAACGGGACTTTGAGCATCCGCGCCAGGGTTTGCGCGAGGAGCGTCTTGCCGGTTCCGGTCGGGCCGATCAGCAGGATGTTCGATTTCTGAATCTCGACGTCGCTGCGCCGCTTCATCATCTCTATCCGCTTGTAATGCTGATAGACGGCGACGGCCAGTTTCTTCTTCGTGTCTTCCTGCCCGATCACGTATTCGTCAAGGAAGGTTTTGATCTCCGACGGTTTAGGAAGCGGCGGGCGGGCGGCTGCGGCTTCCTGCTGAGCGTCATCGCTGATGATCTCGATGCAGATATCAATACACTCATTACAGATGTATACGGTGGGGCCCGCGATCAGCTTTTTGACTTCATTTTGGCTCTTGCCGCAGAAGCTACAGCGTAAAGTGTCGTCGCCTCTTCTCATCACCGCATGGTCTCCGCATCAAGATGTAACGTGGACATTGTTGTTGATAGCAACCTTAAACGGAATTGTGAGCTAAACAAAAGTTGCGATCTACCGCATGGCGGCGTTGAATCGATCAAGGGGCATTACGCGCGCGCCGCAAAATCATAAACAAGTGGATAGATGCGCGCAAGCGCCGAGGTGGCGCCCAGGAATTTCGCCGACCTCAATCGTCAAACGCCAGGCCGGCTTTGAGAATCTCACAGGCGCGGACGCATTTGTCACAAATCTGCGCGCTGATCCCGGCGAACAGCCTCGCCCCCTGCGGATTGCTACGGTCGTGGACGTTGAAGCTGCACTGTCCGACGTGAGAGCCGTCATCGCCCCATATCTTCTTATACCAGGGCTGATCGAGCTTGGGCGGCCTGATCCCCATTTCTCGATAATCGCTCAGCAATTGCACACAGACCTCGACGCACTCGTCGCAAATATACCCGGAATGGCCTTCAAAAAGTCGCGCGACCTCTCCCTCGCCCAGAGCGCAGAAAGAACACCTCAAGACCGGCTTGTGCGTCTGTGGGATCAGTCCACCGCCAAAGTCAAAGCGAGGGGCGACTGAGGGGATTCGATCGTTCATAATGTCTTGAGTGTCGGTCGCCGTATAAGCGGCCAAGTATAGATTTTGAGGCATGTTCATTTTCCATTCTCGATTTTCCGTTTGTCATTTGACATTGCCGCTCGCCGTGCGATTCCGGCAATGTCAAATGGGAGATGGAAAATGGAACACCAGTTAAACCTCAAAATGTTCCAGTAAGCGATTATGGGGTTTTACTCCCGGTGTTTGATCACCTGATCTATCAGCCCGTACTCCTTGGCCTGCATGGCGCTCATGATCCGGTCGCGATCGACATCCTTCTCGATCTGCTCGACCGGCTTGCTCGTGTGATAAGCAAGAATTTCGTTGATGCGCTCGCGCAAGCGCAGGATTTCTTCCGCCGCGATTTTGATGTCGCTGGCCTGACCCGAAATTCCCCCGGCGTGCGGTTGATGGATCAGAATCCGCGAATTGGGCAGGGCGAATCGCCTTCCCTTGGTCCCGGCGGTCAGCAAGACGGCCGCCATCGAGGCGCACTGCCCGATGCAGAAGGTCGTGACGGGGCAGCGGACGAATTGCATGGTGTCGTAGATCGCCATGCCAGCGGTCACCGAGCCGCCGGGCGAATTGATGTAAAGCGAAATTTCCCGATCCGGGTCCTCCGATTCGAGAAACAGCATTTGCGCGACGACGAGATTGGCCACCACGTCGTCGATCGGAGTCCCGATGAAAATGATGTTGTCCTTGAGCAGGCGCGAATAGATGTCAAAAGCGCGTTCGCCGCGAGGCGTCTGCTCGATAACCATGGGCACTAAATGAGATTGTGGATTGATCATAACGCTTGTGATTTGCTTTCGCTCCGAACCTCGCCCTCCGTTTCCGTTTGCCCCGGAGACTGAGCCTGATGTTCACTCTGATCTTCGTTGAAATCTTCAACCGTGATCTCGGCGTGCTTTATAACCGCCTCCAACGCCCTTTGATGACGTAACCTGTTTTCGATACTAGAAAGCGAGTCATCCTTTGTCAAGCGAGCCTTCAACTGGCTCGCAGGTTCGCCGCTTGTCATCGCCATCCTCTCGATTTCGGCGTCGACCTCCCATCCGCTGACCTCGACCTTCTCGGCCTCGGCAATCCTGGCGAAAACCAGCGCCATACGAATGTCACGCGCCGCCAGCGGGCGGAACTCCTTCATTCGCTCTTCCCAGTCGATCTCTTTGATCGTCTGCGGAGGGACGCCGTTGCGCATTAGAGCGTACGCGAATTCGCGGGCGCGTTCGGCGGTCTGCGGCTCGACCAGCGCGGACGGGACCTCGAAGTCATAATCCTCAAGAATCCGCTTCACCGCTTCTTCCCGAAGATCGGCCTCGGCGCGCCCTTCGGCGGACGCCGTCAAGTTTTCTCGAATCCTATCGCGCAACTGTTGAAGGTTCTCATAGTCGCCGAAATCCCGCGCGAATTCATCGTCGAGTTCAGGCGCTTCTTTCTCGCGGACCGCAATTACAGTCGCCGTGAAATCGAGCGTCTTCCCAGCCAGCCCTTGGGCGGAGAAATCTTCCGGATATATGACGCGGAACTCGCGGACGTCGCCGGCCTTAGCGTCACGCAGATTCTCGCTGAATTCAGGCTGAACGTTGGCGCCGCCGATCTCGATCTGCACGTCGTCGGATTTCAAATCCTCTTCTTCCGGCGGTTCGACGTACTTGCCGACCAGGTTGACAGAAACGAAGTCGCCGTCACGGGACTCCCGGTCTTCCACCGGAACGAATTCCGAAGCGGATTGGCGCAGATGCTCAAGCGTATGCTCGACCTCCTCGTCGGCCACCGACGCTACTCGTTTGGTCAATTTCAAACCCTTGTACTCTTTAAGCTCGAATTCGGGCAAGACCTCCAGCGTCGCTCTGAACTTCATCGGCTCGCCTTCGTTGATCGAGAGGTCGTCGATATGCGGATCGCCGACGAGGCGAAGCCTCTGTTCGGCGATGGCGGTATGTAGCGCCTCTGAAACCAGGCTCGTAATGACTTCATCTTTCACTTCTTTGGCGAAGCGTTGCTTGATGATCTCGCGCGGGACGCGCCCAGGGCGGAATCCCGGAGCTTTCACGTGGCGCGCGTAGACGTCATAGGTCTTTTCATAGGCCGCTTTGACCTCCTCAACAGGAACTTCAACAGTGAGGTCTTTCCGACATTGGGAGAGATCAGCGACAGCGACTTGCAGCTTCAATTTTCTTTACCTTTCTTCGCAGACACCCGAATCGATCGAGTCAAAATAGGAATCGCAGGTAGGCGGATAAGTCGAGATCTGGTAGGAATGGCCCCGGAGGGACTCGAACCCTCACGCCCGTAAAGGACCTTCGGTTCTAAGCCGAAGACGTCTACCAATTCCGCCACAGGGCCTCTCACTCGCGCGCTCCATATATTTTTCACTCATGATCTTCAAGTCGCAGAGACTAACAAATTTCGCAAAGCCCCGCAACGCCCGTATCGGCCGTAACATTGACAGCAGACAGAGAGAGACCTATAAACTGATAGGAGAATGAATAGGACCCATAGGACATACAGGGCTCAGTGGGTCCTATAAGTTCTATGTGTCCTATTGTCAGGAGGAGCCACAGGTCAACTACTCCATCTAAACGCTGACGCGTTGTAAATGGAGCTTGCAGTTCCAAGTTTCGTATTCACGCCCGGAAGAAACTTCCGAGAACGGACTGCTTCGGGCCGGTTGACTATCGGATTCGTGCGAATCCAGTGCGGCCCGTCGCCTTCGGCATATAGCCGGAAGCAAGCGTCGGGTACTTGATATGCAAACTACCAAGCAACTTCAGAGATTTTATGTGGACGAAGTTTTCCGGCCACAACCTCTTATCCCTGGTTCTCAAGGATCAGAAACCGTTTCTCTCCCAAATGGGACGAGTGCCTTTGACCAGGGACAGTCTACCACACGAGTCAACCGCAAGTTCGTCGAGGGACAATCCTCTCAACTCACTTGCGGCCTCGATTTCCTCTCCACCCAAGCTGGCGCTTTGGTTGGAGTATCCATCGAGGTGGTTAGATGAAGAATGCTTCCACACTCCTCCGCGAAGCGAAGTTTATAACTCAAGGGTTGCTTTCGACAAAACATCCGATTCTGGCGCACATGGTCCCGATGCGGCGCTGCAACCTGTCCTGCAAATATTGCAATGAATACGACAAGACGTCCGACCCGGTGCCCCTTGAAAAGTTCAAAAGGAGGGTCGATCTGGTGGCCGGGCTAGGCGCGTCAATCGTCACGATTAGCGGCGGCGAGCCGATGCTGCATCCCCAGATTTACGAAATCTTCGCGCACATACGCTCGCATGGGATGATCGCCGGGCTGATCAGCAACGGCTATTACATGACCAGAGACCGGATCGAGAAGCTCAACGCCGCCGGGCTCGAGTATTTGCAAATCAGCATTGACAACATCACGCCCGACGACGTTTCGCAAAAGAGCCTGAAAGTGCTCGACCGCTATCTCCGCTACCTGTCCGAATACGCCGAATTTCAT
>DASTMP010000383.1:0-2872 GCA_035714085.1 Blastocatellia bacterium
GGAGTCGCTCGAATCGCTCCATGAAAAGGCAAAGAGCGAAGGTGGCAAGCTCACCTTGTACATGCCTCTTTCGAATCGAGCGATGGAGGTTATTCCGCCGGCGTTCATGAAAAGATTTCCCGGCGTGACGGTGAATCATATCGATGCCACGCCGGACGAATTGCTCGCGCGCGCGAGCGCGGAGGCGCGCGGCGGCCGGGTGGTCGGCGATGTCTTGGGCGGATCGTTGCCTTACATGGGACAAGCGGTCAATCAAAAGCTGATTACACCGTTGGCGCTGCCGGAAGCCGCGGCCTTTCCGGCGAACATGAAAAGCGAATATTGGGTGGCGACCGACACGCAATTCTACATTGCGGGCTGGAATACCAATCTCGTCAAAAAAGGAGACGAACCCAGAAGTTTTGAAGAGCTGGGTAATCCGAAATGGAAGGATCTCATGATGGGCGAGGCGCGTGACTACCAGATGCTGATCGCCTTCGCCAAGCGCAAGTACAACAGCGATGAACGAGCCATCGATTTATTCAAACGCATCGCCGCGAACCAAGTGGAATTTCATAAGGGCCATTCGCAGCTGATCGAGTTTTTGGTCGCGGGACAACGAGCCGTGTGTATCACCTGTTACTCGCACCATTTTCCCCCTCGCGTTAAAAAAGGCGCGCCGATTCAGCCGCTGATGACGGAAGGAGTCGGTGAAATCGGCGGCGCGGTTTCGCTACTGCGAGGAGCGCCGCATCCCAACACCGGGATGCTCTGGGCGCGGTGGGCGATCAGCGAAGAAGGTCAGCGTGTCTGGGCGCAGGGCGGAGAAACTCCCGCGCATCCGCACGTCGAACCCTTAGAGAAAGTTCGTCCGGCGACGTACTACATGCTCACGATCGATGATGTGAAAGAATTCCCAAAGTATGAAAAAATTTGGAAAGAAATCTTCCAAGTGAGATAAGGAAAAGGCTGTTTTCTCAGTACAGCGCACGCCAAAATCCCGGCGCGCCGGTGTGCTCCGCGCTTGATTAGTGCGGAGCACGCCAGAGTACTTATCCGTGATTTCGTCTGTCGCAGACGGCATCGATGAGCGCGGGTTTGCCGCGCTTGACCTGCTCAATGGCGCGTTTGAGTGCGCCTTTTAGATCATCGCCGTTTTCAAACGGTCCTTCGGCGTACCAACCCATCGATTTTGCCAATCCGGCGAAATCCGGATCGGGACCGAACAGATCCATACCGATGTGAGCGCGGTTCGGGTCCGTTCCGCGGGTCCTGGCGAGGACGAGCTGGTGATTCCAGTCGTTGTAATACGCCCGATTGTTGAACATCACGACTAGCATCGGGATCTGATATTTGGCCGCGATCCAGAGCGAACCGGCGTCGAACATCAGATCGCCGTCAGGCTGCAAATCGACGACAAGCCGGCCGGTGCCTTTGTTGGCGAGGGCAACGCCGAGAGATAATCCGATCTGCGTGCCGGTGCCGAGCTCGCGGCCGGCATGACAATAGGGACGATCGAAATTCCAGAGTTTTTTCCCCCAGCTACCCAAATCGCCCGTGGTGAGCACCCAGTCTTCACCTTTGATCGCTTCCCATACTTCGAGCGCGAGGCGCGGCACGGTCATGGGCTTTTGATCCCAATGCTCTTGCGCCTGTTTGTTCCACTTGGCGCGATTCTCCGCGTGACGTTTGCCTATTTCCTCCCTGCGCTTGGCGATTTTTTCGCCGAGTCCAGCTGTCTTGGCAATTTTTTCTTTAAGCAGTTTGGTCAATTGCGGGCAGGTGGTGACCGGATCCGCGGTCATGCGCTGCTGCGCGTAGAACGGGCGAGCGTAATCCATCGACCATTTGCTGATCTCGATATCGGTAAATCCAATATCGATCCAGGTCGCATCGGGCGGAACTTTACTGACGACAGTACGAGTGGCGATGTCGCGCACGTGCGTGGGTTTTTCAAAATCGGCGATGTCGAGGGTAAGCACCACGTCGACGTCTTTGTAGCAACCGTCGGGATCCATCGTCAGATTGAGCGGATGATCGCTGGGAAAATTGAGGCGCGAGCCGACGTCCCAGACTGAAGCGCCGAGCGTCTCGGCTAGCTCTACGACGTGATTCCAACCGTGCGGCGGCCGCGCGGCGAAATCGGCGATAATCGCAATCCGATTGGCTCCCGCCAGCGTGGTCGCCGCCTTTTCGAGAGCCGTGGGATCGGCCGAAGGCGCGGCGGGCACATCGACCGCGCCGGGCGGCGGCATTTCCACTTCTTGCGTCAGCTCCGCTTCCTGCAAACCCGCGTCATAGACCATATAGACAGGCCCTTGCCGCGCGCTCATCATGACTGAATAGGCGCGCGCGAACGCGCCGGGCACGCCATCGACAGTCGTCGGTTGGTAATCCCATTTGACGAAATTGCGAATCGCTTCGCCCTGTCCATTGGCGGTATGAATCCAGTCGATGAACGGGCGGCGCTTGGGTTCCGCCATCGGCCCGGTGGCGCCGACGATGAAGACCGGAGCGCGATCGAGGTAGGCGTAGTAAATACCCATGGGAGCGTGCAGCAGACCGACGAGATCATGCACGATCGCGATCATCGGCTTGCCCGTGGCGCGGGCATAACCGTGGGCGATTTGCACGGCGATTTTTTCGTGCTGGCAAAGCAGCATCGGCGGATCGTTCTCGCCGTAATTGACCAAAGAATCGTGCAGACCACGATAGCTCGCGCCAGGATTGAGCGCGATATACTCGAAGCGATAGCGCTTGATCATGTCGACGATGACGTCCGACTGCCATCGTTTCGGCGATTTTTTAACCATTTCTGTTTTCGGGGCTGGCTTGGCCATGCATTATCCTCCGTGAGTTCTTAAATCGGCCTCTATTCTTCCCGTATCCTTCG
>DASTMP010000384.1:0-17362 GCA_035714085.1 Blastocatellia bacterium
GAGCGTGCAAATAAAACCACTTTGCAATCAACACATTGATTGGCGCAAACCTGGGTACGCGTCGCTTCCAGCGCGCAGTCCTGGCAGGAGGCGCATTGAAAAGCAATTGGGCGAGTGGCCGAGACTGCGCGCTGGAAGCGATGCGTACCCAGGCGTCTACCGATTTATGCGCAGGATTCATTGAAGTAGTTGATTGTATTCAGCTTTAATTTGCACAGCCTTCAATTACTTGAACGCGTGTGCAAATTAAAAGTTGAATACGATTACCCGATTTATGCGCAGGGTTCAATTACTTCACTGACTATAATTCCATGCAAAGCAACATTTGACCCTTGCCGCAACGAAGCGCAACCGAGCATAACGGAGTATTCCCTAAATAGCGGTCGCGTTACTCATGTTGGTCTTGCGTTGCGTTCAGCTGCGTTCGGCCTGCTCAGTGTTTTTGTAAGTTCGCCTCACACTCGCACACTTGACGCCAGCGCGCCCTACTCGCACACTAAAGATGTAAAAGCACGCTCCCGGAGAAAATATAACTTAACTAGGAGAAGAACTTGCCGGAAAATGGAAGTGGAAAATCAGCTAAAAGCAAAATTAAGCCTTCGACAGCTTTGGCAATTGGCGGGATTACGCTCGCTGGCGTATTCGCCGCAATTGCGATCTTCAGGCCGGGAACTCTCGATTGGGTTTTGCATCCGGGCGAGGAGAGAAGTAACCAAATAAAGGAAGCGATGGACCGTCAGAAAGGGAGCGATCCCGGTGGCCGATCCGATGACCAACTTAAACGAGAGGAAAAAACGAAAGGCGTCGCCGTGACTCCAACGCCTTCACCCGAGGAGACGGTACGGGCAGGGGAGGGAGATGTAGGAGGATATGGGGGGATACCAAGGCCGGAATGCATTTCACGGGATCAAGTCGTCAAAATTATCGGCGTGAGTGACGAGGCGAGAGCAGGTCGAGTGATCGAGATAAATGTCACCCCGGATGGAGGTCGGATAATGGTCGCTTACCGGAAGAAAACTTTCTTGGGAATCGGTTCCGGTGAAAATCAGATTGAAGGCATTCTTCGGCGAGGTTTGAGAGACCGCTTTCCCGATCGCCTTATTAAATCGGTGAAAGTCCGATCGGCCGGGAATGGGTTCTTCCGGCGAGGCGCCAAGAATGTCAATGCCGAAGTTCTCGAAATAGAAACCCTGCAGTCCGGGTGCCGATGGCCCTGAGCTTCGGCCGGGCCGCGTTGAGCGATAAATGAACGGGATTTTCCGCCGATCATTCCGTAAGAATCCACAGCCCCGCCCCATCTCTTGTTCAATTCAGCGGGGCATACCCGTTGCAACTGAAAAGAGTGAGAATGAAAAAGGAGGGATTCGCCATGAAAATCTCGAAAGTTTTGATCGCATATGACGGTTCCAAATGCGCCGACGCCGCGCTGGAGGACTTGCGCCGCGCCGGATTACCGGCAAAAGTCCACGTCATAGTAATGTCGGTCATCGAGAACTGGCTTTGCGACGAGCCGTTGAGCATAGAAAATCTTGAATTGCTCGCCCAAGACGCATCAGAGCGGATCCACTCACTGATGCCGCACTGGTCGGTCGAGCCGTTGGTTAGCTTCGGCTCAGCGGCGAGCGCGCTCATTGAGAAGGCCGACGAATGGCGCCCCGATCTGATCATCGTCGGCTCACATGGGCGCGGCGCGGCGGGGAGAGCCTTCTTCGGAAGCGTGTCGCAGAAGGTGGCGCACGAAGCCCATTGCGCTGTCCGCGTGGCTCGGTGTCAGCCTGTGGAGCGTGGCGCGCCAGTTCGTTTGGTGGTCGGCGTTGATGGATCGAAGGGCGCCGATGCGGCGATTGGCGCAGTGGGCGAACGTCGATGGCCGCGAGGCTCCGAGGCTCGCATCGTCAACGGATCATCGAAGATTGACGCCTCGGCGCCCGGCAAGACGCTCGCGCATTTCTCTGAATGGGACGCCAGCGAACGCGTCAGAACTGAACGAATGCTTGATTCGGCCGCGGAGAAATTGCAGGCTGCGAGACTTGCGACCTCGGTGGTGATGGAAGAAGAAGAGCCGAAACGGTTGCTGCTCTGCGAAGCCGAGAACTGGGGCGCGGACTCGATCTTCGTCGGAGCGAGAGGGTTAGGCGGGTTCGGACGGTGTTTGCTCGGCAGCGTCTCCTCGGCGGTAGCCGCGCGCGCCCACTGCTCGGTTGAAATCGTGCGATAGCATCAATTCTGCGCTTCGTTGACGCCAACAAGGTCAACGCCGATCAAGCTCGGCGGAAGCGGTATCCGATATTGCGAATCGTTTCGATGGCCGAGGCCTTGTCCCCAAGCTTTTTCCGCAGGGATCGCACTACGGCCTCAACCACATTGCTGCCGGTATATTTTCGGCCCCAGACCTGCTCGATCAATGCCGCGCGGGTGACCGGTTTGTTCTCACGTTCGTAGAGATAGAGAAAGACCTCGAACTCTATCTTCGTTAACTTCACCCGGCGGTCGCCGAGAGCCAGTTCGTGCGACTCGACGTCCAGCATATCGGCGTCTTCCACACCCAACTCTGCGGCGACCAAACCCGCCAGCCAACCGTCGACCGAGAGAGGCCCGAAATCGAGCATGGCGGTGTGATAGCGAACGCCATCGATTTCTGTTTCAGCCTCTGTGATCGATTGGAAGCCGAGCTTTTGGGCGACCTGGGCATAGGGCGCCAGGTCGCGCATTGTCAGATACACTCGGCGGAGGTGAGGCCGCATCTCCATGTACGACCGCTTGATGTCCAACCAGCAGGCGGCTTGAGCTGGCGAAGGCGCCTCTCCGTGCTCACGACTGAGCCACCGACGAATGAAAAGCGCACGCTGGCCCTTGAGCGGATCGCCACGGAGGTGTCGACGCCACTGCCGCGACATCGGGTCTGTCTCCAGGTCATCCGCGCTGACTGTCGTCGGGTCGAACATGCAATAGAAGCCGACGACTCCGCCGCTTTGCTCGCGCGCGACGCGAAAGAATTGTGGATTGCTCCGCCACCATTCGGCGAGCCGGCTCGCTGCCGAAGGTGTTTCGTGTCGCCGGCAGATCTCCTGGATGGCGGCGCCGTCCTCAGCGTGGGCAGGCTCGACCACAAACTGTTGCCCTCCGCTGGGAAAGAAAGCTTCTCTGACGACCGGGTTCTCGATCAGGTAGAGCAGGTCGGCCGTGTATCGCCAGAGATTCAGTTGGCCGGCCTTCTGGATCTCCTCATTCAGTCGCCGCCATGCGGCGCGGCGATAGGCTTGATACCTGCTCGGGTCCACCGCCCGGACCGAAGCGGCGATGGCCTGTTGCACTAAGTCGTGCATGTGTAAGCCGTCACCCTCGCTTTCAACGAAGGGGACGGCGCGCAGCCGCTCGAACATGTCCTGTGGGGCGGATCCGGGGAGCATAGCTTGCAGGAGCGACACCGTCGTGCGCCTGACGACCGAACAGGCGTCGAGCGCTTGCCGGGTGAGCGGGTCGCGCACGTCGGCCAGATATATTCGAATCAGCTCTTCGACCACACGCTGAAACCCTGAGTGGCCCAACCCGGCGTCCGGGTCGGGCCACTCGGTCGCCGCGTTAGCGGCGAGTTTCAACGCTAAGGGGTGACCTCGCGCGAAGTCTTGGATGCGTCCGGCTTTGTCCGGCCCAATCCCACTTATAGTCAACAACTCGATGGCTTCAGGTTCGCCGAGCGGTCCCAACGCGAGGCTGCGAAATAGCCCTTGCCAACCAGGCGACGTAAGCCAGCTTGAGACGGGACGGTCACGCCCGGCCAGGACCACGCGCACGTTTTCTGGCAACAACGTCAAGAAGACCTGGCGCAACCAGGTGTCCATCAATCGGAAGACTTCATAGGTGTCGAGTGAGAGCGCGACCCGGCTCCCCAGTGTTCCCAATCGTTCAGCCGCTTGCTCCGGCGTGATGGCTGGCAGACCAATGGCAATGCCGAGCTCATGTAGAAATCCGCGCTCGGTGGGCTCCATCCGACGGCAGTCCAGTCTGACAACGGTGGCGCAGCGGGCGCGCGCCTGTTCGGCGAATGCCTCCAGGAGAGTAGATTTCCCGATCCCCGCAATCCCGTGGACGAAGACCACCTGTGGGCCGCCATCCAAGATGCTGAGCAATACCTCCATCTCAGTCGACCGTCCGATAAATGTTTCTCTCGCCCGCTGGACCAACAGATCCCCAATGCTACGAATCATATTACTTACCCGATGCCAGAGCCTGCACATCCTGGGTCGTGAGTGGCGTGCCGCCAATCCCCCAATCGCCGCTCTTCACCTCCTCGATCACGACCCAGGTGACTTGCCGCATGTTCTCCCCTTCGATACTGACCAGGGCGTCGGTCAGCTTTTTCACTATCTCTCGCTTCTGCGAGTCTGTGAAGACTCCCTCGATAACTTTGACATTAACTAATGGCATGTTTTTATCTCCTTTGTATTTTTACTGATTAACTTTCTTTCCCCAAGCGCCGCCATGCTTTTAGCGATCATGCTCAGAGCATCTACAACACGAGTAATATACTCTCCTCCGGGCGGTGTGGCGTGAGAGGGAAATGAAAAATAGATGAAAAATGATGGCCCCAGCGGGAATCTCCGCATGTTCCTTGCGCAATCTCCCGCAGAGTTCACTAATGGGAGCCTGTAATTCTCAGTAAAATGAGCGTTTCTTCGATGGCCCTCAAATTGCACTTCGCATCGGCCTATGGGAAATCAGATTCAACAATTGCAATTTCAAGGCTTGATTCGAATCGCGTGGGGGGGCTTGTTGGCGGCGGCGTTCGCGCTACTGGCCTTTGTGAACAATGGCTCCGCGCAATCAGGCCGGCAATCGAAGGATCAGCAAAGCTCGCCGGCGCCGAAATCGAAACAACCGGCGCGGAAGTTGTCCGCCTCTGAGATTTCGGAAGCCAGAGGACTTCTCGATCAGCTCGGCTATTGGGTCAACCCGGCCGCGAAGGGGAAGGACGACTCGCTGCGCCACGCGTTGATCGCTTTTCAGAAGATCGAGGGACGCAATCGGACCGGCGTTTTGACCATCGAGGAGCTTGAGGCTTTGCGCGTCGCGCTGAAGCCACAGACGTTCGAAACTGGTTATCCACACATCGAGATCGATCTCCACCGGCAGGTCTTGTTTGTCGTTGATGTCCTTGGCGCCGGTCTGCGCATTCTGCCGATCTCTTCGGCCTCCGGCGAGTTTTTTACCGAAGGCGGCGAGACGCGACAGGCCATCACTCCGACGGGCAGGTTCAAGGTCTATCGTAAGATCGAAGGATGGAGAAAAAGTCCGCTCGGGTCGCTCTACTACCCGAATTACATCCACTACGGTATAGCTATTCACGGCAATCCGTTGGTTCCCGCCCATCCCGCCAGCCACGGTTGCATTCGCATCCCGATGTTCGCGGCGCGGGAGTTCAGCAAGATCGCTACTGTCGGTATGGTCGTGATCGTTTATGACAGCGACCCGCTTGCTGAAGCCGGCGCTGCGCAGCCCGAGTAGCGTCAATGGGAAAAACAATCAACGATTCATGCCATCAAGTTCTATGAAGAGATTGATCACGACCGGTTCCCCTCCAATCTTCGCCGTCGCCCGGGCTGGCTCATCATCAAAGGCTTTCCAACTCACTTCGCGCTTCGCCAATAGGCAAGATGGCAGCCAGAGCGTTTCGTAAACCAGCCGCCCAAGACCCACTTCAGCGTAATGACGATCACGGCCTCACCAGGTGGCTTTTCCGCTCTCGCTCACGAGTTGCGTCGCCGGCTGTCTGATAATGAAGGGGATACGAAAAACTTCCTCCGGCATTCAGTTTGCTTTTACTTCTTGCGTTTAATTTACGAATCAATGGAGGAATAACAATGCAAACCGAGATACGCGAAAAAACTATAGAAGTTCGTGATCAGTTAGGAGCCGAAGTCAAACGCGTGAAGGAAGCCGTCACCGGCGCCGTCGACAATGGCATCGTCGCTGCAAAGCGCGCTGTCAAACAGGGCCGCCGCGCGGCGGAAGACCTGGTCGATGACGCGGAGTATCGAGTCAAACAACACCCATTCAGCGCGCTCGGCGTCTCATTCGGAATTGGAATAGGACTGGGCGCGGCAGTCGGCGCTCTTCTTGCTCGTAATGGCCGTAACGGCCGTAACGGCAAGTGAGGTGAATGGTAATCGGGCAATATATCCGAGAGAGTGAGACGGAATCGGACAGATGTCGCTCAACCGTCGCGCCGAGATTTCGCTCGGCTTGCCTGCCGGCGCCAATACGCAATTGGCATTTCGAATTGCGTTTGCGCCAAAAATTCACGCTGTTGCGGACACTAGTAACGAATTTATCCGTTACGTTACGTAACGGATAAATTCGTTACTACATTGCAATATTCGCAGCGCGGAAAATTCCGCGCCCGCTCAACATCCGAAGCAGTGATGCCCGCGAAAAGTATCGGTCGAGCGCTGTAACTCCGGCCCGGCTTTTACCTCCATCTCGCTTGCGCGAGGAAAGAGCTGGTTATTCTCCAGACGAATGTGTTGATGTAGATCGGCCACGAAACCGGCTAGAGCCCGGTACAAAGCTCGATAGCTGGCGCAGGCCTCCGGCGCCGGCGCGTAATCGCCGGTCGTGTCGCGCAACGCCCGGAGCAGACCGCCTGCGGTTTCGCGATTGAGCATCATCGTTCGAGCCGGGTTTTGAAATGCGCCGAAGAACGGCGGCGGAATCGCTCGGCCCTCGCCTGCGGCCTCCTCCATCCGCAATGTAAGCTGCGAGCGATGTTAACGACTCCTGTCGCCAATCTCGCTCGGCCCCGCCTGATTGTGACGCGCGCTCGGCCTCTTCGAGCGAGCGCGTCAAATCTTCGACCTGCAAACTCGCCGCCTCGCATGCATCATCCGGGGGGGCGGCGCCCGCAGCAATAATCAATGCCGAATTTGTATAGTGGCAATTTATCCAGGAATTGCTATGGTAATAATCTGAGGAAAGGATTATGAAGATCGAAGATATTCTCGCTGAGACAAACAAAGGAACGGCGCAGTGACGCATTACGGGCTATCGAATGAGACTGCTCAGGCTCGCCTGCGGCAATACGGGCCGAACGCTCTGCCCGAAAGACCGCCCACTCCGCTGTGGCGGCGTTTGGCGCGGCAATTCCAGAGCCCGCTCATCTATATTCTGCTCTTCGCGCTTGCGGCTGACGCCGCCATCTGGGTGAGCGAAGGGGCGACAGGGCTGCCGATTGAATCCATTGCCATCGCCGTCATACTGCTGCTCAACGCGGGGCTGGGCGTTTATCAAGAGAGCAAATCCGAAGCGGCGCTTGCGCGATTGAAGGAGATGGCCGCGCCGATGGTCTGGGTGATGCGCGAGGGAAGGCTCGTTCATCTGCCGAGCGCCGAACTTGTGCCCGGCGATCTTGCGCGCGTCGAGGCCGGTGACCGTATCCCTGCTGACGGCGCCTTGATCGAAGCCGAAGGGGTGATGATTGATGAGTCGTCGTTGACTGGCGAATCAGTCCCGGTCGATAAAGGGCTCGCCGAAGAGGTTTTAAGCGGGACGTTACTCGTGCGCGGCAAAGGCTATGTCGAGATCAGCCGAACCGGCGAAGAGAGCGCGATGGGGCGGCTGGCGGTGATGATCGGCGGCATCGAGGCGGAGCGGACGCCGCTCGAACGCCGCTTGGAAAAGTTCGGCGGGCAGATTGCGCGCGGCGTGCTCGCGCTGGCGGGATTGATCGCCGCCGGCGGTTTGCTAGTGGATGGGCTTGAGCGTATCGGTCACGTCTTTCTTTTCGCCGTCGCGCTTGCCGTCGCGGCGGTACCTGAAGGTTTGCCCGCCGTTTTGACGCTGACACTGGCGCTGGGCGTGGAACGAATGGCGAAAAGAAAAGCTATCGTCCGCCGCCTGAGCGCCGTCGAAGCGCTCGGCTCGGTGACGGTGATCGCCACGGACAAGACCGGCACGCTGACAGAAAACCGGATGTTCGTCAGGGATTTGGACAGTCCCGATGCCGGACGCGCTTTGCAAGCGATGGCGCTGGTCAATGACGCGGATGAGAAGGTCGGGGCCGGCGATCCGCTCGAGTTGGCTTTGCTCGAATACTCGAAGCGGCGCGGCGTCGAGCTTGATGCGCTGAGGCATGAGCATCCGCGTCGCAGCTCTCTACCATTCGATAGTTCGTACAAGTATATGCGCGCTACGGTGGAAGAGAGCGGCGCGCTGGTGAGCTATCTCAAGGGCGCGCCGGAAGTGATATTGCAACGCTGCCGTCTTTCCGTCGAAGAACGCAGGAGCTGGGAAGAGAAGGCCGACGGGTACGCCAGGGAAGGGTTTCGCGTGCTGGCGTTCGGGCATCGAGAAGGGGAAGGCGATGAGGAGATCGAGTTTCTCGGCCTCGCGATGCTTTGGGATCCGCCACGCCCCGAGGCGCCTGGCGCGATCAGGCGCGCGCAGGACGCGGGCATCCGCGTGGTGATGGTGACGGGCGACCATCCGGCCACAGCGCTGGCCGTAGCGCGCGAAGTCGGAATTCCTCCGAGCCGCGTCCTGACCGGCCTGGAATTGGAAACGATGCCGACCGAGGCGCTGCGCGTGGCGGTTCAAGAAACGAACATCTTCGCCCGCGTCGCGCCGGAGCATAAGTTGCGGCTGGTCGAGGCTCTCAAGCAGAACGGCGAGATCGTGGCGATGACCGGCGACGGAGTAAATGACGCGCCGGCGCTCAAGCGTTCGGACGTCGGCGTGGCGATGGGTGAGCGCGGCAGCGACGTTTCCCGCGAGGTCGCCGATCTGGTGTTGATGGACGACAATTTCTCAACAATCGTCGCGGCCGTCGAGGAAGGCCGCAACATCTATGAAAACATCCAGAAGTTCATTCGCTTTCTCTTCTCGACCAATCTGGCTGAAATTCTGATCGTGGTGGGAGGGGCGTTCGGCGCGGCGTTGATGGGGTTGCGCGATGAGACGGGCGCTATCCTGTTGCCGCTGACGGCTGCGCAATTGCTCTGGGTCAACATCGTCACGGACGGCCCGCCCGCGCTGGCTCTGGGGTTGGATCAGGATCCCGGTGTGATGCGGGAACCGCCGCGCGACCCGCGGGCCCCGCTGCTCGACCGCGAGTCACTCCGGTTTGTCCTGGCCACCGGTTGCGCCAAGGGCGCGATTGGCGGCGCGCTACTAGTGTCTGCGCCGCTCATAGGCTTCAGCCTGCTGCAAACGCGCACGGCCATCTTTCTGCACGCGACCATCGGGCAATTGTTTTACGCCTACCCGGCGCGGCGGATTAGCGCGCCGCCGCAATTCAACGGCGCGCTGCACCTGGCCGTCATTTTGGGTGTCGGGTTGCAACTGCTGACGGTATTGCTCCCGAGTTTGCGCGCGCTGCTCGGACTTGAGCCGTTCACGCTTGAACTGCTCACATTGGTTTCGGTGGCAGTGTCGTTGACGTGGGGCGTGGCTGAAGCATACAGCCGCCTTGCGCTGTCAGCTCATAATAAGTGAGTCTTTGGCGCCCAGGTTGACGCATCACAGGATGTCCACGCTGGGCGCCGTAGGCTCACTCTTTACTCTCAGATACTTATTCCTGATTTTCCTCATCAAACAATTTTTCCAGACTGGGATTTTGCTTAATGAGGTATTCGCGAAGAATAGTGGTGTAGACGGCGAGCTTGTGATTTGACGAAGCGCAAAGGTCAGCTATGTCACGAGCCAGATCGAACTGGTGAAGTTTGGCCAACCCTATCGCGACAGCGGCTAGCCGTGTTGACTTCTCTGAGTCCCTTGTCGCCTGCTGTGCGGCGCGTTGCGCCTCATTCAGAATGCTTTTAGCCTTATCCGCCTCACGATTTTTTGTCATCTCCTCAGCGACAATGACCATCGCCTGGGAGCGATAGCCTGCGGCCTCGATCTTGAGCGCCGATTCGAGCGCATCGTCCGTCTTGCCGATTTTTCCTAGAACTTCGACGATGTTGACCATCGCCTGAGAACGATAGTCTGCGTCTTTGATCTTGAGCGCAGATTCGAGCGCCTCATTGGCGATCGGCAGCGCCTCGCCCGTCTTGCCGGCCTTCCCCAATGCCCCGACGATGCTGACCATCGCCCGAGAGCGGAGATCCGCATCCTCAATCTTGCGGGCCGATTCGAGCGCTTCGTCCGTCTTGCCGATCTTTCCTAGAACTTCGACGATGTTGACTATATGCATAGAACGAGAGTACGCGTCCTCGATCTTGAGCGCCGATTCGAGCGCCTCGCTGGCGAGCGGCAGCGCATCGTCCGTCTTGCCGGCCTTCCCCAATGCTCCGACGATGCTGGCCATCGCCCGAGAGCGGAGGTTCGCATCCTCGATCTCGCGGGCCGACTCGATCGCCTCGTTGGCGATCGGCAGCGCCTCATCCGACTTGCCGGCCTCCCCCAGCGCTCCAACGATGTCGGCCATAGGTACAGAACGAGAGTACGCGTCCTCGATCTTGCGGGCCGATTCGAGCGCTTCGTCCGTCTTGCCGATCTTTCCTAGAACTTCGACGATGTTGACCATCGCCTGAGAGCGATAGTCTGCGTCTTTGATCTTGAGCGCAGATTCGAGCGCCTCATTGGCGAGCGGCAGCGCTTCGCCCGCCTTGCCGGCCTTCCCCAATGCCCCGACGATGCTGACCATCGCCCGAGAGCGGAGATCCGCATCCTCGATCTTGTGGGCCGACTCGAGCGCCTCGTTGGCGAGCGGCAGCGCCTCGCCCGTCTTGCCGGCCTTCCCCAATGCTCCGACGACGCTGGCTATCGCCCGAGAGCGGAGGTTCGCATCCTTGATCTTGCGGGCCGATTCGAGCGCTTCGTCCGTCTTGCCGATTTTTCCTAGAACTTCGACGATGTTGACTATATGCATAGAACGGGAGTATGCGTCCTCGATCTTGAGCGCCGATTCGAGCGCCTCGCTGGCGACCGGCAGCGCATCGCCCGTCTTGCCGGCCTTCCCCAATGCCCCGACGATGCTGGCCATCACCTGAGATCGGAGTTCTGCATCCCGTATCTTGCGGGCCGATTCAAGCGCACTATATGACTTTCCAGCTATGACGAGAGTGCGTAACCAAGCTTCTACGCTGTCGAATCCTTCTCGGTCAATGACTGCCGACCATACCAGAGGAGAGGATTGGATAATAACCCTATTGATCTGTGATTGATCCCTATTTTCCCAGAGGTTCCAACCGATTGCCGCTAGCGCGATGATGATAACTAATATCGCTTTAGTCGCGATCCAACGACACAGTTCCCTAATGGTCAGATTACTTTGCTGGATAAACGCTCGCTCCTGTTGACGCATCCCCTTTTCGTGTATTTGAGTCACCGCCTTACTGGGGTCGTTTTTTTTCATACGGTCTCCAAAGTCTTGAAACACCTTGAATATCAAGATGGTAAGAAGCCAGACTTCTGGCGCTCTCTCAACCAGCGCAAGCCAATTTGACAAAGGCTGATTTCATCAGAGCCGTTCTGATGTTCGTGAAAGTTCAGGCCGCCCTTTTCGATGGCCCTTCCCAAACTTGCTCACGCCCTTTCCGTATTTTCTGCCGCTATGTTGGTATAAGCCCGCATTCTGGTCAATCGACATGTCTCGATCAAACTCTGTAGGATCGCTCCCAATCGCGCCATTGCTGAACGCAAGCCCGCCCCTAAGTTACGATTCTGATTTTAACGAGTATCTCCGATTCCGGAGCTTGACGAGTAAAAGCCCGCTCACATGGAAGGCTGAGTCTGAGCAGGTCGGGATTTTCCTCCGCTGGATGAAAGCGCAGGGCAAGCAGTGGCCAGAGATCACGCTTGATGACCTGCGAGCTTTCTACTACGCGCGCCATACCCAGCCTAGCGCCCATACGCGACGCCCGATCAGCGCCAGGACCTGGAATGCATGTGTGGGCGCGCTCGGCAGATTCTACGATTGGGTGGTTGAGACTGGCCGGTTCTCACAAGCGCCTTGACTTCACGATATTCGTCTCCGTCTCCATCTCGATGTGGGCGCGCAATTCTTCATCAATGTCCCGCAAGACGCTTTCGCGCCGAAACAGGGCTCGTAGCCGCGCCATGAGAATGTTGAACCATTCCATCATCAGCCTCCTCAGACTGCTTTTCTGACTTTCGCAATAGCCAGGGCGAGCCGATCCCAGCTCTCTTCCTCGGCTTTGAGTTGTTTACCTCCTGCTTTAGTCAGCTTGTAGAACTTGGCCCGGCGGCCGGTCTCGGTCACACCCCACTTGGAACTAATCCAGCCGCGCTGCTCGATCCGGTAAACTGCAGGGTAGAGAGAGCCTTGCTCGACCTCAAGCAACTCGTCCGACAACTGCCGGATGCGCTGAATAATGCCATAGCCGTGCAGAGGCCCTAAGCTGAGAGCCTTGAGGATGAGCATGTCGAGCGTGCCTTGCAGAAGATCAGCTTTTTGTTGGGTCATTGGGTTACCTCCAACATTATTTCAGGTCGAAATGACTAATACCTAGACATCCTGGATAAGGTATTGCAATGATGCCTAGAATGTCAAGGCTGATAAAAAACCATTGGAGGAACATCGTCATGAAGTCTCAGAATGCGTCTGCAGAGCGCCGCTTCTCTCCGCGCGCCATGCAAGTGGCAATCAGGACGATCGGCGCGTGATGCATTTCAGCCGTATGGTTTTGTAGACCTGGATGATCGTGGCGGCGCGATTAGAATTTTTCCCGATCAAAAGACTTTGTGGGCGAAGATCTGCACAGATGATACACTTGATTTCTTATACAAAGAAAAGGGAATTGTGGCTATGCCAAAAGAGAAAGTGCTTGTGGTTGATGACGATTCGGCGATTCGCTACACGCTGACCGAAGCGTTGCGCGGTTGGGGATATGAACCGCTCGAAGCCTCGACGGTGGCGGCGGCGCTGGAGTCATACGACGCGGAGCGGCCGTCGGCAGTCCTGCAGGACATCAACCTGCCCGACGGGTCCGGACTCGACGCCCTGCGCGAATACAAGAAGCGCCAGCCGCAGGCCATCGTGATTATGATCACGGGCGCCGTCCTGCTTGAAGACACGATCGCGGCGCTGCGCGGCGGCGCGTACGATTTCGTCGGCAAGCCGATCAGTCTCGGCGAACTCCAGGTCACGATCAGGAATGGAATCGAAGCCGGCAGACTCAGGCGCGAGGTCCGTCAATTGCGCCGGGAACAGGAGCGGCGATTCAGCTTTGATCAGATCATCGGCCAGTCGCCGGCGATGGCCGAGATGATCCGGCTCGCGCGCAAGGTCGCGGCGAGCGAAGCCTCATCGGTGTTGCTGCTTGGCGAAAGCGGCGTCGGCAAAGACCTGGTAGCCAAAGCTATTCATTACGGATCATCGCGCGCCGATCAGCCTTTCATCGCGATCAATTGCGCGGCGATCCCGGCGACTTTGATCGAGAGCGAATTGTTCGGGCACGAGAAAGGCGCTTTCACCGATGCGAAAGGGCGTAAAGAAGGGTTATTCGAGCAGGCGCAGGGCGGCACGCTCTTCCTGGACGAGATCGGGGAGCTCGAGCTGGGGTTGCAGGCGAAACTGCTTCGAGTGCTGGAGGAAGGAACCTTTCGTCGCGTCGGCGGGTTGAAGAATTTGCCGCTCGACGTGCGCGTGGTCGCCGCTTCCAATCGCGACCTGAAGACCGAGAGTGATGCGGGACGGTTTCGACTCGACCTCTATTACCGTCTTTCGGTGATTCAGATCGATCTGCCGCCGCTACGCGAACGCGGAGACGATGCGCTGCTGCTGGCGAAATACTACATCGCGCATTTCAACGAACGTTTGCGAAAGCGAATTCGAGGCTTGTCGAGCGAAGTCGAAGAGATTTTTCGACGTTATCCCTGGCCCGGGAACGTCCGCGAACTGCGCAACGTCATCGAACGCGCGATGATTCTGGAAGATTCCGATCTGATCGGCCCCGACTGGCTGCCGCGCGGATTGATTGGATACGAGCGGGCGGTGTTTTCAAAGCCTGTCGCCGCCTCCCCACAGCCTGCCGGAGGCGTCATTCCGTCGTTTCAATTGCCTGATGAGGGAATTGATCTGGAGCAGGTCGAGTTGTCGCTGGTGAGCCAGGCGATGGAACGGAGCGGAGGCAATCAAACCCGCGCCGCTGAATTGCTGGGCGTTTCGCGCGATCAACTTCGCTATCGTTTGAAGAAGATTGAAGAATCTCAGCCGAAATAGGATTCGACATCAAGCTTCGTCTAATCTCACTTTACATGCGGATTTTTCCGCTACCGGCCTCGTAATTTTCCCCAACACAGTCAGCCTTAACATTGCCAATCAAGAGTTTTGCGCGGCACAGGCATTGCCGTTAAACCTCGCAGGAGGGCGTTGCGCAAACCTGCAACGTGAAAATCAATGAGAAAAGCGATGAAAATTTTGTTGGCGATTGATGGTTCGGAAGCCAGCGTCGCCGCGGTCGAGGAAGCGGCCCGAACTCCGTGGCCCGACGGGGGCGTGGTGAGGATTGTTTCCGTAGCGGAAGCTCCTTTCCTGGCCAGGCAATGGGCGGCGCCAATGCCGTCGGGCTCTTACGAAGAATGGGAGCGGATGTTTGAAAAGCGCTCCGCCGAGACCACGGCGCAAGCCATGGCGCGATTCGGCGAGATCGCCGGCGCGCAAACTGAGGCGCGCGCGAAAACGCTCAAAGGTGATCCGAGAACAGCCATACTCGACGAGGCAGACCATTGGGGCGCGGATTTGATCATCGTCGGGACGCACGGCTACAGCGCGCTTGAGAGGCTCTGGCTCGGTTCGGTGTCGCGCGCCGTCGCTTCACACGCGAAATGCTCTGTCGAGATCGCGCGACGCCGTAAAGTTCAAGCCGCCGCCCGAAACTATGGAAAGGCGATGAGGATTCTGCTCGCGGTTGACGGCTCCGAATTCGGCGATGCTGCGGTGGAAGAGATCGCCGATCGCCCCTGGCCGCCGGGCAGCGAAGTTCACGTCATCTCCGCAATTCATCTGCCATTCACGCCGGGGCCCGAGGTGTGGGCGTTGCCGGATAGCTATTACTACAAGCTGGAAAAGGCGGGGCGCGATCGCGCCGAATCGGTGGTCAAACGCGCTATCGCCCGATTGCGCAAATGCGGCGCCTCGCGGGAGACGCCTTTAACGTTGACGAGCGAAGTCGTCGTGGGGCGACCGGCGGAAACGATCATCGGTATAGTGGAGAAATGGGGCGCCGATCTGGTCGCGCTCGGATCGCACGGTTACCGCGGATTTACGCGCTTCCTGCTCGGATCAGTCTCATATGCGGTCGCGTCACACGCGCCTTGCTCGGTCGAAATCGTCCGAGCGGGGGACAGAACCGGCCCTGGCGTAAAAGGCGGTTAGGCCGATTGCCTATTCCTTAAATCAACAAGAATTCTCTCCGCCGCCTCATCCGCGGTTAACGTGGTGACGTCAACCTCAAGATAGTCGAAGCCGCACGGTATGAATACTTCACGCTCGCTTGCTTTAGCCAGCGCAGCCTGAGGATCGATTGCCTTAAACCTCTCAGCGCGACCAGGAGAGATAATTCGTCGAGCCAATTCGCCGGGGGCGATCGTCAAGCGCACGGGCAGAAAGAGGGCGTCACGATGGCGTGCGAGTTCTGCGATGTCCAGGAAGAGCTGCCGGGCGCTTTCTGCGCCCTCCAAAAGTTCATTGGTAAAGATAAAGTCACGTCCCGGTTTGGCCAAATCACGGATTGTATCGAGCGCCGCCGACCGGACTCGACCAACAAGCTCCCAGACTTCGTCCGGCAGCTTTGTCTTGCCGTCCGGGTCGATCAACGAAAAGATGACATTGTTGATGAGATGATTATCGACGAGAATGCAATCACACTTTGCATGGATCGCTCGGGCGATAGTTAGCTTGCCGCAGCCGGCAAAACCGATCAAATAGATAAAGGCGCCGTTCACTGATCCTCCCATCCGTCTATACTTTCATCTCGGAATGTTATCTCCTCGAGAACCAACGTAGTAACGAATTATGGTCTTTGGGAAATAAATCTAACGGCGCTTTTTCCGCCGCGGCAGCGGCGATTGAACTTAGCCCGGCTTTTCAAAGCCGGGCTAGGCTCACGCGGTCGCTGCGGCGACCGGGAAGGCGATTGTTATCTTCATTTTTCGAGGGCCATTACTCGTTACTAGGTGGCGTCATTTCATCATTTCATGGCGTCGCGAAGCGAGATGCGGAACTCCTCTCTTATCAGGCTATAAAGCCCAGTTTTTTTCCAATTCCTGGGCCATCCGTTCATACCTCGCGACCATTCCATCACAGCCTTGATCTTCTTCATTGGCAAAAGACTGAATGAGCGAGGCTTTAACCGCTTCGTCCAACACCTCTTCGGCCAGTCGGAACAGAATGGCGTCTTCCTCCCGAATGTGGCCGGCCAGATGATCGCGATACAGGTTGGCCGCTTCGACGAATCGGTCAATGGCCGCCGAATCTCCGTGGCGATAATCCTCGATGGCCAGTTCCAGTTCGGCCATCAGCCTGCGTTCAGTCTCGTGCTCCTCCATCAAAAAAACGAGCGCTCCGCCCTCATTATGAAATCCGCTATGGTCTAGGGCAGGGAACAGATATGTTTCTTCTCTGATGTGATGAAAGCGGTCCGCGAAATTCTGAATGAAATCCAGAATCTGATATAGGGCCTCCGTCGGGACAGTGCCCTCGGTTTTCAGATTCAGGCACATTCCGTCGAGCGCGCGCAACGCCTGCTCGATCACCCGATGTTCGTGTCTGAGTATGTGAGTCGGTCTAGACATTACTTCATCCCCCCTCAATAGTCTCCTCAATTAGTTTTCGACTAAGCGAATTCATCAATTCCTCACACCTGCAGCCGCTTCATCAGGCGGCGTTTGAATACCTCGACCAGAAGCAGATAGGCGGCGGTGACAACGATCAGGAAAAGAAAAAATGCGGCTGGCAGTGGGGTGAATCCCAGCCAGGAGGCCAGCGGCGTGAACGGCAGCAACCCGCCGGTGATCGCAACCAGCAGCGCTGTCGCCGTCAAGGCGGCGCTGGGACGGCTGCGCAACGGATTGCCCGCCGTGCGGATCACGAAGATCACCAAG
Source organism: Blastocatellia bacterium (assembly GCA_035714085.1). Classification (GTDB taxonomy): domain Bacteria; phylum Acidobacteriota; class Blastocatellia; order RBC074; family RBC074; genus JAJVID01. Next base: position 17,065 of record DASTMP010000384.1, read on the forward strand.
GTCTGCGTCGCCAGCGACTCGACGAACCAACCGGTATGGAAGAGCTGCTCAGAGGCGTGAAAGACCTTGAGCAGCACGTAAAAAGTCAGGAAGTCATAGATCGAGCTGATCGGCCCGATGTAAAGCATAAAATCGCGGATCAACCGGATGTCCCAGCGATGCGGCTTGTGAATGTAACTCTGGTCGACCCTGTCAGTAGGGATCGCGACCTGCGACAGATCGTAGAGGAAGTTGTTGAGCAGGATCTGTGTGGGCAGCATCGGCAGAAACGGCAGGAACAACGACGCCCCGGCCATGC
>DASTMP010000385.1:0-15030 GCA_035714085.1 Blastocatellia bacterium
GCAAGTTCAGCGACCTGGGCGCGGTCCTGTTCATCGGCGGCTGTCACGCACAGAGCAAGCAGATGCCCAAGCGTATCGACCGCCAAATGGACCTTGCTGCCTTTCCGGCGTTTTGCGCCATCATAGCCGGCGCGGGAACCGCTCTCGGGCGTCGATTGCAAAGTCCGGCTATCAAGGATTGCGGCAGTTGGGCCTTCTTTACGCCCGTCGGCGATCCGCAATACGGCGCGCAGATCATGGACAAGTGACTCAAAGACGCCAGCTTTGATCCAGCGCTGGGATTGTTGATAGACGACAGGCCAAGGCGGTAAGTCATGGGGCAGCCATCGCCATTGCGCTCCGGTTCGCACGATCCAGCGTAAGCCGTTGAAAACTTCACGTAGCGGATACTCGCGTTGAGGCGCGTCTTCTGTCATCAGTGTTAGGTATGGGGCCACGAGCGCCCACTCTTCGTCGCTGACATCACTTGGATAAGCTTTTCGGTCCATCGATAAAGCTTATCACAATGATCAAAGGCACGGTTGATACGCTAACCCGCTGAAAAGACAGCGGAAAAGTTAATAACAGGCTCTAGATTATTGGCGTATCATGGGATACAACAAGCGTCCTAGATAGTAAGTCAGCGCGCCAGACGCAACAGTCCAAAACAACGCGGTCCAACTAAACACCCAGAGCCATTTTTCTTCGTCATGGTCGTAACCGCCGCGAGACAGTATTTTAGGTGGTTGCCGAAGAAAGAATGCAACCGAAAGCAGAAAGGCGCCAAATAGGAATTGCTTATCGCTAAGCGAAATGTGGGTTCGATATATAGCCATTCCCATTGGATACACCCCGCCGATTGCAGTCAAGACACTCGCGACACCGAGTGCTTTTAATAAAAAGCTTTCTATGCCGTTCATTTTATCTTCAGCCATAAATTTTCCTCTTAGTCTGCTTTTGTGTTTGAGATAGTTTGAGTCTCAAAACCGAATAGTTTGAGACTTAAAATAGTTGAACCGAGATTGCGGGGCAGGGTAGCGCCGGTTACATCAACGCAGCGAATACTTCATCCAGCGTCATGGCGTTGAGCCTTTGGCGCTGCTCTTCGGTGAGTTGTTCACGCGTGGCAGAACCCCAACAACGATCGCTGCGTAATCTCGATACGGCTTTCACGAACTTCTTCGAGAAGCGAGCGCCGTATCCGAAATTTAAATCTCGCCGTCATCGCCAATCGGTTCGCTACGGCGCCAATGCATTCACCTTTAGAGATGGTCGAATCATACTGGCCAAGCAATCCGAACCGCTCGATTTTGTTTGGAGTCGTCTGCTTCCTGATGACGCTAAAATCCTCAATCTGACGATCAGCCGGGACACAAGTGGAAGCTATTTTGCCAGCATCCTTGTTGAAACCGAAATCAAACCGCTCAGGAAGATCAGAGCCGAAGTCGGCATAGAGGTTGGTATTAAGACGCTTGCTACTTGTGGCGTTCGTCATGACCGAGATCACAACGCAGCCAAAAAGGTCAGAAACGAAGGCGTCAGAATACTCGTCGCGGTAGGGCATACTGAAACATTAAACGCTTGTGGAGCGAGTGTAAGACCTGCTACGGCAGGCCGTTCGCGGTGAAGCAAGAATCCCGCCGCTTCTAGCGGTGGGAGTGTCAACGCGGCGCGTATTTTATACTGCTTGACTATCTCGATCAGGTTCTCCATTTCAATTGACTCCACTTAACGCATTGCAATATAGTCCCGCCGCTGCGTTGGCTTAGTCATTTCTTCCAAAATATTTTGTCAGCCATTTAAAGCCACAACGCAGTAACGCTTGAAAATAAAAGAGCAATAGCAGCCCAACTTCCTATTCCGGTGTGAGTGAACCGTTGTGGATGTAGAGAGAAATCTTCGATAGGCAAACAAGAGGGGGTTCAATGAAAAGCGCTAAGATTTTGCTTGTTGGTCTGGTAAGCCTGATTGGTTTGATGAGCCTGGTAGCGCTGAATCAGAGCATCCGGCGCCGTGACGCCGTGGGGGTGGGCGCCGCCGTGAGGGAGGGAGCAAGCGCTGTGTCCACGCCCTCCCTGACGGCGCCGCCCGCATCCACGCGGCCTCAAATAGGAGCGCTCAGCGTGAGGCGGCGCGTACAAGGCCGAGTGGTCAATGGCGAAGAGGCTCCTTCCGGCCCGGCGCCTTTACCGTCCGAAGCCCCGGGCGAGGCGGAATTAGAGGAAGAAAGTAACGCCGAAATCCTGGAGCCGCCACCGTTCCGCCAATTCACTCCTATTACCAGCGCTGTTGGAGGGAGGTGGGTCGCCCAGGGCCCTGGCCCGACCCGGAATGGGCAGGTCGAAAACATAAGCCCCAATAACGAAGTGGTCGGAGCGATTCAAACTCTGGCGCCGCATCCGACCGATTCGAGCATCCTCTATGTCGGGGCAGTCAATGGTGGTATCTGGAGGACCAGAAACGCGACGGCCGCAAGTCCTAACTGGACGCCATTGACCGATAATTTCCCGTCGCTCTCGACCGGCGGCCTGGAGTTCGATCCCACTGACGCAACCCATCAGACGCTAGTCGCCGGCATCGGCCGGTTCAGCAGTTTCAGCCGAATTGGAGGCCCGCTGACGGGATTACTCCGCACCACCGATGGTGGCGATAATTGGACCCAAATAAGCCATCCGCTTCTGTTCAATCAGAATATTTCGGGCGTCGCCGCTCGCGGAGCAACACTGCTGGCCTCATCCACTGGCGGCGGACTGTTCCGCAGCGTTGACGGCGGTATTAACTGGGCGCTGGTATCCGGCGGCAATGGCCTGACTGCCGGAGGTATCTTTGACCTCGCTGGCGATCCGAGCAATCTCAACCGTTTCTACGTGGCCGTCCAGAGAACCGGCATTTTCGGCAGTACTGACGGCGGAGCGACCTGGACCAATATCTCCAGCGGTGATCCTACCCTGAATGGGGTTATCACCCAGGCCCAAAACAACAACGCCAGGATGGCGGTCGCCGGTAACGGCCGGCTATACGTCATGGTCATAGTCAACGGGCGGGCTCAATATATCGGATTCATCGACAACCCGACTGCGGGAAACGCCGCATGGACCGCCATGGATTTGCCGCGGACTCGCGAGTCTAACGGCGATATCGAGGGACTCCATCCTGGCGGACAGGGAAGCATCCATCTTTCGATTACGGCCGATCGTAACGACCCGAATACGGTCTATGTGGCCGGCGATCGTCAGGACAGTCCTTTCCCCAACTTCATCGGGTCGCGTGACTTCTCGGGACGGCTCTTCCGCGGTAATACGACCGTTGCGCCCACGGGCGCGGTCCCGTCTCCACAGTGGCAACACCTGACGAACCTGAATTCGATCGCGCAGATCCCTGGAGGCGGCACGGCGCACAACAGTTCGCCGCATGCGGACTCGCGCGATCTGGCGGTCGACGCCGGCGGCGACCTCCTCAATGTGAATGACGGTGGCGTCTATCGGCGCACCAGTCCGCAAAACAACACCGGTGACTGGTTCTCTATAAACGGCGACATCCAGACGACCGAGTTCCACGACGTCGCCTATGACACCATCTCAAACGTCATCCTCATTGGAGGAGCCCAGGACACCGGGACTCCGGCGCAGCTTACCGCGGGCTCCACAACCTGGAGGAGCGTCTCGACGGCCGACGGCGGCGACGTCGCGGTCGATAACATCTCCCTGGCGTCCAGTAGCCGGTCCATTCGCTATTCCAGTTTCCAGAGCCTGGGCAGCTTCCGCCGGGAGGTCTATGACGCGACCAACACTCTCATCAGCAGGACATTCCCCGCTCTGACCGTTGTGGGTGGCGGAGCCCCGATACAGGCGCAGTTCGTTACCCCGGTGCATCTAAACGCGATCGATCCGACACGCCTGGTCCTCGGCGCGTCGAACTCCGTCTATGAGTCATTAAACCAGGGGAACACGATTACCGAGATCAACGGCCCCGGCGCCAATCGGGATGCGATCGCCTATGGCGGCAGGTCAGGCGGAGTAGACAACTTGGACATCCTTTATGTTGGCTCCGGTTCCGCGGTGTTTTTGCGAACCACGGCCGGCGCCGCTCTGGCGCCCACGGCGGCGCTGCCGGCAGGCGCCGGCGCTGTCCGCGATGTCGCGCTCGACCCGGACGATTGGAGGAGCGCATACGCCATCGACAACAATCAGGTGTTCCGGACGACCGACGCCGGCGCCAGTTGGACTGACATTACGGGCAACCTGGCGGAACTCGGTGTCGGGGACTTCAACACGACCGAGTTCGTCGCCGGCTCCCCTAAAGACTTGCTCCTGGTCGGCGCGAACGCAGGGGTCTTTGTGTCGTACAGTACCAGCGGCTTCACCAGTTGGGACAAATTGGGAACCGGTCTGCCCAACGCGCCGGTAATGGATCTCGCCTATGATGTGGCGGACGACTTGCTGCTGGCCGGCACACTGGGCCGCGGCGCGTGGACAATAACGAACCTCAGAGATCTCACGCGGCTGAGGGCTGATCTGGCGATCAGCAAGACCGCGGCGCCGGACCCGGTAACTACCGGGAGTAATCTCACATACGCCATAACGATTACCAACAAGGGGCCTGACGCCGCCGAGTCCGTGACAGTCACAGACGGCTTGCCGGCGGCCGTGATGTTCATCTCCTGCGACGCTACGGGCGGCGGCGTTTGCAGTGGCGCGGAAAATAACCGCGCCGTTACCTTCGCCTCACTCGCGTCCGGAGCGTCCGCCGTCGTCACGCTGGTCGCCAATGTGAATTGCTCAGTCGCCAATGGCGCGACCGTCAGCAATACGGCGACGATCAGCTCGCCAACCTTCGATCCTGATCAGAATAATAATGCGGCGACAACATCAGCCACTGTCTCAAATCCGCCGCCGATCATCACGCTCAAGCAGCGGATCTCGCTCTGGCCGCCCAATCACAAGTACCATACCGTGACTGTGGCCGATATGGTACAGAGCGTCAGCGACAATTGCCCGATCAGCATAGACGATGTGGTGATCGAAAAGGTGACGAGCGATGAAGCGGACGACGCCATCGGCGAGGGCAATACAATCGACGACATCGTCATTGGCGCTGACTGCCGGTCAGTTCAACTGCGCGCGGAGCGGGCCGGGACAGGAGACGGACGCGTTTACACCGTTACTCTACGATTGAGGGACAGCGGCGGCGCTGTCACGTGGGCCGATTTCGAAGTGGGCGTCCCGCATAGCCAGAACGGCGACCCGGCGGTGAAGAGCGCCACGGCCCTTACAGTGATGAGCGTCTGCCGATGATCGCCGGATTTGTCATAGAAGAAAGTCAGATCTGGCGATGGCAAATGATAAATGTCTTACTGCTTTAACTATAGAAAGGAGCAGGATCAATGATGCGACTCGGTTTGTATGGCGCCGCATGCGTAATAGCCCTCATACTCAACTTCGGTGTCGCCATGCGCACGGCTGGCAAGAACGCCCAGGATGAGCAAATCAGAGCGGATCTCACAAAATTTCAAAGCTACCTCGAGGTGAATAAGCCGGGGAAAAAATGGCAGACAGGTCCGGCGCGTATCGATAGTGAGGAGATTCGCAAGGCGTACGGGAGGCTGCGGTTTTACTACGTCTACTCCAGTCCTCCGCTACCTCCCGGCGCTCCACTGCCGGAGCTCCTCGAAGAGTATGAACGAAAGATGGAGGAGCATCAGAAGCAGTTCATCTCCCTCACCTTCAGAATTGACGAGCAGGGAGGGATCAAGTCTCTTCAGGAGGAGGATTACAATCAGGGTTACAATCAGGGACTGATGCTGGTCACAACCGACGATGAAGCCAGAATCTGCGCGGCCGCCATATTATCGTTGTACAGCTCTGACCGCCTCGGCCCGGAGATCGTCACCGCCAAGGAAGTCACCGTGACCAGAAACGAGAAGGGCTGGTCGTGCAGCGTGCTTCGGGAGAACGCCTTCCAGGGCGCGGTCGTTTTCGATAACGACGGTAAATGCGTCTCTGTGACAAAGACATACATGGGGGCGCTGCCATCGTGACTAATGCCCAAAGTCAGAAGACCTCCCTCACAAACTCAAGTCCGGTTCATTGCTCCTTGGAGATCAGCATAATTTTCCAGCACTGTAGCAGCGCCGGGATGCTCGGCGCCGAGCGCTTTCTCGCAGATGGCGAGAGCTCTCTTGTAGAGCGGCTCCGCCTCCTCGTATCTCCCTTGCGAATCGTATAGCGCCGCCAAGTTGTTGAGGCTCGAAGCAGTGTCGGGATGCTCGGCCCCGAGCGCTTTCTCGCAGATGGCGAGAGCCCTCTTTAAGAGCGGCTCCGCCTCCTCGTATCTCCCTTGCGAATAGTAGAGCGCCGCCAGGTTGTTGAGGCTCGAAGCAGTGTCGGGATGCTCGGCGCCGAGCGCTTTCTCACAGATGGCGAGAGCTCTCTTGTGGAGCGGCGCCGCCTCCACATACTGAGCCCGCTCTAGCAAGTAATAGCCTGCCTGACTCATCATCCTAACGGCTTCTTGGAACTCGAAGCCGTACTCATCGATGAATGCTACGAGCGGTTGCATGTGCGGAATCAACTGATGGCACGACGGCCAGTTGGCGTATTCGACGTCGGGAAAGACTGCATTCACAGCGCGAACGGCGCGCTCCGCCCAAATTCGCCTGGCATCGTCGCCCATCGCATCTCTGAGGACTTCTTGCGCCAGGCTATGAAGATTCATAGTCTTAGTCTCCGGATTTCGCTCAAGTAATGAGAGTCGTCCAGCTTCTCCAATCGCCTTGGTCAACGCGAGGGGAGTTTTAGCTGTTGCTTCTAACGCCTCCCCCAGTTCCCCCGCTCCTTCACTGAATATCTCTTCCGGAATTGAGTCGGCTTCGAGGAATGCGCATACTCTGAGCAAATCGGCGGCGGCTGGATTGGCTTCCGCCACTTTGTTGAATGCAAGCGAGAATGTAACGGTGACGGACAGATTGTCCTGCGTAAGCTCACCTCGATGAGAGAGCAACTCCAATCGCTCCCTTCCGTAGAGACTGAGGTATCCCTCAACGCTCGACTGCGTCTCCGCGATGAAGGCGGCCGCCTGGTCGATCGCCAGGGGAAGACCACCGAGTTCTTTCGATAAGACCTCGGCCTGATTACGCAACTCGGACGGAGCAGACCCCAGCGGCTCGTCCTCCTTCAGCTTCCTAGTTTTTCGCAGGAGAAAGAGAGCCCCCTCTCGTGGCTCCATCTTCCTAACGTCATTTCGTATGGCGATATCTCCTACGTTCTGTGCGCGGGTTGTCAGCAGCGCGTGGCCGCTCCCGTTTGACGGGATGAACTCACGCGCCATCGCGAGGTCATCGGCATTATCCAGTATCAAAAGCCAACCGCCGTGGTCTTCAAGCCAGCGAATTGTGGCGGCCACGGCCTCGCCCTGGTCCTGGGCGTCCCTCTCGGGCAAATTGAGCGCGCCAGCCATAGCGGCAAAGTCGGAAACCAATGACTCGCGTGAATTGGCCTTCCCCCATAGCATGACTTCGTAGTCCTGCTGATGGCGGTAAGTATACTCCACCGCCGTTTGCGTTTTGCCGACGCCTACAATCCCATTGAGCGCCTGCACGGCCTTGCCTTCAACGAAGCCCTTGCGAAGATTTTCCAGAACGTCATCGCGCCCGGTGAAGAATCTGTTTCGAGTGAATGGGAGATTGAAAACCCGCCGGCTCGCTGTAATTGGGCCTGCCGTCATTGAGTCGGTTGCTGACGGCAGACCAGCTAAGGGCTGCCGGGTATCTCCTCAATTGACCGGACGATTCGGACCAAGCTCCTGTCAAACTCGGATTCTCGGATGTTTAGAGTCAGCAACCCCGTGAGCGTTTGGAGAATATCACCAATGCCGTTGCGAAGCTTGTAGAGCCTTGTTTTCTTTCCATTCAAGACATTCGTATCAATCTTCCTGGCAATATATTCTGCGATCGGCTGGTATTCAATGATTCGACCGTGAAAATCCTTGGCGGCGGCCTGAGCGACGTTGTAGGCGAAATCAGGGTGAGCGGCGGCCGGGAGCTTGTACAGGCGCTCCCTGGTCTTCATCATGCGAGCGATTGCCCATGCATGTTCGCCGGCCACGGGAGTCCAGTCGCGGCCATCATAGGCCACACGGTTGTTGTCGACTTGTATAATCATTCTGTTCATCGCTTGCCTGTGGAGTGATTGGTATTCACCTTTGTGCTCCCGTTGTTGCGCCGGCTATAGTCGGCGCTGCTCCGCAGATGCGAGAAGAGGTCTTTCTTCATCTTGTTGACGATGCGATTCGCGACCTTGCTCTGACCGCCACGACTCCAACCGCCCAAGAACAGCGATCGGTCGCCTGCCCCACCTGCCCAGACCAGCGTCTTATCCTTCACTTTAATCAGTTGGACGCTCCCTTCGTTCTTATCCGTGACGCCGAAGGCTGTGTGATACCACTTCTCGTCGCCTTTTATAAAGGACCCGGCAAGGATGTAATCCGCCCTTCTCTTTTCCGTTACGACGACGACAGGCAGTTTCTTTTTCACGATCTCCGCCGCAATAAACGGATGAAGATTCCCCTTCATCGGCGCAATGAAAATCTTCGCGCCGGCGAGAGAGGGTTTTTCAGATTTATTTTGGGCGACAGCTTGGGTGAATGCGAGGGCGAGAAGCGCCAAGACAGCAGGCAAACAGTGTCTCATGGTGAATCCTTTCCTAGGGGATGAGTTATTGGTTTGAGGGGGACGAGATATTGGTATGAAGTATGTATGAAGTATGAATGACTGCGCGAATTATAACTTTACGCATTCCGTCCGACAAGTACCGGTTCCTCCGCAGACTTATTCACCACTATAGCAAGCCAGACAGCCGAAGGGATTGCTATAGTGGGACACACTCACCCGTAGCATTATTCGATAATTTTCTGGCAGCTTTATGGAACAGGATCAATATTTTGGATGGAAAGGCGAATTTCACGATCTCAAGCCACAGATCTTGAGCCACTAATCGCCTCGCGCTTGACATCATCTCTCACTGAACATAACCTTCTCATAGATTATCTATGAAAGACAATCTATGAAAGGCAATCTATGGGAAGAGATAAACGCCAAGATAAAGCCGAATTACTGCCAGGAACTCTCGAGATGTTGATCCTTAAATCCCTGGATCGAAGCGCCGAACCGATGCATGGGTATGGGATCTACCTCTATCTGAAGCAAATCTCTCAGGATGTGATTCAGGTTGAAGAGGGGTCGCTGTACCCGGCGCTGCAACGTCTGGCGCTCAAGGGGTGGGTGAAAGCGGAGTGGGGTCAATCTGAGAATAACCGCCGCGCTCGGTTCTATAAATTAACGCCCGCCGGCCGGAAGCAACTTAGGCAGGAGTTCGCCGACTTCGAGCGCGTCCTGGAAGCAATTATGCGCGTGATGCAAACATCTTAAGGTGATCAATCATGCTGAATCAACTCATTCAACTTTGTCGACGGATACTCTTCTATTTCAGGCGGGATCGATTCGACCGGGAATTAGAGGAAGAGATGAAGTTCCATCTGGAGATGAAGGCGGAAGCCAATCTAACCGCAGGAATGTCGATGGAGGAAGCGCATTATGCTGCTCGTCGGCGATTCGGCAATCAGACCTTCTTCAGAGAAATAAGTCGCGAGACGTGGGGATTCAGATTCCTCGAGACGCTCTGGCAGGACTTTCGCTACAGCGTGCGGATGCTGCGCAAGAGCCCGATATTTTTTCTCACTGCAGTTCTAACGCTCGCGGCAGGAATCGGAGCGAATACGGCCATCTTCACGCTGCTGCATGGACTGTTTCTGCGCGACTTGCCTGTGCTGCGGCCGGCCGAACTCGCGCGGATCAATCTGATCGGCCCTCTTCCGGGATCGGAGAGCGCTGAATTGGGAATTCCCTGGCGGATGTATCAACAGCTTCACCTCCAACAGCAATCTTTCACAGACCTCTCCGCCTGGGTTGCTAGCCGCATCAACATCCGTGACGGCGAAGGCGTCCTTCGAATGTATCCCGCGATTCATACAACCGGAAACGCATTTGAGGTTCTCAGCGTGAAACCATATTTAGGCAGAATGCTCACCTCCTCGGACGACGTTCGCGGAGGGTCATCGACGGGATGGCCTGCCGTTTTGAGCTATGGATTTTGGTACGAGCGCTTTGGAGGCGACCCTCAGATTATCGGGAAGCAGATCGAGATTTCAAATACCATCGTCACTGTTGTGGGTGTGACCCCGCCTGAATTTCAAGGAGTCTTGCCTGGAGAGAGCACAAAGATTTACCTGCCGCTCCAATTTTTAGCGGTCTTGTTTGGAAAGGATATTCTGGATTCGCCGACCTCAGGTTTGTATTGCCGGCCGATCGGTCGCCTTAAATCGGGGATCAACCTCACCCAGGCCAATGCGGAAATGTCAGTCTACCAGCCGACGCTCATTCGAGAATTCCTTTCCCCCGATCAGACCCCTCCGTCTTTCATCGAGAAGGCGAAACTCACAGTGAGTTCCGCGCGCACAGGGCTTGGATCTTTTCTTGTAAAACAATACTGGCAACCTCTAATTCTCATGCAATGCATGGTTGCCGTCGTGCTACTTCTTTGTTGCGTGAATGTAGGCGGGCTCATGATGTCGACTGTCTATTCCCGCAGGCATGAATTCGCCGTCAGGATGGCCATGGGAGCGGGAAGATGGCGCCTGACCCGGCAGTACCTGACCGAAAGCTTTGTGATCGCCGCTGCAGGCGCGACGCTTGGAGCCGCGGCGGCGTGGTATGGAATCAGGTTGCTGCTCGCGTTTTTCATCGATCCAAATAGACAGGAGGGGCTCTTCATAAAGCCTGACAACACGTCGCTCCTGATCACCTCGCTTTTCGCCGTGTTGACCACTCTTCTCTTTGGCGCGGCGCCGGCATGGCATGCCGGCCGTTCCGATCCTGGAACCTTGCTGAAATCCAGAACCACGCTGGGAGGAAGAAAGCGAATCCTGGGTCGAGCGTTTGTGCCGATTCAGGTCGCGCTCTCGGTTGCGCTGGTAGCTTCGGCCGGCCTGTTATCGCAGAGCCTCATCCGCATCCGGGCCGAACAGGTTGGCTTTGACATCGGTCATATCACGATCACCTGTTCCCAATTTTATAACCTGCCGCAGAAAGGCGATGCGCTGCTTGATCTCTATCAACGAATGGTGGACCGTCTGGAACAATTGCCCGGTATCCAGTCTGCGGCCGCGACGTGGTATACGCCGATGACCAACTCGATGGCTACCGCGGTCTTTCAAGCGACGGGCAGCAGCGCGAATTCTCGGGAAGATTCTCGCCTGGCGTGGAATCAAGTCGGACCAGGATACTTCAGAACGATGCAGATCAGAATCCTCGCCGGACGGGAGTTCGAGCGGAATGAGAGGGACCGAAGCGTCTGCATCTTGAACAAGTCGGCCGCGAGTCATCTGTTTCCTCAACAGGTGGCGATCGGGCAGTATGTCAGAAGCAACGATCCGCAACAATTTCCCCAAGAGGCTACATGCCGAGTCATCGGCCTCGCTGAAGACGCGAAGTACGCCAGCGCGCGTGAACAGGCGCCGCGAACAATCTATTTCCCTTTGAACAGGAGTAGCGGCGGAGCGCTTGTCTTTCTGATGCGCTCGGATTACGAGGCGACAGCCGCCGCAGCCTACCGCAGAGCTTTAGCTGAAATTGCGCCAACGACGGCCCTGTTGCGGTTCGCGACTCTACAGCGGCAGATGGATGACTCGCTCGGCCAACAGAGGCTGATCACCCTGATGAGCCAATTGTTTGGCGGACTGGCGCTCTTTCTGAGCGCTCTCGGTTTGTATGGTCTCCTTTCTTCAAGCGTCGCCCAACGAACCGGCGAAATCGGCGTCCGCATCGCTCTGGGCGCGCAGCGCGGAGCGGTCTTGAGGATGATTCTTTATGAGGCGCTGCGCCTTCTCACAGCAGGCGTTATCCTCGGCTCGATCGCTCTCTTGCTTACAGTGCGTTTGATTCAGGGGCTGTTGTACGCCATTTCGCCGTTCGATCCGACCATACTTTTTGCGACTGTAGGCTTGCTGGGATGCGTCATTTTGGTCGCCGCATTCATCCCTGCCCTTCGCGCCGCCGCTGTCGATCCAATCCAGGCCTTACGGTTGGAATGAATCTTAAAAATGAATGCTGAAGTATGGGAGAAGTCATCAAGGGGGAGAATGATGCGAAATTGTTCCTTGTTTCTTATTTTCCTGGTCATGTTCCCCAGCGCGTCGGTAAAGGCGCGGACTTCGCGCGCGTCCACGGCCGCCTCCTACATTGAGCGTGGAAACGATTGGCTGGCCAAAGGCGAACAAGATTGGGCGATCGCCGACTATGCCTTGCCATTGTAACTTATCCAGGCATGGCCGTAGCCTACCTTAGCCGAGGCGCCGCGCGGGCGGCTAGCGGCCATACAGGCCTGCGGCTCAACACAATCTGATTCGTCCAGATCGCGCTATTCGGCGCGCAGAGCTTGTACAGGATCGACGCGACTCGCGCGCCGCGCCGGCAGCCACGAGGCGACGAGCGCCACGATGCCAAGGAGCAGCGACACCGCCACGAACGTCGGCGCGTCGTAAACGCTCATCTCGTACATCCACGCGCGCAGCACGCGCACGGCGGCGAGCGACAGGATGCTTCCGACCGCGATCCCGATGAGCGTAAACCGCAGGCCCTGACCCAACACCATCCGGCTCACGCGAGCGGGATTCGCGCCGATGGCGATGCGGATGCCGATCTCGCGCGTGCGCTCGGCGACCAGATACGCGAGCACGCTGTAGAGACCGACGACCGCAAGCGTCGCGGCGAGAAACGCGAACACGCCGAGCAGGACCAGCGTGTACTTGCGCGGCGCCACGGTCTCGGCGAGGGCGCGCTCGACAGTGGTGAACACCGGCTCCGGTTGCGCGGGGTCGAGCTCGCGCACGGCGCTGCGAATCGGCGCCTGAATCCGCTCCGGCTCATTCGTCGTGCGCACGATCAGATGCATCGCCGGATTGTCGCCGGCAAACTCCCGGCGATACTGGGCGAGCGGCGTGTACACGACCGCCAGATTGCGCTTGTCCTCCGTCGGCGCGCCGGCGATGTCCTTGATCACGCCGACGATGAATTGTGGATTGCGTCGGTTGCCCACGTTGCGGCCGAGCGCCGAATCTCCCTTCAGGTTGATCCGAACGAAGGACTCGGTGACGATCGCCACGCGCTGCGCTCCATATCGGTCGTCAGCATTGAAGAACCGGCCCTGGAGCAACTCGGCGCCGATGGTCTCGAAGTAGTTCGGGCCGGCGTTGACGACACCGTTGCGCGAAACCTCCTTCCATTCATTGCCAACCTTGCCGATGGTTATGACGGTTGCGCCCTCCGTGCTGTGGGTCGGCGACGCGTCGGCGTACGCGACCGATTGCACACCGGGCTGCCGGCGCACGCGCTCGACGACGTCCTCCGCAAACTGCATCGCCTTTTCGTCCGTGTAGCGTTTCGCCTGCAGCACGAAGGCGACGTCGACGAGCCGCTCCGGCTTGAATCCGCGCTCAACGTTCGTGACGCGCCAGAACGTCCTGGCGACAAGACCGGCTCCGGTGAGGAACACGAGTGCGACGGCGAGTTCGCCGACGACCAGCGCGCGACGCGCCAACGTGTGACGCTTGCTCCCGGCCACTTGTGCGGTTCCGCCCGATAGCGTCTGGTTGATCGTCGTGCGGGATGCGACAAACGCCGGCACGAGCCCGAACAGCAGCGATGTGAGCGCCGCGACGACCGCCATATAGCCGATCAGCGCGCCGTCAACTCCAATGGCGTCGACGGACTGGATGGTCTCCGGGCTGACGCGAACAAACCAGCCGAGTGATGCCGTGACAAGCAGCAGACCGAGCAGCGCGCCGCCCGCCGCGAGCACGAGGTTCTCGATCAGCACGAAGCGCACGATGCGCCAACGGCTCGCGCCGAGCGCGAGACGCACTGCAAACTCACGTTCGCGCCGGCCGGCGCGCGCCAGCGCCAGGTTGGCGATATTGGCGCACGCGGTGAGGAGCAGCACGCCGACCGCGCCAAACAGGAGGAGCAGCGGCTTCCGGCTCTCACCGTACCGCTGCTCGTGCAGACTCGTAACCACCGGCCTGCTGCCGCGGCCATCCAGTCCGTCCCACACCGATCGCAGTCGCGTCATCACCATCTCGAGTTCGGCCTGCACTGCGGCAGCTGAGGCTCCCGCACGGAGGCGCGCGACGACAGGGTATGCGATGTGTTCACCGCTTTCCTGCGGACCCGTCACCCTCACAGGAGCGATGTGGAGCGGAACCCAATATTGTTCGGAACGCCCGACGGTGAACGACCTGGGCAGGACGCCAACGACGAGGCGACGTATTCCGTCGAATTCCGCACTTCTGCCGACTGCCTCCGAGTCCGCGGCGAACCGTTCACGCCAGAGTGGTTCGCTGAGCAGAACGACCTGCGGCCCACCGGGAATCCCATCCGTCGAGTCGAACAGGCGCCCAAATACCGGGCGCACGCCGAAAACCGAGAAATACGAATGCGTCACGCGGAGTCCGGTCACGCGTATCGCGCCATCAGGCAAGGTTAGGACGGCGCGTGTTTCGTCGTACGCGGCGGCCAGATCTGTGGACTTCGTAAGCGCCGTCCAGTCCGCGTACATGCCGTCTGTCAGCGGCTCGACGCCACGCTCGCCGTTGATTTGCTGGAGATAGATCAGCCTGTCGGCGTTCGGATACGGCAGCGGCCGGAGCACGACGGCATTCACGAGCGCGAACACCACGGCGTTCGCGCCGATTCCCAGCGCGAGCGTCAGGATGACCGCGATTGCGAAGCCCGGCTTCTGCGCCAGGCCACGCAGCGCGTAGCGAACGTCCGTGGCGAGACTGTCGATGAACGCTGCGAGTCGCCAGACGTCGCGCGCCGTTTCCTGCAGTTTCACGACGTTACCGAATGCGCGGCGCGCGGCGAGCTCTGCGTCCGCGCGCGACATGCCGCTTGCGACGAACTCATCCGTTTTCTCTTCAATGTGAGAGCGGATTTCGTCT
>DASTMP010000386.1:0-11264 GCA_035714085.1 Blastocatellia bacterium
CGCGCGCCGCGTGGCGTTCGTCGTCAGTTCATGGGACCGCGAGAACGACCGCTTCAATTCCGACATATGGATGGTCGATGAATTGCGGCAGTCCGTCCGTTTGACGTCGCATCCGAGGCGCGACGATACGCCTCGTTGGTCGCCAGACGCGCGCCGCCTGGCTTTTTTGTCGGATCGGGACACTGACGCCGGCGCGCAAATCTTCCTGCTCAATCCGCTGGGCGGCGAGCCTGTTCAACTGACATGGCACAAGGCGCCGATTCAAAGTTTCGAATGGTCGCCAGACGGGCGCCAGATAGCGTTCATCGCCGAGGAGCCGCGCGAGAAGCCGAAGACCAAACCTCCGGTCGTCGTCGACGAAGATCACCGTTTCGCCCAGTTATGGGTCGTCGACGTGGCCTCGCGGGAGATAAAGCGGTTGACCAGAGGCTCGCGCCACGTCACCGCTTTCGACTGGTCGTTTGACGGGTCTCGGATCGTCTTCACCGCGCGCGCGACGCCGAAGTTGATGGATAACGACACGACCGAGGTCTTCGTTACGCCCGCGAGTTTGCAGAACGCGCCGTACGGCGCCGCCCAATGGAAGCAGATCACGCAAGGCGGAGGCGCCGAGAACCAGCCGCGATTTTCTCCCGACGGCCGTTGGATTTCATATCTGGCGCGCGCGGACGGCGTCACGAACGTGGGACCGGAGCGTATTCACATTGTGGCAGCGACCGGCGGCGAGCCGCGCGCGCTGCCCGAAGATTTCGAGGGATACATCAGCTCATACGGCTGGGTCTTTGATTCGCAGCGCATAGTCTTCCTGGCCGCGCTGGGAGTGAGCGCCAATCTTTACACGATGCGAATCGGCGACCCGGCGCCGGTGTTGATGACGCGAAACGAGGGCGTTACGACCGGATTCTCGATGACGGTCGACGGAATGAACATCGCCTATATTCACGAAAACCCGCGAATGCCGACGGAGGTGGCGCTGCTCAACGCTCGCAATATGATCCCGATTCTGCTGACGCGGTTGAATCCGCAGATCGAATCGATGACGCTCGGCCAGGTCGAACCCGTCAAATGGGCGTCGAACGACGGGACCGAGATCGAAGGGCTGCTGGTCTATCCGGTCGGTTATCAAACTGGCGCGCGCTATCCGCTGCTGACCTACATTCACGGCGGCCCCGAAGGCGCTTACACGCTAGGCTTCAATGCGAGCTGGAGCGCGTTCCCGCAGGTTTATGCCAGCGCGGGTTACGCCGTCTTCATGCCCAATTTCCGCGGCTCGTCCAATTACGGCGCGAAGTTCGCCCAGTCGAACGCGAAGCTTGTGGGCAAGATCGATTACGAGGACATCCTGAGCGGCATAGACAACCTGATCAAGCTAGGCGTCGCGGATGAGAACCGGCTGGCCGTCGCCGGGTGGAGCTACGGCGGATATATGTCGGGCTGGATCATCGGCCACACCGATCGTTTCAAATGCGCTGCTTATGGCGCGGGGTTGTCGAACGCCGTGTCGTATTGGGGGACCGCCGATATCGTCGAACAGCGCGAGAGGTTGCATGGCGGGACCCCGTGGGAGGCGCGCAAGATGTTCGACGAACAATCGCCGCTCAATTATCTGACCAACGTCAAAACGCCCGCGCTGATCTTCCACGGCGAAAAGGACGAACGCGTGCCGCTTGGACAGTCGCTCGAAACATATCGCACGTTGAAACGATTGGGCGTGACGACGCAACTGGTCATTTATCCCGATCAGGGCCACGGCCTCTTCACCCCGAGTTATCAGTTGGACAAGATGCGGCGCGAGTTCGCTTGGATAGAAAAATACCTGGCGGGAAGTAACGTCCGGCGGGCGGTCAGTTCGCGTTAGGCATAGCCCCGGAGGGGCGGCTGGATATTAGCCGGTGGTGAAACCACCGGAGGAATTGGAAGTGAAATTTCCCAGCCCCGGAGGGGCGACAGACCAAAGTCACATCTGTCGCCCCTCCGGGGCTGGGAAATTTGTTTGCGGACATTAGCCGGTGGTTACGCTCAGGCTCCACCACCGGCTAATATCCGCTGCGCCTCCGGCGCAAAGGATCACTCCGTCCTTGCTACCCGGTCTTCTTTCTGAAGCGCGCGGCTGCGACCGTGATCATTACAACGCTCATCGCCGTCAGGATCAGCCCTTGTTTCCACAGGTCGCCCAGTTCGGCGCCGCGCAGGATGATGCCGCGAAAGATTTGAATCAGGTAGGTCGCCGGAATGATCTTGCTTATCCACTGGAAAAAATGCGGCATAGTTTCGATCGGGAAGATGTAGCCCGAAAGAAAGACCGAAGGCATCATCGTGCCGAACGCCATCTGCGTGGCCTCCTGATAGGACTGCGCCCGCGTCGAGATCAGCAACCCGAAGCCAAGCATCGTCAGAATGAACGGCGTGACCAGCAACAGCAGCAGAAAAAAATCGCCAGCGATGGGCACGCCGAACGCCCAGCGCATGAAAAACAACAGCAGGCAGAGTTCGGTATAGGCTACTACCGCATACGGCGCGATCTTGCCGACCATCAATCCCAGCGGCTTGATCGGCGTCATGTAGAGTTGTTCGAGCGTCCCTTTCTCGCGTTCGCGGACGATGGCGATGGCGGTCAAGAGCACGGTCATCATCTGCATCAACACGGCGATCATTCCGGGGATCAGGAAATTAGCCGAGCGCATGTCTGGATTGAAAAGCACTTTGGGCCGCGCCTCGACGGGGAGCGTCTGCCTGGTTACCGAGACGCTCAACGCCCGATCCAGCGACTCGCTGAGCGCGATGGCGTTGGCGACGTTCATCGCTTCGCCTGCCACCGAAGAATCCGAGCCGTCAATCAGCACCAGCGCGCTGGCCGTCTCTCCCGCCAGCAGCCTGCGCGAATAATCGGGCGGAATCTTGACGCCGACTCGCGCCCGTCCGGAGATGATCTCCCGGTTGAGTTCGGCGTCCGACGTGACGTCGCTGACGATCTTGAAGTCGTCGGAATTGACGAATCGGTCGACAAGGCGGCGGCTTTCCTGAGTGTGGGCCGCGTCGTAAACGACTGTCGGAATATCGCGCACGTTGGTGTTGATCGCAAAACCGATCAGGAAAAGCTGCATCGTCGGTATGAAGATGGTGAAGAAGAGCGCCATCGGGTCGCGGCGGATGTGAATCGCCTCTTTGCGCAAAATGGGTATCAGGCCGGTGAAGGGATTGTTGCGGACGGCGGGGGTTCGTCCGGTCGCTTGCGATTTCGCTTCTTCCGGAGTCAAGGCTTTCATAAATTACTCCTTCAGCGCGTTGGTCAAGGTCACAAACACGTCTTCCAGTGACGCCGTGATCGTCCTCAGCTCGGCGTCTGTGAACCCGTCGCGCGCCAGATCGGATTTGACCTGGTCGGGCGTCACTTCATCGTCCATCAACAGGTGAATTGACTGGCCGAAGATCGTCGCGCTGCGAACGTAAGGCTTGCGCTTGATCGCGGCCAGGGCGTTCGACGTTTGTCTGGTATCAATCTCGATGCGGCGCGCGCCTGGCGGATTGACTTCGGGAATCTCCTTCAGTTCGTCCGGCGTGCCGTATGCGATCAGCTTTGAAAGATAGATGTACCCTACTCGACCGCACCGTTCGGCCTCGTCCATATAATGCGTCGTGACGAAAAACGTCACGCCCTGCCCCGAAAGCTGGAAGAGCAGGTCCCACAGATCGCGCCGCGCCACGGGATCAATGCCAGCCGTAGGCTCGTCCAGAAACATCATCCGCGGCTCGTGTATGAACGCGCAGGCTAGCGCCAATCGCTGTTTCCATCCGCCCGACAGTTTTCCGGCGCGGCGGTCGAGGTAAGGTTCGACGTGCGTCAAGGCGACGACCTCGTCTTTCCGTCGACGCAAATAATCCCCGCGAAGCCCGTAAACGCCGGCGTAAAATTCGATGTTCTCCATCACGGTCAGGTCTTCGTAGAGGCTGAACTTCTGCGACATATAACCGACCCGCTGGCGAATCTGATCGGCCTCCGTCACGCAATCGAAGCCGAGCACCGATCCTTGGCCTTCAGCCGGAGTGAGCAGGCCGCAGAGCGCTTTGATCAGCGTCGTCTTGCCCGAACCGTTCGGGCCGAGGAAGCCGAAAATTTCACCCTCCTCGACCGAGATGCTCACGTGGTCGACGGCGGCGAAATTGCCGAAGCGCACGGTGAGGTCTTGAGTCGTTATCGCTGCTTTCATGTTACTTTCCCGATCTGAGAGAGTCGAGCTTTTCCTGAGCGTCCCTGGCGCGAGCGCTACACCCAAATCTGGCCAGCAGCCCTTGCAAAGTTTTCTCCGCCTCCGCTGCGCGACCGGTTTCAATTTGTATGATGGCGAGTTGATACGACGCCTCGTCGAGTCGCAAGTATTTCGGATATTCACTCGTAATTAATTTGAGGCGATGTTCCGCCGCCGGATAATTGCTTTGTTTGTACATATAGTACATTGCGATACAAAGATCTTGCTCAGCCCGTTTCTCATGCGCGCCATCGAGTAATGCGGCGAGAAGCTCCGCGATTCTGGAATCGCGGTGTTCTTTGTATAAGCGCGCAAGTCCTATCTCCGCCGCGCCCAAGCTTTCTCCTCCAAATTGACTCTGGCGAATAAGTTCAGCCGCCTCCCTCAGAGCCGCTTCCTCGGAAAATGATTGATGCGTGACATTTGTCTCCACGTTTATTGGAGACGATGATGTGTTTGGCAGTCCGACGCTCGTGAAGAGCAGCAACGCCAGTGCCGACGCATAAACGGGCTTTGTCATTTGTCCTCCGATTCATTGATTTCTGGTGTCGCCAAATAATATGAACGACCACTTCTGAAATAATTGCCGAAGGCTATTTCTCCAAGGTCACATCCGCAGCCATTCCCGGCTTCAACAATCCTTCGCGGTTATCGATACGGACTTTGACGCCGAAGACCAGGTGGCTGCGTTCGCTGCGGCTCTGCACATTGCGAGGGGTGAATTCGCCCTGAGTGTTGATCTGTTCGATCACTCCGTCAAACGCGCGGTTACTGAATGTATCGACTTTGATTTTGGCCTTCTGGCCGACCTTGATCAGGCCGAGCTGCGGCTCAGGGACGTAGACGCGAATGTAGATCTGATCTTTTTCGAGCAGCCGCGCGATGGTCTGATTCGGCGTGATCAGATCGCCGGGGCGGACCGGCAGTACTTCGACGACGGCGTTCGCCGGCGATTTGACTTCGCCTTCGGCGATCTGGACTTTGATCTCTTCGAGCCTGGCTTTGGCCTCGGCCAGTTGGGCGCGGGCGTCGGCTATCTCCTCGACGCGCGGGCCTGCGATGACCAGCCGTTCGGCCTCCTGGGCCTGTCTGAAGCGTTCCTCAGCCGCGCGAATGTCTTCCTTGCGGCTGCCGTTGAGCAGAAGGTCCAGACGCTTCTTTTCGGCGTCGCGTTTCGCGCGGGCGTTATCCGACCGGAACTTCGACGCGTCGAGCTCCTGCTTCGACGCGTCGCCCGTCGAATAGAGCTTGCTGGCGCGTTGGAACGACACATCGGCGTTGTTGAGGTCGGCTTCGGCGGCGGCGAGTGAAGCTCGCGCCTGTTCGATCTCTTCAGGGCGCGGCCAGTTGCGGACGGCTTCCAGGTTGGCGCGGGCGGTCTCGGTCGCGGCGCTGGCCTGAGCCTTCTCTTCAGGACGCGCCCCGCGCTCCAGCCGTTCGAGCCTGGCCGCCTGCTGCGCGATCTTCGCCTCGGCCTGCAATCGCCGCGCTTCAACGTCGGCGATGTCGAAGCGGACGATCGTTTGCCCGGCCTGCGTCTCCTGCCCCTCCAGGACGAGCACGTCCGTGATTCTCCCGCCCACCTTCGATCCGACGCGAATCTCGCGCGTCTCGATTGTGCCGGAGAAGAGCAGCGGATCCTCTTTCCTGAATCCGAAGCCGCCATTCGCGCAGCTTATATATAAGATCGCGGCGAAAGCCAGAGCTAGCGCCAACGCCCATTTGATCAAATTTCTTCTGACCAGCTTATGCATCAGTGAATCCTCCGGACCAACCCGTGAACGATGTAAGTAAGCACTTACATATACACGATTACCGCAACCTGGCGCAAGCCGGCGAGATTCGAGAAGGCAAGCCGTGGATTTCTAGAAAAAGAATTTCAGCCACGAATGAAAACGAATATTCGCGAATGGCGACAAGGGGTCGAAACAACTGGATCATCAAGATCAAGAGCGATCCGTGATCATGTATGTTTATTCGTGGCTGAAATTCTATCGATTTTGGGATTAGGCTTTCCCAGAAACGGACGCTCGAGTGGGAGATTCAATCATCGCACCCAATAGATTCAGGCATTTACTCGGCGTTTCGTCTGGCACGCGGATTGGTAATTGCCGAATAGGCGATCCTGCGGCCAACAGTACCGCGCGCGTAAGCAAGCGGTGATCAATGAGACTGCCGCTTGCTTACGCGCGCGGCGCCGTACCAGTCCTCAGACGGGAGGAACCGATGGGAAAATTACTTCAAGACATACGCTACGGATGGCGAATGCTGATCAGGCATCGAGCGGTGACGGCAATCGCCGTCGTCACGCTCGCGCTTGGCATAGGCGCGAACACGGCCATTTTCAGCGTCGTCAACGCCGTGTTGTTGCGGCCCTTGTCATATCGAGAGCCGGAGCGGTTGGTCTCTTTCCGCTCGAACCAGTCGGTACTTGATGTGGCCGACGTCAAAGCCTGGAGCCAATCGTTCACCGAAATCGGGGGAAACACGCAGCAGCCGCTCGATTACACAGGCAGCGGCGAGCCATTGCAATGGACCGCCGGTCTGGTTACCGGAGGGTTCTTCCGCACGCTGGGAGCGCCGCCGCTGCTGGGTCGAGTGATCACCGAAGAGGACGACAGAAGAGGGGGGCCATTTGTCGTAGTGCTGGGTTATGCGTTGTGGCAGCGACAGTTCGGCGGCGACCCGGGAGTCGTGGGCAGGAACATTACGCTGAGCGGCAATAGTTACAACGTGGTTGGCGTGATGCCGGCTGATTTCAAAGCGCCGCGCGGGGAAACGGAAGCGTGGGCGCCAGTACAGGTCGTCAGCCCCTTAGCCGCCGCGTACCGTGGCGTTCACTTCCTGCAAGCCTACGCGCGGCTGAAGCCGGGCGTGACAATCGCGCAGGCTCAAAGCGAGATGGGCGCGATTGACAAACGGATGGCCGAGGCCTTTCCCGCGGAGAACAAACGCAGGCAGACGGCGTTGATCCCGCTGCATGATCGCGTCGTCGGGGAGGTCAAACCCGCTCTGTTGGTGCTCTTCGGCGCCGTCGGGCTGGTGTTACTGATCGCGTGCGTCAACTTCGCCAACCTGTTGCTTGCGCGCGGAGCGGCGCGCGGGCATGAGTTAGTCGTGCGCGTGTCGCTGGGCGCCAGCCGTAGCCGGCTGACGAGGCAGTTGCTGACCGAAAGCGTTTTAATGGCGACGCTCGGCGGCGCGGCTGGCGTGGCGCTTGCCATCTGGGGAGTTGATTTGCTCGTCGCGCTGAAGCCCGCGAACCTGCCACGGCTGGAGACCATCAGCGTGGACGCGCGCGCCTTGCTCTTCACTCTAGCGGTCTCGGTATTGACCGGCCTTGTCTTCGGTCTCGCGCCGGCCTGGCAAGCGGCGCGCGTCAACGTCAGCGACGCGTTGAAGGAGGGCGGGCGCGGGGAGGCTGGCGTGGCAAAACCTCGGCTGCGCAGCGCGCTGGTGGTCGTTGAGATGGCGCTAGCGCTAGCGCTGCTGGCCGGCGCGGGACTGCTGGTCAAAAGTTTCTGGCAATTGCGCAACGTCCAGCCCGGTTTCGACCTGGACAACGCGCTGACGATGCGGATTGAGCTGCCCGAGGCGCGCTACCGCGAGATTCCGGCGCAGACGCAATATCGCCGGACGCTGCTCGATGAGGTCAATTCGCTGCCGGGGGCGCGGGCGGCGCTGGTCAGCGAGTTGCCGATGAGCGGCGACTGGCTGACGCACGACTTTCTGGTCGAAGGGCAGCAGCTGTCCGCGGGCGAAGAGCCTGATGTGCAAACTCGCAGCGTCGAGGGCGATTACTTCCACGTCATGCGGATCCCATTGCTCTCAGGGCGAGACTTTACGCCGCAGGACAACGAGAATGCGCCTCTGGTCGGGATAATCAACCAGAGTCTGGCGCGCCGCTTTTTCAAGGAAGAGAACCCGCTCGGCAAGCGCGTCCGCTGGGCGCGCGACGATCAGATTAACTGGATCACGATCATCGGCGTCGCCGGCGACGTCAAACATTTCGGGTTGGATGAGCCGGAGGAGCCGGCGCTCTACACGCCGTATCCGCAGTCTCTGCGCGCCTGGAAGCGGTGGATGAATCTGGTCGTCCGCAGCGAGGGCGATCCGGCGGCGATTGCCCAGGCGGTCAAAAGCCGCGTCTGGCGGGTGGATGGGCAGATTCCGGTAACCAGAGCGCGGACGATGATTGAAGTACTGGGCGCGTCGGTCGAGGCGCGGCGCTTCAACATGCTCCTGTTCGGCGTCTTCGCGGCGGTGGCGATGCTGCTGGCGGCCGTGGGCATTTACGGCGTAATGTCTTACGCTGTCACGCAGCGAACGCGCGAGATCGGCGTCCGGATCGCCCTGGGCGCGCGCCCGCGCGATGTGATCGGAATGGTCGTGGGCCGAGGGATGTTATTGACTTCGATCGGCGTGGCGGCGGGGCTGGGGCTGTCGTTGGCGCTGACCCGCCTGATGTCCGGCATGCTTTTCGGAGTCGGCGCCAGAGACCCGTTGACCTTCACAAGCGTGTCGTCGTTGTTGGTCGGCGTCGCGCTCCTGGCGTGTTACATCCCCGCGCGGCGGGCGACGAAGGTAGACCCAATGATCGCGCTTCGGCGCCAATAGGTGTCAGGTGTCAGGTGTCAGGTGTCAGGTGTCAGCTAAGGAATGACGTCATAGACGCTAACCTGAAACCTGAAACCTGAAACCTGATTCTGGAGGAATTATGCAAACGCTCTGGCAAGATATGCGCTACGGTTTGAGAATGCTGGTCAACAAGCCTGCGTTCACGTTGATCGCCATCTTCACGCTGGCCTTGGGCATCGGCGCGAACACGGCGATCTTCAGCGTCGTCAATTCTGTGCTGCTGCGCCCGCTTCCTTATCCGAACGCCGGGCGGTTGATGACCATCTGGGAAGATCATCGGGCGCGCAACGGGCCGGTGAATGAATGGACATCGCCTACTGGCTTTGAAGACTGGCGCGATCAGGCGAGATCGTTCGATCACGTCGTGGCGCTTCAGAACTGGCAGCCGATCTTGACCGGCCAAGGCGAACCTGAGCAGTTGTTCGGCGCTCAGGTGTCGCACGGCACTTTTGCGATGCTCGGCGTCACGCCGGCGCTGGGCCGCACGTTTCACCCCGAAGAAGACCAGCGCGGCGCCGAGAGCGTCGTCATCATCAGCCACGGTTTGTGGCAGCGGCGGTTCGGCGCGGATCCTTCGCTTGTCGGTAAAAGAATTTCGCTAAATGGCGAAAGCCGCACGGTCATCGGCGTCATGCCAGTGGGCTTCAAATTTCCGATCATCGCCGGCGCCGACATCTGGCGGCCGATCCAGCCTGCCCTCGGCCCTAGATGCCAGCGAGGGTGCATAACAGTGAGAGTGATGGCGCGATTGAAACCAGAAGCGACCGAGGCGCAGGCGCGCGCCGAATTGCGCTCCATTGCAGCGCGCATTGAACAGCAGTTTCCGGATACGAACTCGAAGGTCGGCGTGACGCTCATTCCGCTGCATGAATTCCTGGTCGGCCCGGTGAAGACGCAGATGCTGATGTTGCTCGCCGCCGTAGGCTTTGTACTGCTGATTGCATGTGCGAACGTCGCAAATCTGCTACTGGCGCGATCGGCGACGCGTGAGAAAGAGATCGCCATTCGGGCTTCATTGGGCGCCGGACGCTGGCGCATTGCGCGGCAATTGTTGTCGGAAAGTCTGCTAATGGCCGTAATCGGCGGGGCGATGGGATTGTTGCTGGCTTACTGGCTGGTTAATTTGCTGGTCGGTTTCAGCCCGCAGGGAACGCCGCGTCTGGACGAGATTGGGGTTGATGGGCGCGCGCTGGGTTACGCGCTGGCAATCACGATTCTGACCGGATTGTTGTTTGGCTCGGCGCCGGTCTGGCAGCTTTTCAAGGCGGACCTGAATCAATCGCTCCGCGACGGCGGCAAAGGCTTGCAGGTCGCGCGGAGCGGCCGCCGCGCGCTCAGCGCGCTGGTGGTGGCCGAGACCGCGCTGGCTTTGATGTTGCTCGTCGGCGCGGGGCTGCTGATCAGAAGTTTCATCCGGCTTCAGCGAGTCGATCCCGGTTTCAACCCGCGCAATGTATTGACCGCCATCGTGACGCTGCCGCAGGCGGTCTATCCCGAACGTAATCAGATCGCTCCTTTTTACAGCCAACTTCTGGAACGCGTGAGGGCGTTGCCAGGTGTGCAATCAGCGTCGGCGGTTTCGTCTCTTCCGCTTGCGGGCAACGACAGTGACGCCGGATTTCTGATCGAAGGCCGTCCCGCGCCGCAGCCGAACCAACAGCCTGTGGCGTGGTACAGCTCCGTAAGCCCTGACTATTTCCGCACGATGGGCATGCGGCTCATTGCGGGGCGTGAATTCAACGAACGCGACAACGAGAATTCTCCCAAAGTCGTCATAATCAGCGAGGCGACAGCGCGCCGCCACTTCCCGAACGAAGACCCGGTCGGCAAGCGCATCGGCAACGGACGCCCCGACGGATGGATCGAGATTGTCGGCGTAACGGCCGACGTGAAACATTTCGGCCTGAACCAGGACGCCCGCGTGTCGATGTTTTTTCCAGACCGCCAGCAGCCGTCGCGGCGAATGTTCATCGTCGCGCGCACGGCGGCTGACCCATTGAGCCTGACCTCTGCGTTGAAGGGAGCGGTCGCCGCGATGGATAAAAACCTGGCCGTCTCGAACATCGGCGCTATGGAAGAGATTACGGCGCAATCAATCGGGCAGGAGCGATTCACGCTGTTGCTGCTCGGCGTCTTTTCAGCGCTAGCGCTGTTGCTCGCGGTCGCGGGCATTTACGGCGTGATGTCTTACGCCGTCGCGCAACGGACGCATGAGATCGGTGTTCGCGTGGCGCTGGGCGCGCAGACCCGCGACGTGCTGAAGCTGGTTGTCAGCCAGGGAATGGTCCTCGTATCGGTCGGCGTGGGAATCGGGCTGGCGTCGGCGCTCGCGTTGACCAGATTTATCAAGGGATTGCTCTTCGGCGTGAGCGCGACCGA
>DASTMP010000387.1:0-2092 GCA_035714085.1 Blastocatellia bacterium
GGACTATCACGAAGGTATTTTACATTATGTTAGTGGACGTTGTACGCGATATTAATCGTGGGCGAAGCGCCCACGATGCCAAATTCATCTCCATCCAAGCCTTCGGCTATGGATGGAGATGAATTTGGCGGATTTTGATAACTTGCGCTGGCCATCGCCAGCGCGGTCTGCGCATCCGCCAGCGTGCCGTCCAACGCAAGCGCCTTCTTCGCGGCCTCCTTCGCCTTCGGGTAAGCCTCGCGCGCAGGCGCCACTTCGTAATCACTGAGCGTGATCCATACGTTGGCCAGACCGGCGTAGGCCATTGCGTAGTTCGAGTCGCGGTTGATGGCTTGCTGAAAATAATCGCGCGCCTTCTTCATCGCTTCAGGCGTGCGCCGGTTCCAGTGGAACCGGCCAAATTCGTAAGCCTGATAAGCCTGAGCGTCGTTGGTCCCATGCCTTTGCAATAGACGAAGCTCTCCGCTGGCCAATTGCGGCGCAATCGCTTGCGTCACATTCGTAGAAAGCGCGTCCTGCAAAGTGAAAGGGTCACCGTCGACGCGCTCATCGAACGCTCCCGCCCACAATTGCCCGCCGTCGCTCACCCGCAGCATCCGCGCCGTCACTCGCAGCCGTTCGCCCGCGCGCTGGAAGCTCGCATCCAGCACCGCATCCACTTCCTGTTCGCGCCCCGCCGCCAACGGATCCAGCATGTTTTTTCCATCGTATCTCTGCACGGCGCGCGTGGGCCGCACAACGATTTGTCGTAGCCGTCCCAGCCGCAATATCAAAGCATCAGCCAGCTTCAGGCCCAGCGCCTCGTCCCTCTCGTTCGGATCTAATGATTTGAAAGGAAGCACGGCAATAGACTTGACGACTGCGTTCGGCGCGGCCGGCTGGCGCATTAGACGCCAGAAAACAATCGAGCCGGCGACTCCAATCAGAAGCAGAATGATAAAGTACGGCGCCAGTCTTGGTCCCCCGATTATCCACATTTTGGGGCGGGCGAGTTTACGCGCCGGCGGCCCGCTGATTGGTATGGCCTGCCGCATTGTCATCGCGGTAACGATCTCTTCCTTTTCGGCGGCTATCGTTGGCGTCTGTGAGTTATCGATGAGGTCCAGCTCATTGCCCCCATTGTTCAACTTTCGCACCGCCGCCACAAAACGATAGCCCCGCTTCGGCGCCGTCTCAATAAACTGCTGCCCGTTCTCGCCGAGCGTTTTCCGCAAGATCGAGATGTTGTTGGCTAGGTTGGCCTCCTCGACGACCGTGTCGGGCCAGACCAATTTCATCAAATCATCTTTTTCCACCAAACGCCCGTGGCGCTCGACCAGCGTGAGCAGAAGTTCGAAGACTTTGGGTTGCAGCGAGACGGCGGCCCCGTCGCGCAGCAGCAGGCGCTCGGCGGCGTCGAGCCGGTAGGGGCCGAATTCGTAAATCTGATTTGGCTGATGGCCCATGACCACTCCAATAGGGTTTCAAATAGCGCCCCTAGAATTTCCCTGAAAAATCCCTAGAGCTTACAGAAGACACCGCCGCGGAGCTGAGCGTATCGTCCGCAGCCGAATGAGCCGATGAAACTGTTTGGAAAAACCGGCTCATTCTAAGGCAGGCGTGTGTCCTGAGCAATCGAGACGCGTCCTGCCCTCCCTGTCAGATGTGGGGCAGACATCAGTCTGCCCCACAGGAGTGTGCAGACCGAAGTCTGCCCTACATTATTGCCCAAATGTTTGGAGGAGAGACTATGCTCAGCCCAGGAACCTCGCGCGCCCTAATCTTTTTACTCTGTATCTTGACGTCGGCGGCAAACGTTCAAGCTCAAACTTCACGCGCGTCCTCAGCGGCCTCTTATCTCGAACGCGGTAACGAGTGGCTGGAGAAAGGGGAGTTGGATCGGGACATCGCCGATTACGACCTCGCCATCGCTTTCGATGCGCGCGCCGCCATCTATAACAACCGCGGCCTCGCCAAGCAGCGCAAGGGAGATTTGGCAGGAGCGCTCAGCGATTATAACCGCGCCATTGAGTTGAATCCTCGATACCCTGAGGCGCTGATCAATCGTGGTCTATTCCACGCCGAACAGGGCGATCTTAACGCGGCAATCAGC
>DASTMP010000388.1:0-2930 GCA_035714085.1 Blastocatellia bacterium
GAACGACGGTCGTTGTCGATCAGCCGTCTTCGGTTGTAAGCCGTTGCATCTCCCGCTCATGAGTGAAAGAGGTAGGCGAGAAAACCCGAGTAGATAAATTATTACGAAAACAGGATACATCGCTTGTCCATGCCAAGAGTAGGCCTGATGTAGCACTATCTGGCGGATGGTGGGGACGAAGAATGGGGGTATCCGCCAGCGTGGCAAGCGCCAGCCCGCCGAACAACGAGCAGACAGTGCGGCTTGACCATGCAAACCGCCCACCGACCAATCCCGCACTCGGTTGGCCTTCACGATCCGACACGGAATAGGCGCCGACACATGCGTAGCACATAACATCGTGGGAATCTCCCACCTGGACGGAGGATCTTTACCCGGCGCTGCACGTGACTGCCGATCGCTACTACAGCATGACGGAGCTGACGAGCGTCATCATCCGCGCGTTCGGCTATCATTTCAAGTATTACGATATTCCTGGCTTCATGCTCGCCGTGATCGGGTTTACCCACTGCTGGACTCCTTTCAGCCAGTCAGCCAAAAGGTGGCAGCTATACAACTCAAGCGGTAAAGCAACAGTCCGTATCGGCACGCGAGGGTGAAGTCCTAGAATTGCTGGAAAATTGGCGGAGTGCATCCTTTGCAGATCTGATTCTGGTTCAGCAAACGGGCTTTAGCGAGCCCGGCAAGGGAGCACCCCATGGCGAGGATACCTGCTTCGCAGCGCACGCGTGAAGAGCTAACGGCATTGATCGAAGGGCGCTTGAAGGTGAGGCGCGCGACGCGGTTGGGCTGGATTATTACGAGCATGGCGCGCAGCCCGGCCCAGGCTACCGAGCTTTGTAGCATTTCGTGGAACTTCGCGGCTTGTTTTTAGCGACAGCCGCGTTAGCCCAAAATGACGGTCCCGAACCGCGAATACGGCCCGGCGCCTAGTCTTACTGCATCAAGAAATTTTCCGGCGCATATTTCTTGCGATTGGAGCTGCGCAGCATGGACATCGCGGCAGTTTGCTGACGAGAGCTGCGATCAGTCGCCGGCGCACGGTTGCGATTGAATTCGGAATGTGCCGTTCGGGACGCAGGGGCGGAGCCTCTGGGTCGGTAACCGTCGGATAGCGCAGATGGCGGGAACGGCCAGGCGCGACGAGGTCCTGAGGGGGGAATCGCCCCCCGCTCGGAGATCAGGAATCCGTAAGCTGCGATGCATAGCGTCGCGTGGTGGTGGAAGCCGCGCCACCCACGTCCTTCGAAGTGGCCGAGCCCCACCTCCTGCTTGAGTTCGTGATAATCGCGCTCGATACGCCAGCGCAATTTGGCGATGTCGACGATGCGGCGAAAAGTGATGTCGCCTGGCAGGGTTGAGACCCAGTATTTGGTTGGCTCGTTCTCGCCCTCGGGCCACTCTATTAGCAACCATTCTTCCGCGCGCGGTTCAGCCAGCCAATAATCTCGATGGGCGACGCGAACCCGCACGCGAGCAAACCGCGAAGACAGCGGCATGGCCGCGCCTTCCCGCCATTGGATCGTGCGCCAGGCGCGCGCGGGAAGGTCACGCGCGAGCGCCTTGACCGAGATCGGGCGACGTTTGGCATCACGGCGGATCAGCTTCGGTGGCCGCCCCTGACCTGACCAGTTCTTCGGTGGCAGCGGCCCCTTGCCGGGCGCCCACACCGAGGTATTCGGCATGATGCCAGCGACGTAGGATAACCCCAGCGTCGTGATGGTGGCCCGCAGATCGGTATCGGCACCATAGCCCGCGTCCATCAGTACGACACCGCGCGGCAGGCCGGCCGCGGACGCCCAACGCAGCTGCTCGAGCGCAATCTGAGGCTTGGTCTTGAATCTGACCTTCTTGGGTACACCCGCCTTGCGCCGACGAGCGTGGTCCTTCGCCCATTCTTTCGGCAGATACAGCTGGTACGCCACCGGCAGGCTCGCTTCGTGATTAGCAAGCGACAGTGACACCGCGACCTGACAATTGTCCTGCTTGCCGAGTTGGCCACAGTATTGTCGCGCTACGCCCACCGAATGCCGCCCCTGCTTGGGAAAGCCCGTGTCATCGATGATCCACGCTTCAATCAGCCCATGCCGCTCGATCGCCGGCAGCACCATCTCGCGCACTTTGGCCAAGACATTCTCATCTGACCAAGGCGCCTCGCCAACGAAATGCAGCAGCGACTGATGCTGAGCCCCAACGCGCGCCGGCGCCGTCACCGCCGCCATGGGCTCTACACTCTTGCGCTCGCACGGCATCACCAAGCCCGTGCAATAGTCCCGCAGCGGCCTTTCGCGATCGCCATGACCGATCACGCCCGCCAGCCCATCGACATAAGTCACAAACCGCGATTCAATATCCGCTGTTCTTTGCAGACCCATCTCAGCCCTCCGCTGAAATCCGAATCGCTCATCATATCAGATGTTTGCCAATCACCTCTCTTCGTTTCTTTTTTCTGATTCAGTCAGACTAGCTGTGAGCTTTCATTAGGTTGTCCATCCGGTCCTGGCCGAGGAAGCTGGAGGTGCGATGCTTCAGCGATTCTCAGGAGGACCGGATGAACATGCATAAGAATGCCTGGCTGACGCCACTTGGTCGAGAGCGGATCGTACGGCAGGTGGAGAGCGGGCAGACGCCGGAGGCCGTCAGCGAAACCGCAGGCGTCTGCCCGCGGACGGTCCGTAAGTGGGTTAAGCGTTATCGTCGCGAGGGATTGGCAGGGTTGCAAGATCGCTCATCCCGGCCGCATCGGCTTCGGCGACCGACGCCCCAGACGGTCATCGAGGAGATCGAACGGCTACGCCGCCAGCGCTGGACGGGAAAGCAGATCGCTGCGCAGGTCGGCGTCTCGCCAGCCACTGTCAGTCGAGTTCTGCAGCGGCTCGGTTTGAATAAGCTGAATGCCTTGGAACCCGCTGAACCAGTCCGGCGCTATG
>DASTMP010000389.1:0-66604 GCA_035714085.1 Blastocatellia bacterium
CGGGGGTAAGTTTGGTCGCCAGGCTGGAAGATATACTGAACCTATTTTCCACAAAGCCTTTTCCTCTTTCGTCCCCGTGCCCCCAGTGTTCCCCGTGGTTGGACCTCTTCTGAGTTCAACTCAAGACTGGGATTAAGTTAAGCGAACACGCCCGTCTCAGGCTTTTGCGGTATGGATAATCCAGAGATCGCCGCTGTCTTCCGCCGCCTCGCCGATTTGATGGAACTCGGCGAAGACAATCCGTTCAAGATTCGCGCCTATCGCACGGCCGCGGAGACGATCGAAGACACAATGACGCCGCTCGCCGAAATGGTCTCGGAGGGCGGCGTCTCGCGTTTGCGCGAACTGCCCGGCGTCGGCGAGGCGATCAGCGGGAAAATCGTCGAATTGCTCGAAACCGGCTCCTTCAAAGCTTATGAGGAAATCAAGGCGAAGATTCCCGAAACCACTCTCGACCTCCTCAGGGTGGAAGGCATAGGTCTGAAGACCTTGCAGATTCTCTACCAGCGGTTCCAGATCACAAATCTCGACGACTTCGCCAAGTTCGTCGAAGGCGGGGGACTCAACAGCGTCCCGCATCTCGGCGAGAAGACGCAGGATCGCATCCGCTCCTCATTGAGAGATCTTATAGGTGAATAGCCACAGAGCGCACAGAGGAGATGGAGTATATAGTGATTCCTCTGTGCGCTCTGTGTCCTCTGTGGCTAGACATACAATGAAGACTTGGAATAGATCGAACTGGGCGGGACTCGCGCCGAACGGCGTCGGTCAGGTGAAGCCGAACCATTACCTCGAAATGGCGAAGGTCCTCTGGCGCAACCGCGATCAATTGCCGTTCGCGTGGCGAATCCTGACGAGGGGCGTTTGCGACGGCTGCGCGCTGGGCACGACCGGCGTCCGCGATTTCACGATGGACGGCGTACACCTGTGCATGGTCAGGCTGGAACTGATGCGGCTTAATACGGCGCCGTCGCTCGATATAAGGCGGTTGGAAGACGCCGCCTCGCTGGCGCGGATGACTGCGGCGGAGTTGCGAGAACTGGGACGATTGCCTTACCCGATGCTGCGGAGGCGCGGAGAGAAGGGCTTCAGGCGAGTCACATGGGAGGAGGCGTTGAACGTCGCGGCTTCGGCGGCGGCCGCGGCTCAGCCGCAACGAATGGCTTTTTACCTGACTTCGCGCGGGCTGACGAACGAGGCCTATTACGTCGCGCAGAAGGTCGCGCGTTTTTTCGGGACCAACAACATCGATAATTCGGCTCGGATCTGTCACGCGCCTTCGACCGTGGCGTTGAAACAAACGATCGGGGCGGCGGCTTCGACCTGTTCATACAAAGACTGGATCGGCTCGGACCTGCTGGTTTTCTGGGGCAGCAACACGCCTAACAACCAGCCGGTGACGACCAAATACATCTATTACGCCAAACAGCAGGGCGCGCGCGTCGCCGTCATCAACCCTTATCGAGAGCCGGGGTTGGAGCGTTACTGGATTCCGTCGGTGGCGGAGAGCGCGATGTTCGGAACGAAGCTCGCCGACGCTTTCTTCCAGGTTCACACCGGCGGCGACAAAGCGTTCATCGCGGGCGTGATCAAACACATGATCGAACAGGGATGGACGAACGATTCGTTCATCAAACAACACACGAACGGGTTTGATGAATTGAAATCGAAGCTCGCCGGCGATTCCTGGGAACTGCTCGAAGCGTCGTCGGGCGCGAGCCGCGATGAAATGCTGAGATTCGCGCGGATGCTAGGCGAAGCGAAGACCGCAGTCTTCGTCTGGTCTATGGGGATCACCCAGCATTCCGACGGAGCAGCGAATGTGCGCGCGATTGTCAACCTGGCCCTGGCGCGCGGATTCGTCGGGCAGCCGAACTCCGGACTGGTTCCGATCCGGGGCCATTCCGGCGTGCAGGGCGGCGCCGAGGTAGGATGCGCGCCGAATCAGTTTCCGGGCGGCGTCGCCGTCAACGAAGAAGGCGCGGCCCGAATGCGCGAATTGTGGGGATTCGACGCCCCGGCGCGGCGCGGGTTGAACGCCGTTGAAATGATCGAAGCGGCGCGCGAAGGGCTCGTCGATTGGTTTTATATCAGCGGCGGCAACTTTCTGGAGACGCTGCCGGAGCCCGGTTTCGTTCGAGAGGCCATTGAACGCGTTCCGGCGCGTATCCATCAGGACATCATTCTCAGCCCTCAAATGTTCGTCGAGCCGAACGACGTCGTTTTACTTCTGCCGGCGCAGACGCGATACGAACAGCGCGGCGGCGGGACCGAAACGACGACTGAGCGCAGAATACTCTTCAGCCCGGAAATTCCCGGTCGCCGCATAGGCGAAGCGAGGGCCGAATGGGAGATTCCCATGCTGATCGCGGAACGCGCCAGGCCGGCCTCCGCCAATTTGATTCACTTCGACGCCGCGCAGGCGATACGCGACGAGATCGCCCGCGCGGCGCCCTCCTACGACGGCATTCAAAATCTCAGTAAGGCCGGCGATCAGGTTCAGTGGGGTGGCGCCCGCCTGTGCGAAACGCGTGACGCTGACGGACGCGTCACGCCGAAGTTCGCGACGCCCGACGGCCGCGCCGGATTTTCCGTGATCGAAATCGCCTCTCCGGCGCCTCCGGAGAATGACGGCAAACTGCGACTCTCTACGCGGCGCGGCAAACAGTTCAACAGTATCGTCCACCACGACCGTGACCCTCTCAACGGCTTTCGCCGCGACGACGTGCTGATGAATGAAGAGGACGCGCTGAGACTGGGTTTGCAAGACGGCGACGCAATTATCGTTCGCAGTCAGGCAGGCGCCCTGCGCGGCCACTGCCGCATTGCGCCGATCGCCGCCGGCAACGTTCAGGTCCATTGGCCGGAAGGCAATGCGCTCATCAAACGCGGAGTCGGCGATCCCGAATGCGGCATCCCGGATTACAATGCGGTAGTCGAAATTGGGCGCATCAGTTGAATCCGCCGCTCAGGCGGGAAAATGTGGGAGAAGAAAATAGAAATGGCAAAAGACCCCTTTTATTTTCTTCTCCCACATTTTCCTGTCTGATAGAATCGCTCTGCCTTTCATTAACTCATGCGCTTGCTTAACAACCAGGGAGAAGGATTTTCATGCAGTACACAAGACTCGGTAACACCGGATTGATCGTTTCACGACTTTCTTTCGGCGCGATGACGTTTGGCAGTTATCATTCGATACCTGCGGTCTTCAAGGTTGACCAGGAGAATGCTAGAGCGATGGTCGAGAAATCGCTCGAGGCCGGCGTAAATTTCTTTGACACCGCCGACAGCTATTCCGGCGGGCAGTCAGAATCGATTCTAGGCGAAGCGCTCGGGGCTCGTCGCCGGGATACGGTGATCGCCACCAAGGCCGGCTTCCGATCCGGCGAGCCGCTCACGCAGGCCGGCCTTTCGCGACGGCACATACTCGCCTCATGCGAGCAGAGTCTCAGGCGGCTCAACACCGATTACATCGATCTATACATCGTTCACAAGGAAGACCCGTTCACTCCGATAGAGGAGACTCTCGAAGCCCTGAACGACCTTGTGCGAACTGGCAAAGTCAGGTATCTGGGCTTTTCGAACTGGTCGGCCTGGAAAGCCGCCACCGCCCTTCAAATGCAGAAAGAGCGCGGGTGGGCGCAATTTTCCTCCGGGCAGATGTATTACTCGCTCGTCGGGCGCGACGTGGAACACGATGTCGCGCCGTTCATGCGCTATGCGGGCCTGGGCATGACGGTTTGGAGCCCGCTCGCCGGAGGCTTCCTGAGCGGCAAATACACGAGGGAAAACCTGAAGGACAGTGAGAACAGGCTGGCCGGTTTCGACTTCCTCCCTTTTGATAAGGAAGCAGGATTCAAAGTCGTCGAAAGGATGCGCGAGATCGCCACGCAACACGACGCCAGCGTGGCCCAGATCGCCGTCGCCTGGTTGCTCGCCAAGCCCATCGTTTCGAGCATCATCATCGGAGCGAGCAAGCTCCATCAACTCGAAGATAATCTGAAGGCGGCGGATCTGAAGTTGACTGACGCGGTAGTCGCGGAACTCGACGCAATCACGGCGCCAACCCCGCTTTATCCGAACTGGTTCAACGCGAACCTGGTTGACGCGAGACAAAAAGCGGCGATCGAGGCCGCATAACTGAGAGCGTGTTTTAGAAGTTCTATTCTTAAGCCCGCGAAGCGGGCGGCGGAGTAAGGCCTGGGGCGGAGCGCATTAGCGCGGAACCCCAGGTAAACTAACGATCCCCTGGGGCTGACGCCCCAGGCTTTATGCTGGCGCCTGCTTCCCAGGCTCAAATCGCAGCTTTCAAACCACACTCTGAGAAAATGACTATGTCGCGAAGAATTCTATTTCTTGTGACGCTGCTAGGCTTTTCGACAGTCGCGTTCGATTCGGCGGCGAGAAGCCAGGAGAAGCCGGTTTATGAAGTCTATGCGATCAGCTACGGCGTGATTCAGGACTTCCCCGTTTCGGCGCTCGTCGCCGGCGCTGACCAGTCGCGCAAAATGGACATTCAGATGATGGTCTGGCTGATCAAAGGGCCGGCCGGACGCAACATTCTGGTCGACTCGGGCTTTTACCGCGAGAAGTTTTTCAAGCAGTGGAAGGTCAAAGATTTCGTCAAGCCGTCGGAGGCGGTCGCCAAGTTCGGCGTCAAGCCGGAAGAGGTCACCGACATCATCATCACGCACATGCATTGGGATCACGCCGACGGCTTCGATCTTTTTCCGAGAGCGCGCGTGTGGATTCAGAAAGACGAATACGCCTACTACACGGGCGAAGCCTGGCAGTCCAGGGGCGCGCATGCCGGCATCGATCCTGATGACGTGATGGCTCTGGTCAAGCTCAATCTTGAAGGCCGCGTCAAGCTGATCGACGGCGACGACAAGGAGCCGATGATCGGCGTGCGCTGTTACACCGGAGGCCGCCACACCTACGCGTCGCAGTTCGTCGGCGTGAACACGAAAGCAGGCGTGGTAGTTGTCGCCTCGGACAATCTTTACCTCTACGAAAACCTCGAACTGCGCGCCCCGATAGCGGCGACGCTCGACGCAGGGTCGAACCTCAAGGCGCAGGAAAGGATGAGGCAGCTCGCATCCGACCCGAAGCTGATTGTGCCGGGGCACGATCCTCTGGTATTCACACGCTTTCCCAATCCCGGCGGCGGCGTGGCGAAGATCGAGTGAGCGCCGGCGGGTCAACGGATTTATAATTCTCCCCAACCATGACTCTTTATAGCATTGGTCATAGTAACGTGGACGTTCGCGCCTTTATTGAGTTACTCCGGCGCCACGAAATAGCCGCGCTCGCCGACACGCGCAGCCAACCTTACAGCCGTTACAACCATCATTTCAACCGCGAGAATTTGAAAGCGTCTGTTGAAGAAGCCGGAATTGAATACTTTTATTTCGGCGGGGAAATTGGCGGGCGTCCCGAAAACCCCGCGCTCTATTTTCCAAACGGCAAGGTCGATTACGACCTGGTCGCACAATCGTCGCTTTATCTTGCGGGCATCGAGCGACTGCTGGCCGTGGCGTCCGGCCGGCGTGTGGCGTTTATGTGCGCAGAGGCTGACTATAAAAGCTGCCACCGATATCGGCTCATCACGCGCACACTCACCCAACGAGGGATCGAGGTTCGACACATTCTGCATTCAGGAAAGGCCGTCGTTTCAGAAGCCTCGGAGTTCGAGCCGGCCCAGCCTGGTCTGTTCTAGATTGCATTCAGGCCAACAAAGTTTCAGTTATCGCCCGGCGCCCAATGATCGGAATTTTTCCGGAGCCGGGTTTATAGCCCAGATTGTTAGCCCAGATTTTAGACATGAAGGGAGATCCTAATGCCGCCCAGTATCGAGATTATTTCGCCCACTAACGATAGCAACTTCGATATTACCGCAGGCTCAATCGGGACAGGACCTCAGATGCCGGTCATCAGGGCCGAAGCCAGGATCCTCGGTATTGCCCCGGACCCGACGCCTACTACGCAATTCACATGGACGGTAGAGATCAAATTTCAAACTTCAGATTGCCAGCCTAACGTGAGGAGACCGGTCACGATCAATGATCAATTCGAACTCCTCTCAATTGGAGGCAACATTATCATTGCCTTTCCGCGGGTCAGGGGAGCGCAACTGACCTTGACGGTCTCGGCCGTCCTGCCGACCGGGAAAATTGAAGCTAAGACCAGTGGTCTCAGAATCAGAGGGACCAATCCTATGCGCGCTGATCTTAATGGGGCCCTACCCACTTTAACGCTTCAGCGGATAGTGGCCCATGAGAGCACGCAGCGCCAATTTCGCGCGGACCGCAACGGCGGGATTGGTAACTGCCCTTTGATGAGCGCTGATCGGGCGGGAGGAGTCGGCCTTTTTCAAATCACCAACCCGCCCCCGACCGAGGATGAGCACTGGGACTGGTTAGCGAATATCAGACGTGGCATTGCCGTTTTCAATGAAAAACAAAGGATCGCCAGAAACTACCCGGCTCAGGTCAGAAGGAGTCAAGGTTTCGCCGATTTAGTCAGGCGGTATAACCTCGCTAATCCTCCAACAGCCGATTCTCCCACAATCTCGGTTGACATACTGCCGGACTTCGACGCGAATCAGCTGGAGCTGGATTCTATCCGTGGCTATAACGGATGGGCCGGTCGTGACCTGTTCAGGCTACCGTTGCATGAGTTCAAAGTCCCTGTGGATTCGGACGGAAACCTGGTGGTCAACACCGATCCGACAACCGGCATACGATCCATCGTCTGGGAGCGCGTGCCCGCGGCAGACCGCCCACAAAACATCGGGGACCCCGATTATGTCAATCACGTGCTGGCGCAGACCCCCTGAGGAGGCGGGAAAATGCCAGGCGGAATAACAAGAAGTGGAATGCGGACGCGTTCGGCGCCGACATCCCACTCTGTCAATCTCTGGGGCGTGAAGCTTCAACGGTCGGGTCTATTCGAATTTCTCCCGCGCCGTCATAAAGTCCCAGGAGGTCGTTCCTGCGTATCTTAAGCACCTCCAGCAATACCTTCAGCGGCGTCGTCAGAATATTGACCTTCGAGCCTGCGACATGATTGCAAATCACAGGCGTCTCAAGCAGTCTCCATCCACGCTTGGCGGCGATGAACAGAACTTCGGGATCGAATCCAAAACCGTCGTTTGTTTGATCCTGAAAGACCGATTTTGCGGTCGAGCCTCGAAACGCCTTGAACCCACATTGCATGTCCAGATAATCGAGTCCAGTCGCCCAGCGCATAATAACATTGCCGATCCGGCTGACCGCCCTCCGAAAAATGGATTGTGGCTCTCCGACCAAATCACTGTCGATGTAGCGAGAACCGAACACAACGTCGAAACGGCCTTCGATGATCGGTTGAATCAACTTCGCTATCTCGGTCGTCGGGACGGACATGTCGGCGTCATAAAAGAGAACGATCTCGCCGCGGGCCTGCAGCACGCCGCCGCGAACCGAATATCCCTTACCTCGATTTCCCGGGTTTCGTATTAAACGGAGTCTGCCCCTGGCCCTCTCCATCGCTTCCTTAACCTTATCGCCTGTTGCATCAGTGGAGCCGTCGTCGACTATCAATACTTCACTCTCGAAATTCAAACTATCCAGATAACTGAATGTTTCCGCCAATGTTTTGCCTATGCGCAGGCTTTCGTTGAATGCGGGTATCACGATAGAAAGGTAAATCATAAATCCGTCAGATTGCGTTTCAATGCGCGGCGGGGCGCTTTTCATAAACGATGATCAGAGTAAGGTCGTCTTTGCCCGCCTGCTTCAATCCGTGCGAACTGCCGGGGCGAGTCAGGATCGCGTCGCCCGGTTTGACCGGAAATTCCTTGCCATTCATCTGCATCACGCCTTCGCCGCTGAGAATGTAATAGACCTCGTCTTCCTTCTGCGGGTGGTAGCCGATGGCCGCGCCCGGGTGCAATACGCGTTTTCGGAATACCTGTTTGAAGTCCGCGGCCTTCTCGAAGAAGTTGTAACCGGTCGAACGTCCGGGACCGCCGTGCGGAGCAGGGCCGCTTTTAGCCACCTCGGCGTCGTGTTCAAGAATATGGCCTTCGGCGCTGGCGGTAGGGGTCGCCCCGGCGGAATTTTGCTCCGCAGATCGCCCTTGCGCTTGCGCCGACACCGCCGGTTGACTCGACGGCGCCGCTTGCCAGCCAATCAACGCGCCGATTGAAACAAGAATCATCGCAATCAAAATCTTCTTCACAGTGCGCCTCACATTTCGAGTTCGACAATCAACGGCAGATGATCCGAACCGATCGTTTCGCCAGTCCTCACGTCCGCGACGCGAATGTCTTTGCTGACCAGGCAATGATCCAACGGGAGCATCATCCATTTGAATAATAAAAAAACCGGCCAGGAAGGCCAGGAAGAAAGGACGCCGAATCCCTTTCTAACATTCACAAGCTCCGTTCGTTCGATGAAGCTCTGATAATATGGCGACCATGGCGTGATGTTCAAATCGCCCACGCATATTTTCGGCGCCGGCAGATCATTCAGACAAGCGGCGGCGGCGGCGAACAACTTGTTTCTCGACCTGTAACGGTCATTCCGGATAGGAGTGCGCGGGTGAATAGAAAGCAGCGAAACTATCACGCCGTCAATATCGATCCGCGCCGCAATGCACGGCCTGGAGTCTCCTTCAGGAAAAGCGATTGTCAATCGTTCAAACGGGAAGCGGCTGTATAACGCCATTCCCGACCCGCCGCTTCTCGCCAGTTCCTCCGTGAACGGATACAGGCCATGCAACCCCTGTAATGACTCTCGCCAGCCCTCGTTGACTTCCTGGACCACCAGCAAATCCGGAGTGTGCTTTTGCGCGAAAGTAATAAATCGCTCGCGCGCGGTGTTCCTGTGGTTGACATTGGCGAGTATCAACTTTATGCGGCGGCGGTCTCGACTACTTGTAGTCTTCTTTCTCCCGACATACCAGGGGGCAATCTCGGCCGAATTCATCGCCACGCTTATCGCGGCCCCAATCCCCCACCACCACTCCCCATAAAAAAGGAATGCGAGCAGACAGGCCGCCGAACCGAGCCAATATTGAACTTTGAAGTGCGAGGCGAGCTCGGCGTATTTACTCGACTTACCAAGACGTCCGGCCACACTCAGCAGTAACGTAAAAACCAGGGTCAATTTTGTGGCGATTAGAAGCAAATCTTTATCGAAGCGCGGATTGTGGCCGTTATGGGGCCGCTCGCAAGTTGGTAGCCCCTCGATATGCGCCTCACAATGATAATGAGCGCTCGAATTACCATTTTGAGACCTCCTCCACTATGCGTTGGACATAGGGACGACTCTCGGTTTGTTCAATAAGCCTGGAAATAAGATTCCCGACCCCCTTTCCCCTGTATTCAAAAGACCTCTCGAGCCGTTGGTGATTATCCCTGCGCGCGGAGAACCAATTGAAGGAACCCTCAATCACCAATTCATCATCGGCAATCAGGGTTTTGCTATGATCGAACCAACTTACTGTCACCGCCGCTCCGCTTCGTTTCAGCATTCCCACGGCTTTTTTGTAATCCGGTTTGAAACGTTGCCTTCGTTCATCGTCATAGTTGAGACTCGGATCAGTATAAATCGTCACGGATATGCCACGATTGACAGTTTCTGTGATGAGCTTATCTAAGTGGTCGGCCTCGATCGGGTGACTTCTGATATATGGCGACGTAATCCATACGCCGCGCCGCGCGTTCCGAAGGCTTTCCGCCAACGCCTTGCGGTGGTCTTCCAGCGTGTTGAGGTGCCGAACCCCGCTGCTTCCCCCTACATCTTCACGCCGTGGGAGTTCAATGTCGGTAATCTCATTGTCGTCGCTGGCCAGAAGATAACGGGATAATAACTTCGCGGGTTTTCCCTCCTCGCTCTGATGCAAGACGCCGATGTTGCCGAACACCAGGAAACTGTCTTTCGCCCTGGAAACCGCGACGTTGAGCATGTTTGGCTCAGCATTCATGAAGCTCGGGGGCTGCCCGGCGCCGTAAACGGTCGAAAACAGCACGACCGGGCATTCCGCCCCCTGCAGCACGTGCACCGTCCCGACTTTTATGGCGCCAAGTTTCCTATTTACAAGTTCATCCTTTATCAATTGGGCCTGCAGCCTGAATGGAGTCACGACCGTGACGATCTTTTCTATCGGGATATTTCCGTAAGGGGATTTGAGCAATTCCTGATGCTCTTCAATCCAGCGGGCGATGACTCGCGCCTCGACCGGATTTCTCCGGCTGTTTCCCTTTTGTTCTGGTTCGCCATTGATGTGGGCATACCCCAGGCGAGGCAAAGGGAGGGGCGATTCGGTTTCTCGCATTGGTTCCAGCCGGCCGTCGTAGGCAAGTTCGTTGCAATATTCGATTATCTCCCTTGCGCAACGCCGATGCTCGGCCAGAAACATACCACGTTCGCCCTCGCGAGCCTTCAGCGTCTTAAAGCGGCTCGCGCGTTGCGCGATCTTCATCACGTTTCCGCCCGCCATGACCTTTCCTTCAGAGACGCTGAACCCGGCGGCGTCTATGGCTTTCACGTCCTCCTTCGAAACCGCTACTGAATGGTTCTTTTTCTTCATGTTGGCAACGTCTATGCCTGGAGTAATACCTCGAACGGGCTTGAGTTGCATGACGTCGCCGACGACTAACGCCTTTTTCGCAAGAGAAAAATTCGCTCCTGCGACGTCAGGGGCCACCTGGCCGGCTTCGTCAATGATCAGCCAATCTATAAATTCGTAGAGCGGGATTCGAGTCGGTTCATCCTCTCCCGCCGCGCGGCCAAAGGCGTTGAAAAATGGTTCGAGCTTGTAAAGCGTGACAACGACGCATGGAGCCAGCTTGGCATAACGCCGCCACCTTCTTTTCTGCTCCTGCTCTGACTGGGGGTATTTGGGCGGCCTCTCGAGATAGTCTTTTATTTCGAGCAACCAGCGCCCTTCCCAAAAATGTGTGGCCAATTTGAAGGCGCGATAGCGCAGCGTCGTGTCTAAAGACTCCAACACTGCCGGCGAAAGCGACGGCTCGCCATGCAGATTGTTTCTTGTAAGCCAGCCGTTCCAATCCCGGTCGGCTAGATCGCGATCAGATTTATCCCGACCGGCCAGTTTGATAGCCGCCGAAAAGCGGTGTTGCTCCTCTCTCACTTCATTTATCCCGCGATTGAAGAAGTCTCGAATGCTCCCGGCGTCCGCCAAGTCCGCCTCGACTTTAACCCCTTTCTCGGAGAAATAGCTCTCGTTATGGTCGGCAAGTTGTTGTTTGGCCCCCGGGAAGATTTTCATCAGCCAAGGAATGAAATTCAGTAAAATCACCCACCCCGGCCCGCCACTGTTAAACTTCCTCCATCCCTGCCGCACGCCCTCGAGCAACTGCGCCCTGTCATGACACCGTTCGATATCTTGGCCTAATTTACTTATGAAGGCTTCTATTCCTCCATCAGGGCCGTAATCGGAGGATATCTTGTCATTCAGCGATTTAAGCCTGAGCAACAACTCCGGCCCATTTTTGATCTCGCCAGCGACCTCAGCCAGTTTCTTGTGAAGATATTCGACCGCCGATTTAACATCCGGAACCATCTGCCCGGCATATTTAGAATAGCGATCAAGGAAATGTTTCTCTGCTGAGGCGACGAAATCTTTCGTCTCGATATTTGTCTGATCGCCGTTCGCGCTTCCATCTTCGGCGCTCTTCGATAGACAAAACCCCATCTCATCCCACTTGGATATCTGAAACTCTCGCGCGTCCTCCTGCTTGGATTTCGCGGGGCAGTAAAGGCCGTAGCTTTTGATGTCGGGAATCCAACGACCGGATAATAATCTATCGTCTTCTTCCACCTTGCCGAAGCTTTCTATGACATTTGTGACGGCCTGGTTATTGGTCGAGGTCGCGACGATAATAGGCGGATCCCCGCCTCGCAAAGCCGCTTCAACCCACAGACTGGCGACGATACTTTGAATCAACGTTGTTTTGCCGGTTCCGGGCGGGCCATTGACGGCGAGAATCTCTCCGTCTTCCATCGCCAGCGCATGATGCAGGGCTTCACGCTGCGATTTCGACAGGCCGAACTTATGATTCATCTGCCCCAAATGCTCCGCCGATTTCCTGATCTCTTTGTCCGGCGATAGAAGCCCGGCGAGTTCGTTATCATTCAAACTGCCATATCGCTTCAGTAGCGCGGGCAGCGCAATGCGGCCCCTGTCCAAATCATGTTGGAGTTGATCGTAAAACTTGACGACATCTTTCGCGCTTCCTCTAGGTATGTCCAGCAAAATAAATGATTGGCGCCAGGCCGTAAAACCGTCCAGAGAGAAGTTTCCTAAAGTTTGCCCGGCGACAGCCTTCAACATTTCATTGGCGTATCGCCAGACATCGCCCCAGCCGAGCCTTGAGCTCGGGTCATCTGCCCTGGGTGGAAAAGAATTTGCGCCGAGAAACTTATCCGAGGCCTCAAGATCGCCTAAGGTCTGATTATTTGTCTCCATTGGTTCAAGCAGATTACGCGGGATCCATGGCGGATCGTCAGGCACGGGGGCCAAGCGGCCGTCGATGTGGAGCGCCGCCGGGATCCATACTGGCGTGATCAGCCTATCCTTGCCGACGACTTGCTTACCATGCTCCGGGATAGGCGCCGCTACTACAGGACAAACCAGCACCTTTACTTCCGTTATCTCTGCATCATCGTCTTTTACATGTGAGCGCTTGTTTCCATTATTCCTTTTCCGATTTTTCTTGCCGTCACTAGATTTTCTATCCTTGTGGAAGGCAATCAGGCTTTCGGCCTTAACAGCGCTGATCCGGCCGTTAGCCACATCACTCAACGGCGTTCCGACCGCCCCTTCGGAATTATCGAAATCTCTAGGATTAAAATCTGTTCTGTCCGCGTC
Organism: Blastocatellia bacterium; assembly: GCA_035714085.1. Lineage (GTDB taxonomy): Bacteria > Acidobacteriota > Blastocatellia > RBC074 > RBC074 > JAJVID01. Next base: position 12,883 of record DASTMP010000389.1, read on the forward strand.
CGCCAGGCAATTACGCCAATATTTGAGCAGGAGGATGATGAAGTCGTCTTTCTTCATTGTTTTAGCAAAGGTGATAGAGGCGAGAATCATTGTCGAGGGTATCGAATCTTGATCGGGCTGTCGTTCAAGGCGTTACTGAGGTCGCTCAACGCGCGACACTCGACTTCCGGTTCAAAGACTTATAGTTGTTACTTTATTCGGGATTGGGCTCGTGTCTGAATAGCTAAAATGCCAGGGCCGGCCAAACGTAGATGGCGCTGAAATCCGCCTGTTAAAACAGCGCCGCGCGCCAGCAAGCCGATGTTCTTGAATACATCGGCTTGTGCGCGCGGCGACGTTTACTAACGAAGAGCGCAGGAGAGGGATAGCTGGTGAAGCGAACTGCGCGGATGTTTGACGATCAAGCGACGCCGCGCTCCCCATTCGTCGCCGCCTATTCGCCCCGTTCCCACCCTGATACGCTCACCAACTCTTCCCTCTCCTCCACTCTTCGTTTTCAATTTACCGTTTCAATTTGTTTCAATCAGAAGCCCGTTACTCAGTCTTTCTACCGGCCATCGGGCCTGCAGAAAATTACCAACTATGGCTTCTGCGTTAGGCGTTCGTTTGCCTGGAAATGTTTTCTCGCCATTTACGTCATGGCGAACTAGCAAACATGCCGCCGTACAGTGTCATTCCCAGTCATTCAAGAATAAACAAGAAAAACAACAGTAAATAAGCTTAGGGATTAGCGTGCAGTTGATGGGTTAAAAAGTAGCCAGATCAATTAGCGCCACAGTCATTAGTCGCTGTTTTATAGATAATTGCAGATCAGCCGCGCTTTTCTTCGATGTCATGCCATGTGACAACTCAGCAGTGGACGAAATACAAGCGACTTACAACAATTACTTTTGCGCCTTACTCAGTCTCGAGTTACAAGTATTACCCGAATAATGCCATAACGAAGAGCGCAGGAGAGGGGTAGCCGGTGAAGCGAACTGCGCGGATGTTTGACGACCAAGCGACGCCGCGCTCCCCATTCGTCGCCGCTTATTCGCCCCGTTCCCACCCTGATACGCTCACCGACTTTATCCCTCTCCTCCACTCTTCGTTTTCAATCATCAATTCGGTAAGTGAGTTCGTATCTCACACCGTTCATTGCGCACGAATTCAAAGTGCCTTCAGAATTCGGCTAATGAAAAATATGCAAAGCGTCAATCTTCAGATTTGTGTCGCTACAGTAAATTTGTCAACGAATCGGGGCTTGCGACTAAGGGGGAAAACCCAGGAGGTGAGGAAAAGGGCGTGCAACTCATTGGGGCAATCAGTTAGATTAGCAACGTAAAGCGGGGTTAGGATATTTACTTCGCTTGCATATGTCAATTACAAAAACATTAAAAGTCAGAAGCTGAATTTGAGGGTCAATACGACCCTCCGCGCGCCGAGCGCCCGGTTAGGCCTATCGAAGCGCGACGAGGAGAGCACGCCGCTGAATCCACTCAAGTTAGTTTTGTTCAGAAGATTACTAACGTTAGCTCCTAGTGTCAGCTTGAATCGCGGGTCTTCATTTTTGCCATTCTGATCTCGCTTTTCGGAGGGTCCGAAAGCGAAGGTCTTCGTAAAGTTGAGGTTGAATAGAGTCTGACCTGGGCCTCTACCGAGGTTTCGCGGGATGATTTGATCCCCCGGTCGTGGGTTCGGATTGAAGGCGCCGAAGCGGGTGATGATTAGCTCCGGATCGCCAGGAGCAGCGCCCGGTGTGGCAAAGGACGGGCGATCGGTGAACATCGTGTCACCATTGTTGTCTCGGCCCGTCGTGATATTGAAAGGCCCGCCTGAAGAGATTTGGATGAGGGGACTAAATCTGGTCTCGCCGGGCAGATTGAAGCTCCCGCCTAAAACCAATCTGTGGCGCTGGTCGTTGGACGCAGGCCCCCATTCTGTCGACCAATTGTACGAATTGGCGGGAGCGAGAGACGCGCTGTCGGTGTCGCTGCGCGTCTTTGACAGGATGTAATTGCCGTACAGCGACAGCTTCCGCTTCAGGTCGTATTTCACATTCAACGCCAGTTCGTGGCGCGTCGAACGGCCGGACGATTCGTATTGAAGTATGGGTCCGCGGCCCGGGGTCGGTTGCAATCCCGTTCCTGGCGCCGGCGCGTTGACATTCCTGGTGCGCAAGAGATGAACGCCGCTTTGCCGATTGTAAGTGACTGAAGCGAACAGTCCGAGCGGCAGTTTCCGTTCGTAGCCGACACTGGTGTTGATTATGTAAGGCGAATCGAGGTCTGGCGAGCGGGTGCGGAGCGCCGAATCGAGCCTCATCGCGCCGTCAAAGATTTGTGGTATATCGGGGAAGAAGGACGGCTGATCAATAACGAACTGCTGTTGCCTGACGCCGTCATAAAGGGCCGTGTCGAAGATGATCTCAGATTCCAGCCCGTCATAGAAAATTCCCGCCCCGGCTCTGAGCGCGGATTTGCGGTCTTTGTCCGGCGTCCAGGCGAAGGAGAGGCGTGGCGAGACGTTCGCCCGGTCCCGGATTCCAGTCTCCATCTCGTGCCGCGCCCCGAACGAGATCGTGAGCCCGGGCGAGACTCGCCAGTCATCCATCGCGAACCACGAAACCTCCCACAGCGGGAGAGTGATGAGCGGATCGCCTCTCGTGATCGAAAATTGCGACGGCCCATAGCCCGGCATCCCGAGCAGAGTGCGGCGGTATTGCTCGATCGGCGTAATTGTGATCGGGGCGCCGTCCGCGCCCGTGATGACGCCGCCGGCGGCGTCCCGCTCGAAGCCTGAACCGAAAGTGAAGGTCCCGCCGAAATTGGCGCGGTTGAGAAATTTATAGCGCGCGTATTCGATCCGGCCGCCGGTTTTTATCGTGTGTTTCCCGCGCGTCAGGCTGAAGTTGTCCACAAGGTCGATGCGGTCCCGCGATTCACTGTTGAACAGCGACTGCTGATTGCCGCCCGAACTGAAGGCGTCGAGCACGATGACGGCCGTCGCGTCACTGCGCGCCTTTGTCTCTTCAATGCGGCGGCTGAGCGACAATCGCATCTCGTTGATCGCCCCGGCGCCGATCAAGGAAGTGAGAGACGCGCGCAGCATGTGGCGGCGCTCCGAATTGTCGAAGCCCCGTTCGAGCAGATCGAAGCCGCCGTCCAGGCCCTGGTTCTCTTCGGCCTCACGCTCGTAATCGTACCAGAGGCCGAGCGTGTTCTTTTTCGTGACGAGGAAATTGGTGCGAATGGTGAAGTCGTCGTCGCGCGCCGGAGTGAGCGCAGTCGCGAGGGATGGCCGCGTCGACATCCCGGCCGAGTCGAGAACGGTCGCGTTGATGAAGGCGTTTTCGTCCTGCCTCTCGCGCTCGTATTCGATGAAGTAGCCCCAGCGGTCGCGAATGATCGGGCCCGTCAGGTTAGCGTTGAAATCTCTGACCTGGAGCGGCGCGCGATTAGTCGCGAAGGCGTTGCGCGCGTTGAGCGATTCGTCGTTGAACCGGAACTGAACATTGCCGCCGAGTTTGTCCGACCCGGGCTTCGTAATAACCTCTATACGGTTGTTTCCCCTGCCGGAAAATTCCGGCGAGAACGGGTTGGAACCGATCTTCACGGCCAGTATGGAATCCTTCGACGGCAGCCGATCCTCGGAAAAACCGTCGACAAAGATCGGGGCGGAATCGCTCGACCCGGCCATCGCGCGCAACGTCTGCAGCAATTCATCCCGGTCGTCAGGCAATGAGGCCAATTCATCGCGCGAGAGATCGATGGCCGACAGATTCTGGTCAGGTTCGGTCGTGACGCCGACGGTTTCCGATTTGACCTCGATCTGTTCCGAGATCATGACTTTCAACACCAGATTTACCGAAGTCGCGCCTCCGGCCTTGACGATCACCCGCTCGGCGGCCGAAGCGAATCCTGGCGAGGTCGCGGTCAACGTGTAAGTTCCCGGGGCTAGACCCGTGAAACGAAATTGTCCCGCATCATCCGTCTGCCCGGCAAATTTGCGCCCGGCGCCGTCTTCCAGGCCGACCGACGCCTTGCGAACTATCGCGCCGAATTCATCGACGATTACGCCGCGCAACTCGGCATGAGTTTGCGCGAACGCCGTCGTCGCGCACGTCACAATCAACACAATCAATCGGGTGAAAGTCGTCGCCTTGTTCAACATAATTTCTCCGCGGGAGCGGCGCCAGTATCATTGTACAGATAGAACGACCGCGGAGGACACACAGGCCCCCAGAGAAAGATCAATACAAGTCTTTCTCTGCGCGCCTCCGCGTCCTCGCGGTTGGAGGTTCCATATTCCAATGGTTAGACCGAATGACTTCAACGCCGGTTGTATCGATCGGGGGAAAAACCGACCGCTAATTGCTGGGAGCGTTCCCGGCGGGGAGATCTTTAACCAGAGATTCGATTTCCTGCGCTTCATTTTCCTGCCCTGTCCGTCTGAGCATATTGCTATACAGCGAGAAGATGCCGTACAGATCGGATTTGGCGCCTGCCCGCGCAAGACTATCCTGAATGGTAGGCAGGTTTTCGTTTAAAACCTTCATGGCGTCCTGATGCCTGCTGGCGGTGTCATAGCAGAAGGCTTTGATAGTAGATAAAAGCGCGAGCAGTGTTTTGTATTCTCCCAAAAAGTTCTGATTCCGCTTGCACTGTTCCGATTCCACCAGAGTCAGGCCGCGCTTCGCCGTCGCTTCCAGCAGTTCTATCCGCTGGACCACGGTGTTGACCTGGGCGTCCTGAAGTCCCCCTGAGGCGCGAGCCTCAACCAGTTTCTTCAAGTCTTCAACCATGGGTTGAGTCTGCTCCACGACGGAGATCTGGTAAACGAAGTGAACGGCGTCGTTGAAGAGTATCGGCGACTCATCGAACGCGGACACCAGCTTTCTCATCGCCTCCGACGCCTGCTCGACCTCGCCTTTTTGAAACGTCACAAGCGCTTTGGCGAACGAAGAGAAAGACGTCAATGAGCCTTTTATCGTCCCGGAAGCTTTTTGAACGCCAACGTCGGCCTGGCGCAGCTTATATTCAGCTTCGCTGATCCTTTTCGATTTGGCCAGATACATCGCTTGAAGGAGTAAGAGGAATGATAATGCCGGATTGTCTCTTCCAAAAGCGTTCTCGTATGCAGTGGTGGCGCTCTTCAGATAGGTTTCAAATTTGATAAGGTCCCCCTGGTTGCTGAAAAGTACGGCCATGGTCAGATTAGCTTCGGCGGCCAATTCGCCGCCCAGCCTGTCCTTCTCAGAAATGGCCAGCGCCTCGTTGAGGTTCTTTTCCGCTTCGGCGTATTTTTCCAGGTACACCAGCGCCGTTCCCTTGATCGCAAGCGCCTTGGCCACGTCCCTGCTCCTAGGGCCATATGCTTTTTTCAACACGGCGATAGCGCCGTTACTCAATTCCTCAAATTCGGAAATTCTGCTTTGCCCCGCCCCCGCAATCGCATTGGCGAGCGCGAGATTGGCCCTGGCCACGACGGGATGGTCCGCGCCATAAGTCTTTTCGAGGATCGGGATCGCGCGACGCATCGGCGCCTCAGCGTCTTGACACTGGGATCGTTTGTCCAGAAACACGCCCTTAGCTATCAGACTTTCGGCAAAATCCGGATGCGCCGCCCCGAGAGCGCGTTCCCTGATGGCCATGGCGCGTTGCAAATCGGAATCTATCTCGCTGGGCTTGCCTATCTCCCGGATCACTTCAACCAGCGCCAATAAGCTTTCGGCCACGGCGACGTCGTTTTCGCCAAGCGCCTTTTCTCTGATACTGAGAGACCGGCGGGCCATGTCCTCCGCCTTTCCAAGGTCCTTTGACGCCATAACGACGGCCAGCCCGCTCAGGCTCTCGGCGACGTCAGGATGATCTTTTCCCAGAACCTTCTCTCGTAACACCAGCGACTGTCTATAAAAGCCCTCGGCCTTGTCTTTATTGCCTCGACCGTAATTCAGTCTGGCCAGGACGAACAAAGTTCGCGCGCGCTCCTCGTCTTCGTTTTTGCGGATCGATAACGCGCGCTGCAGTAATCTTTCCGCCTCGTCAAACTTTTCCAACCGGGTGTAAAGTTCGCCCGCGTTGTGCAGGCTCGCGGCCAGACGCGCGTCCTGCGGTCCGAAGGCTTCGGCCTCCTTCAGCTCCACTTCGGCGTATTTGACGGCCTCCAGATAACGCCCTTCGCGAAAGGCGTTGCGCTCGGCCTCCATATTTTTTTTCCAACCCGAATCGGAACTGTCCAGAAACAGGACGATCGCGACTCCGACCACCAGCATGACAACGAGCACACTCACCCCGCCGATCAGCACAGCGCCCATACCCGATTTCCGCTTCGGCGGAATTGGCGGCGCCGAATACTGCATTGGCGGCTGCATCGGATATTGCGGAGGCGGCTGCATTGGCGGCTGCATCGGGTATTGCCCCGGAGGCGGCGACGGGTATGCCGCCGGGGCCTGCATGGGATATGGCGCAGGCGCGTGATATTGCGGAGGCGGCTGCATCGGGTATTGGCCCGGAGGCGGCGACGGGTATGCCGCCGGGGTTTGGATGGGAGGCGGCATCGGCGTCGTCGCCGGAGCGTTTATCGGAGTCGGCGCCTGCGTAGTAAACGGAATATGCTCCCGCGGCGGCATTAGCGTCGTCACAGGAGTATGCATGGGCGCCCGTGTTGGCTGCTCTGTCAGAGGCGGCGCCTGTGGTTGCTGAAATACGGGAGGCGCTTCGATAGTCTGGGCTTCGGTTATCGCGCCATGGGCGGCGATCGCCCTGTCGAAAAGGTCCGGAAGTTCTCCCACGTTCTGCGGGCGATCAGCCGGTTGTTTGGCGAGCATGCGACCGATCAATTCATCCACGCCGGCTGGAAGCTCAGGGCGCAGGCTGCGGAGCGGCGGCGGCGCTTCGTTCAGGTGCTTATGAATGAGCGCGCTAATTGTGGTGTCGGTGAACGGCAGCGCCTTTGTGAGCATCTGAAAAAGCACGACGCCGAGCGAGTAAATGTCCGCCCGCCCGTCTATATTCTCGCCCAACCTGAATTGCTCCGGGCTGGCGTACTGCGGCGTCCCCATCACCGATGAGACAGGAGAGGCGCCGGTGTCGCCCAGCGACTTGCTGATTCCGAAGTCGACCACTTTGACCTGCTCTCGGCCGTTTGGGCGCTTTACCAGGAAAATATTGGAAGGTTTGAGATCGCGGTGGACGATATGTTGGGAGTGCGACTCCTGCAGCGCGGCCGCCACCTGCCGGAATATTTCAGAAACGCGCTGAAAACTGAGCGGACCACCGTTTCGCTGGATCTCTTCTTCGAGGGTGCGCCCTTCGAGCCATTCCATCGCGATGTAGGCGATGCCGTCCGTAGTCACCCCGGCGTCGATTATGTCCACGATGTTTTCATGCCTGAGCCGCCCCACTACTTTCGCTTCGCGCCCGAAAAGGTCGAGGAGCCGCGGATTGCCGATGGCCAGATTGGGCAGAAGTATCTTGACGGCGACCTGTCGCTCGGTGCTCAAGTGAAAGGCCGAGTAAACAGCCCCCATTCCGCCGATTCCCACGAGCGCGTCGAGTCGATACTTGTCCATCAGAGCGCGGCCGAGCAAATTGTACGGGTCTTGAAGTGACAATGTAACGCCGTCATTCGTACAAAACCGCTGGCCATGAGGATATGACGCTTTGCATTTAGGACAATACTTCATGTCTTCTCCATTTGGGGCTGATCAAGGGCAACTGAAACCGAACCGCAAGATTACATTAATTGCGCGTCGATAAAAACGATTTTTTAGCAGGAGTTATTTAACTGGTAGGATTGATCAGTACTGCGAGCGGTAGCGAGCGGACTTCCCATTGAGGCGCGCTCGCTACCGCCCGCGGCGCCGACTCAGCTAAAATAACGGCCGATCGCTTTCTCGCTCGGCCGTTTCGTTAACAACGAAACGGCGATCATTAGCAGAGCCGAGATGATCACCATCGGAACGACCGGCAACAGTCCGAACACGGCCGTGCCGGCCGGCGTGCGGGCCAGGGCCTCGACCCCGCCGATAGACCAGACGACTTTCGGCGATGTCACGACTGATTGAAAGATCGCCACCGCGGTCACGCTCCCGGCCGCCCAGAGAGCGCTCGCCAGCGCCCCCCATTTCGTGCTCCGTTTCCAAAAGAGCGCCGCGACCAGCAGCGGCATCATCGCCGAATAGCCCGAGAAGGCGTACTGAACGGCCAGGTCGAAGATCGGCTGCGGGAATTTAAGCGCGATGGCGTAGGCGATGACGGTCAGCGCTATGACGAATACGCGGCCCGTCATTACCTGGGCCCTTTCGCCAAACCTCTCCTTGCCCCCGTAGAACGCGAAAATGTCTTCGGAGAACATCGTCGAGAGCGCCAGAATCTGCGAATCGCTGGCCATCACCGCGGCCATAATCCCCGCGCCCAACAGGCCCGCCAGCCACAACGGCGCGTAATGATCGAGCAGCCTGAGCAGGACGTCGTCGCCGGCCGATTTCGCCCGCAACTCATTACGCTCTTCCGGCGAAAGCGCCTCCCCCCGCGACGACAATGTCTGGCGGGCTTCGAGCTTCGCGCGAATCGCGGGGACCTCGACAGCCCGGTTCGCGGCCACGCCCAGAAAGACCGCCGGGAGCCAGATCGCCAGCATGCAGATCGGATACAGGATCACAGTCTTTTTGAAATGGCGCATCCGCTCCGCCGTCAGGCAGAAAATGATCATGTGCGGGAAGTTGATCGAAGAGAGGGGGATGAATGTGTAGCTCAAGTAAAAGAGCGGCGAAACCTTTTCGCGTGTCAGCAGCGACGACGTCGTCGGCGAGGCGAGCAGTTCGTTGACCGCGTTTCCGAAACCTCCCATCCCCACGCCGATCACGAGGAGCGCGACCGCGCCGAAAATCAGAAACAGCGTCGTCTGAAAAGTGTTGACCCAGGCCGTGCCGCGCATCCCGCCGAAGAAAACGTAGATCATCACCACCATCGCGACCACGGCGCCGCCGATCCAGAACGGAACGCGCCCGCCGCTGACGGCGTAAAGCGCAGTCCCGCCGCCCATCACGCCGATGATGATATAGGGCACCAGCATCGCCGCCTGCACGACCGTGATCACCGTCCCGATGTGGCCGCATTCCCAGCGGTCGCGGAACATCTGAACGGGCGTGATGAATCCGTGTCGCTTCCCCGTCGCCCAGACTCGCGTCCCCAGCAGAAACAGCGACAGCGGCACGACGAGCGCCGACGAGGACGCCATCAAAGGGTAAGTCAGGATGCCGTTCGAGAACGCATGGCCCGACGAGCCGAGGATCGCGAACGCCGTCATATTCGTCCCGAACAGCGAGAGCAGAAATACGAACTGTCCCAGCGATCGATTGGCGAGGAAATAGTCCTCCGCCGGGCGCTCGCCCACTTTGCGGCGGAAAGCGAAGACTCCGATGTAAATGACTATTGTGAGATAGGCGAAAACGAAAAGGGCGGGAATCACGATTGGCGAACCTCCTCGGTATCTATTTGGCGGAGCGGCGGGGCGACGAGGGGATGGGGTGAAGAGGGTTAAGGGAATGAAGAGGATGAAAGGGTGTGTATCTGCCTCTTCATCCCCTTCATCCCCTTCATCCCCCTCATCCCTTTCATCCTCTTCATCCTCCTGTCTCCCCGTCTCCCTGCTCTTCTTCGAGATGCGACGGCCACGCGTATTTAACCAACGCCCACATCAATACCGAGATAACAAGCGTATAACAAAGATGATAAAAGAGGCCGACGGGCAGGAAGCCGAAGACGATCGGCGCGGAAGCGCGCCAGAACCAGAAGTCCTGGTGCAGCAGGTAAAGCGCGATGATTGCGATGACGAGCAAAGATCGTTTCATTTGATTGTGAGCGAATGTAGTATCAGAAACCGCGGGTCGAAGCGCGCCGTAATATCACATGTGGCTTGAACAAATTGCAAATGCGTTGAAGCGGTTATTTCGTCAAAATTAAGCATTAATGCTTTTATCTTACCCTCTTGCCATCTATTCCTCTTGAACGACTTGAAAGAAAAGAGAGGATGTTCCAAAAAAGACGAAACGACCGTGATCGATCAACGGTTAGGCCGGAGGTAAAAGGCTGGAATGAATTTTGACTATCGCGGGCCGCAGTCTTCGAGTCGGGCGCAATTGCGCGCCTGGCAGGACGAACGGCTCCGCTCACTGCTCGCGGAACTCTCGACGAATCAATTTTATCAGGAAAAATTCAGCTCCGCCGGGATGAAAATGTCCGAGACGCGCGGGGCGTCGGATTTAAGCGCGCTTCCCTTCACCACCAAGAGCGAGCTGGTGGCCGAACAAATTGAACATCCGCCTTATGGCAGGCTGCTCACCTACCCGCTCCCGCGCTACCTCTATCTGCACCAGACGTCAGGCACGACCGGGCGGCCGCTCCGATGGCTCGATACCGCAGAAGACTGGGAGACGTTTTTGCGAGGATGGGTTGAGGTCTATCTCGGCGCCGGAGTGACGGAAAACGACCTGGTTTTCTGCGCCTTCTCTTTCGGGCCCTACGTGAGTCACTGGGCGGGGATCGAAGGAGTGCGGCGCGCCGGCGCGCTGGCCCTTTCTGGAGGCGGGATGAGTTCGGAGCAGCGACTGCGGGCGATCCTCGACAACCGATGCACAGTATTGGTTTGCACTCCGACTTACGCGCTGCACCTCGCCGAGATCGCGGCGCGCCTCGGGCTCGACCTGCGATCCTCCGAAATTCGCGCCACGATCCACGCCGGCGAACCGGGCGCGAGCGTGCCGAACGTCAGGCGACGTATCGAAGAATCCTGGGGCGCGAGGTGCTTCGACCACGCAGGAGCGACCGAGGTGGGGCCCTGGGCTTTCGATTGCCTCGCCGAGGACGGCGCGATGCATCTCAACGAGAGTCTATTCCTGTTCGAGGTCATTAATTCGAAGACGGGCGAAGCGGTTGAGGAAGGGACGAGGGGCGAACTGGTCATCACCACCCTCGCGCGCCCCGGGATGCCCGTGCTGCGTTATCGCACGGGCGATCTGGTCGAATTGACCACCGAGCCTTGCGAATGCGGGCGGCGCATGGCCCGCATTAAAGGCGGCGTGCTGGGGCGCGCCGACGACATGTTGAGCGTGCGCGGAGTCAACGTCTATCCGAGCGCGATTGACGACCTGATTCGCGCCGCGCCGTCCATCGTCGAATATGAAGTGGAAATCCGGCGGGTGTCGGAATTGGACGACTTGCTCCTGAAGATCGAAACCGACGGGCTGCGCCCCTTCGCCGAAGTGGAGCAGGCCATTCTCGCCGCTTTCCGCGCGCAATTGAACATCCGCGTCAGCGTCACGCATGCGGCGCCGGGCAGCCTGCCCCGTTACGAGTTCAAAGCGCGACGCTACAAACGGGTCGCGGAATGAACGACAATACAAGCGATTATGACATTCGGTCGTAAGGTACTGATTACGATTTTCGCAGTCGCCGGGTTTTATGCGGGCGCATCGGTATTATCCAGGAGTTTCCGCTACGATTATTCGGGGTTGGTTTCGACTTCGTTCATCATCTATATGGCGGCGGGGTATTTGGGCGGGCGCCGGCGTGGGATCAAATGCGGAATGCTGCTCGGTTCTATGGCCGGTTTCATCGATTCGACGGTCGGCTGGTTTATCTCGCGAATGATAAGGCCGTTTACCGAAATGACCATCCCGGCGCCTGATCTCGCCTCAATAGAGATGGTGGTCTTTACGACTACGACGATGGGATTCGTATTCGGACTGATCGGCGCATGCCTCTGGAAAGCCTTTTATCGAGGCGCCCCGGGCGCCGCGGGGTAATTAAAAAGGAGATGATCGCAATGACAGACACAACGAACGCCAAAACCGAAGTCGGCAATTATTTCGTCTCCAACTATCCGCCGTTCTCACAGTGGAAGCCGGAAAACATCCCGGACGCGATCAACGCGTTGAATCAACCCCCGCGCGCCGGGCAGCCGCTCGGCCTTTACATACACGTCCCGTTCTGCCGCAAGCGCTGCAAATTTTGTTACTTCAAAGTCTATACGGACAAGAACGCTTCGGAGATCGAGGTCTATCTCAACGCGCTGATCAGGGAGAATGAAATCTACAGCCGCATGCCCGCATTACAGGGGCGGCGGCTGCGGCTCGCCTACTTCGGCGGCGGCACGCCTTCATACATCAGCGAAAAACAGCTCCGGCATCTGGTGGAAGGACTCAACCGGCATGTGAGTTGGGCCGACGCCGAAGAAGTCACGTTCGAGTGCGAGCCCGGCACGCTGCGCAAATCGAAGCTCGAAACACTGAAAGAGATCGGCGTCACGCGATTGAGCCTCGGCGTCGAGCATTTCGACGACGACATTCTGGCGGCGAACGGCCGCGCTCATCTTTCGGCCGAGATTTACCGCGCCTACGAATGGGCGCGCGAAATCGATTTCCCTCAGATCAACATAGACCTGATCGCCGGGATGATGGGCGAATCTGACGAACGTTGGCGCGACGCCGTCGGCCGCGCGATCGACCTGGAGCCCGACTCGGTGACCATCTATCAGATGGAGCTCCCCTACAACACGGTCATCTCGCGCGATATGATCGAGAAGGGGCTCGATTCGCCCATCGCGGACTGGGCGACGAAGCGGCGCTGGCTGGATTACGCCTACGAACAGTTCCAGGCGCGCGGTTACCGCGTCGCCAGCGCTTACACGCTGGCGACGACGAAAAAACCATGCCGGTTCATTTACACCGACTCGCTCTGGCACGGCGGCGACATGATCGGGCTCGGCGTCTCGTCGTTTTCGCATTTCGGCGGCGCGCATTATCAAAACATTCACAACTTCGAAGATTACACGCGTGAATTGGAAGGCGGCCGATTGCCCCTGTGGCGCGCGCTCGCTTTGACGCCGAAACAGAGATTGATCCGCGAGATGATTCTGCAGCTCAAGACCGGCGCGATCGACGCGGACTATTTCGACCATAAGTTCGGCGTGGACGTCTGGCGGGAATTTCAACCCGCGTACGAACGCCTGCGCCGGGAAGAGTTCCTGGATCGCCATAATGGAACGATCGAACTCACGCGGCGCGGACTTTTGCAAGTTGACCATCTTCTTTCGGAATTTTTCGAACCTGAATTGAAAAGCGTTCGATATGCATAAAGGCATGTGACGGTACGGTACAGGGAGCGGTATCGACCTGGCGCCGTCGTAACTCACGAGGCTACCGGGTCGCTACCGCTCCCTCCTGTACCGTACCGCACGCCCAACCAGGAAATATTGATATGAACTCAAACATTTATGACGTGATCGTAATGGGCGGCGGGCCTGCGGGCAGTTCCGTCGCGAGCATCCTTGCGCGGGAGGGCCGCAAGGTGGTGTTATTTGAAAAGGAACAATTCCCCCGCCATCATATCGGCGAATCGCTGATGACCGACACGTTCTGGACGTTTCAGCGCATGGGACTTTTGGAAAAGCTCAGGCAGAGTCCGTTCGTCCGAAAATACAGCGTGCAATTCGCCAATCCGCAGGGCAAAGAGTCGCGCCCGTTCTATTTCTTCGAGGCCAACCATCACGAGAGCGCCGTCACCTGGCAGGTGACCCGCGCCGTCTTTGATCAGATGCTCATCGAGCACGCCGCCGAGCAGGGCGTGGCCGTGCATCAAAAAACGTTGGTCAAGCAAGCGCTCTTCGAGGGAGACGCGGCGGTCGGGGTCGAGGCGCTGATGGCGGACGGTTCGCTTCAGCGGTTCAGCGCCAAAGTGGTCGTCGATGCGACAGGACAGACCGCGATGCTCTCGAACAAATTCCGTTGGCGCATGCGCGACCCGAAGCTCAAGAAGGCCGTGCTCTTTTCCTACTTCAAAGGCGCGCATCGCGAGCCTGATCTCAACGGCGGCGCGACGCTGGTCTTGCGCACGCAGCACGGTAGCAATGGATGGTTCTGGTATATCCCGCTCGAAAACGACATCACCAGCGTCGGCATAGTCGCCGATCCCGAATACCTTGTGAAAGGCCGCGGCCAGGATCTGGCGAAGATCTTTCACGAGGAGATCGAAAAGTGCGAACCCTGCCGCCGCCGCGTCGAAGGCTCCGAGCGCGTGGATAAAATTTATTCGATCCTCGATTATTCCTACCGCTCGAAGCAGAACGCCGGCAATGGCTTCATACTGATCGGCGACGCTTACGGCTTCCTCGATCCGATCTATTCTTCGGGCGTGCTGCTGGCGCTCAAGATGGCGGAGTTGGCCGCGGACGCCATTCACGACGCTTTCAAGTACGACGATTTTTCCGGCGAAAGGCTGGGGCAATTTCAACCCAAACTGGATCAGGGCATCGAGTCCATGCGGAAGCTCGTCTACGCCTTTTATAATGAGGGCTTCAGCTTCTCGCAGTTCCTCAGGAAATATCCCGAACAGCGCGTCCACGTCATCAATCTGCTGATCGGCGACGTTTTCAGAGCGGGCGTGGACGAGGTTTACGGGCCGATGTCGGATTTCGCCGAGATACCGCCTCCGCTCTACGAGCAAGTCACCCGCTCTGAAGCCAATGGCAGTGCGAGTCGATCCGCGGACGCGCAAGAGATACTTACGGCCAAATACCAGTACTACGACGATCGCGCAGCGGCGCAAGAGCCGGAAGGATCTTGATCGGTCAAGACGCTATCTATGCTCGATTTCAAGCTGCTGATTTCCCAGATCGGAGTAATCCTCATTGTCGCGAGGCTCGTTGGTTGGCTATTTAGCAAGTTTCATCAACCTCGTGTAATTGGTGAAATGGTTGCGGGGATACTGCTCGGCCCATCGCTGTTGGGTTGGGCCGCGCCAGGCGTCTCCGCCGCCCTTTTCCCACCGGCCAGCCTCGGCTATTTGAACGCGTTGAGCCAGATTGGACTCCTGCTGTTTATGTTCCTGGTCGGCCTGGAGCTGGACCTGGAACAGTTGCGGAAACTGGGCCGCGCCGCAATGACCACCAGCCTGACCAGCATCATCGCGCCTTTTATCCTGGGTTTCCTGCTCGCGGTCTATCTTTACCCGAGATTATCCGACCCAAGCGTCAATTTCACTGGCTTTGCGCTGTTTATCAGCATCGCGATGAGCATCACCGCATTTCCCGTACTTGCGCGCATATTGACTGAGCGGAATCTGCTGCGCACCAGGGTGGGAGCAGTAGCGATTACTTGCGCCGCTGTAGATGACGTCACAGCCTGGATCATTCTGGCCGGCATCATCGTGCTGATTCGCTCCTCAAATCTGCCGCTGCCTTTATGGATGATGTTGGCCGGCCTCGGCGTGTTCGTTCTGGTGATGTGGGTTGTGGTAAGGCGCGCCCTGCAAAGACTCGTCGCGCTATTTGAGCGCCAGGGAGTTCTCACTCACGACATTCTGGCCGTCATTCTGTTGTTGGTAATGGCCTCCGGTTGGATGACCGAATTTCTCGGCGTTCATGCATTATTCGGGGCTTTTCTGGCGGGAGCTATTATGCCCAGGCATCACGAGCTGTCACGAGAACTGTGGCAGCGCTGTGAAACCCTGGTCGTAACGCTCTTGCTGCCCCTCTTTTTTGCTTTCACTGGCCTACGCTCCAGCTTTTTCCTGATCTCTGGCGCGCGGATGTGGCTCTATTGCGCTGTCATCATTGCGCTCGCGATCATTGGCAAATTGTGCGGCTCGCTGGCGGCGGCCAGAATCAACGGGATGTCGTGGCGTGAGGCCTCAGCCGTGGGCATTATGATGAACACGCGTGGGCTGGTCGAATTGGTTATTCTCAACATCGGACTCGATCTGGGCATTCTTTCCCAGACATTATTCTCCATTATGGTGCTCATGGCCCTCGTTACTACGTTCATGACTTCGCCGTTGCTGAGCTGGATTTATCCTGAGCGCCTGGCGCGGATGGAAGCGCCAGCATTAGCGCGACAACGAGAAATGGGATGACTTTTCCAAGGCGACTCGCTCTGATCGGCATTCCCTGGGACGAGAACTCTTCGTTCATGCGCGGCCCGGCCGAGGCTCCGCCGCTCATCCGCGCCGCGTTCGCTTCCGAATCAGCGAACCTTTGGAGCGAGAACGGGATTGATCTCGGCGCGACGCCGATCTTCGACGCCGGAGACGTCGAACCGATTTCAGGCGCAGCGATGATCAACCGAATCGCGGAATCAATCTCGACGCTGCTCAATCAAGACTACCGGCTAATCGCCCTTGGCGGAGATCACGCGATTACATACCCTGTCGTCAAAGCTTTCGCGAAGAAGTATCCGCGTCTGAGCGTCTTGCATTTCGACGCGCACCCAGACATCTACGATGAATTTAATGGCAATCGCCACTCGCACGCCTGCCCGTTCGCGCGGATTATGGAAGAAGGGCTGGTCGAACGGCTCGTCCAGGTCGGGATTCGTACGGCGACCGGCCATCAGCGCGAACAGATCGAGCGATTCGGGGTCGAGGTCGTAGAGATGAAAGATTTCCGCGACGACCTGATCGTCGAATTCGACACACCTGTCTATATATCGTTCGACATTGACGGGCTCGACCCGGCGTTCGCTCCGGGCGTTTCGCATCGCGAGCCGGGAGGGCTGTCAACCCGTCAGGCGTTGAATGTGATCCAGCGGCTCAAGGCCGATGTAGCCGGCGCGGACATCGTAGAATTCAATCCGCGAATGGATTCGACGGGCGTATCCGCGATGGTCTGCGCGAAGTTGCTGAAAGAGATCACGGCCCGAATGATAGTGGGCAGCGGGTAGTGAATAGTGGGCAGTAAAGAGATCAAAAGCGCCTGCTGCCCACTATCCACTACCCACTGCCCACTAACCGCCACAGCCTTTTAAGCAGCCAGAGGCCGCATGAAGGCGCCGAATCTCGATTGAGTCCAGTCCCTAACCGTAGAAGAGGGCTTCTTTTTGAAGCACAGTTCCTGTCCAGTTTCATCCACGTCAACACAAACGACGTCGCCGATCTCGATCTGCCTCGTGGCGATCAGGTTCGACAGAGGTATCACAAGATGGCGCTCGATGGCGCGCTTGAGCGGGCGCGTGCCGTAGCGGCGGTCGAATCCTTCGGCGAGCAGGAAATCCTTTGTTCTTTCGGCGCAACTGAGCATGAAATTTCCGCTGCCCGATAACAACACGCGGCGCTGTACAATCTGGAATTCGATGTCCAGGATACGGCGCAGCGATTCCTGGGTGAGCGAGTGGAAGACCACAGTCTTGTCGAGCCGGTTGATGAATTCCGGCGAGAATTTGCGGCGCGCCGCTTCAACGCCGATCTTCTCGATCCTCGCGTCGAGCTCCGATCCGGATTCGAATCGGCGCGTGAATCCGAGCTTGCCTTCGGTGATTTCGGCCATTTCACGCGCGCCCAGGTTCGATGTCATAACGATTACGCAGTTTGAAAAATCCACGGTCCGGTTGTCGCCCAGCGTGATGCGCGCTTTATCCAAGACTCCGAGCAGGAGTTGCCACAATGCGTCCGACGCTTTTTCGATCTCGTCGAAGAGCACGAAGGTCAGCCTGTTACGCGGCGTGTGATAGCGATCAAGCATCTCCTGCGTGAGGATCGGCCTGGTCTCTCGGTGCCCGAGATAGCCTGGGGGCGAGCCGACCAGTTTGGATATTTCGTGCGAGTGCTGAAACTCGGCGCAATCGACCTTGACCATCGCATAGGGGTCGCCGAACAGAATTTCGGCGGCGGCCTCGACCGAACGCGTTTTGCCCGAGCCGGTCGGTCCGAGGAAGAGCAACGCGCCCAGCGGCTTGTTCGGCAAAGTCATCTTTGCGAGATAGACCTGGTAAATCTGCGAGAGCGCAAACACCGCGTCGTCTTGAGCGACAATGCGTTTGAACAATTCACGCTCGAACTCGCACGCCTCATGGCACCGTTGTCTGGTGTTGAGCGAGACCCAACCGCTCCCTGTCGCCTCCGCCAATGAATCGCTAACGCCAGCTGTGGCCCCTGTCGTTCTCAGTTCCGTCGTGGACATATCGGCTCCTCCTTTCCGACGTTTGTTAATGCCTGTTTTCAAATAAACATATGCGAAACCGCCGACAATTAGAGCAAGAGAGGCGCCAGATAGGTTTATATAATTTGCGCATATATGCCACATGGTCAGTGGTGGATACTATTTCGGTACAATGATTGTAGCGGTCATCACCATCAATTTTCAGCGCCGATCGCGACAAAGTTTTTAGATTTATAGATTTGATTTCGAGCGCCCAGCAAAGGCACAAGGTTTGCGTATGTTGGAAGTGAATAAGCTACGAATCAAACTTCAACAATCTATAAAAAATTCGATTCGAGTAGGAGGAGAAGTAATGAAACGCGCAAAACTGATCAAACGCGAAGAGATTATCGAACGAGAACAAGCCGCTGCGTCAGAAAGCGCCAACCCGTCGGCGCCGGAGTCAACAACGCAACAACCATCAGTAGTAAAGTTGACATTTGATGCGGTAAGGAAATGGGCCAACGAACGTCAATCCGGTAAATCCGTAAAGCCTCGTGAAGCTTTCGACGCGCTCTTTGTCGAGCCTCGCACGAACGAGTAGTTCCTTGCCGACTTCCGGTAAAATTGAAAACAATTCGCCGGGCAACAAATATCGAGCGCCATCTGTTTGCCGTATCACAATAAGGCGCCTCTGCATACATTTACTTAAGTATAGATCGCAGACGGTTCGGCACAATCCTTGCACTTTATCAAAATGCGAGCTTCAACGCGCGCCGAGGTTGATTTAACCTGAGAACAATATGAAATTATGAGGAGGAGAGAATAATGTTGTGGACGATTATCGCGTTGCTTGTCGTGCTTTGGCTGTTGGGATTGATTGGCGGCATCGGTGGAAATCTGATCCATCTACTGCTGGTTGTCGCCGCAGTCATACTCATCTATCAGCTTATTACTGGTCGTAGGGTCGTGGTTTAAAGCCCTCTCCGGTGATCGGATTGTGGACGAGACTCTCCCCACAGGAGGAGATTATGAGGCTGTGGGATTCCCTGATAATAAAGATTCTGGCGGTTATCAGCTTGATCGCGCTCGTCAGCGTCGCGCAAGCCGTCATAGAAGGATATTGATCGGCGAGTTTTGACCAGGATTTGAGGCGGAGCGGTTGTTTGAACCTCTCTGCCTCTTTCAATAAAAGGCGCCCGCCCCGCATAGATATGGACACAGCCGGCTCATTTCTTCTATTGCTTATCTTGACCATCCTAATATTCGGCGTCCCCCTACTCCTGCTCGCAATCAGATTGATCGAAACTATCTCCGAGCTGCGCGAATCCATGAGAAGCGATGAAGGCGAATCAGCAGCAGGAGAGAAAACTCTGGTCGATAATAAAGCGCCGGTTGAAAAGAGATCGCCAACAGATGACGCCGGCGAATGGACACCAGCCAAGCACATGCGATAGATTACGACTA
The DNA here is from genome assembly GCA_035714085.1 of Blastocatellia bacterium. Lineage (GTDB taxonomy): Bacteria > Acidobacteriota > Blastocatellia > RBC074 > RBC074 > JAJVID01. The sequence continues at coordinate 32,242 of DASTMP010000389.1, forward strand.
TCCATAAATAATCTTTCCGGCAAACAATCTTTTAAGCAATCGTCACGCAGTCCATTGGAGTTATGCGCGGAAGGATATCGTCCAACGGAGGTCCGAATATGAGCGCTCTGGAATTTTACAATCAGAGACTAGCTGATAGCGGGCAGCGTATCTTCGCGGGCGCGCTGAATGGCGCCCGGCGCCGAGGGCAAAACTATGTCGTGCCCGAACACATCATCGAGGCTTTGGGCGCCGAGGAGGACCGATTCTTCCAGCTTCTGATGAGCTTTCTCAAGATCGATCCCGTACAGATCCAGCCGCTGATAGCGAAGCGTCTGGAGATTTTTCCGCAGCAAGCCGGGAGGTTGCGCCTGGCGCCGGTAACCATCGCCCTGCTCAAGCAAGCCTGGGAAATGGCGATGCTTGACGGCCGCATGAAGATTGAGTCGTTCGACTTGATCCTGGCGCTGGCAAATGACCCCGCTGGAGTGTTGATCGAATCACTAAGGGAGCTGAATGCAGACGCAGGCGCCGCGGCCGCGACTATTCGGGCGCTGGTCCGCTGCGCAGAGAGAATATCGTACAAGCTCGACGCCGAGAAGGAAGTAAGCGTGATCTTCACTTACGACGAGACGGCGCAATATGGATAATGAATTATCAAGACCATCAGAGGAATCGCTCCTGCCTGTCTCAATGAGCGACACCGGAGACAATGAAAACGCGCTGTGAGTCCAGCCTTTAGGGAGCCGCAGTTCGGCCGCCCAAAGGCGGGACTCATAACGCTCTCACGGAGAAAATGAGTCTATGCAAACATCGAAGCGCAAAATCTATGACGCTATTGTTGTCGGCTCCGGCGCTACTGGCGGTTGGGCGGCGAAAGCGCTCACCGAGCGCGGGATGACCGTGCTCGTGCTCGAGGCAGGACGCCAGCTCGACCCTCAAAATGATTTCCGCGAGCATACCTTCCCCTATGAACTCAAATATCGCGGCCTGGTTTCCGGCGACAAATACGCCCCGCGCCAGCCGATTCAATCCAGGTGCTACGCGGCGAACGAATATGGCCATCACCTCTTCGTTGACGACATTGACAATCCGTACACGACTCCTGAAGACAAGCCGTTCTGGTGGATTCGCGGGAGGCACGTCGGCGGGCGTTCGATCACGTGGGGGCGGCAGTCCTACCGGCTGAGCGATTACGACTTCAAGGCCGCCGAGCGCGACGGCTACGGCGACCCCTGGCCTTTTAGCTACAAAGACCTCGAACCATATTACGATCAGGTCGAAAACTTCGTAGGCATCAGCGGGTCCTACGAAAACCTGCCTCAACTCCCCGACAGCAAATTCTTGCCGCCGATGGCGATGACCTGCGGCGAACGGATTTTGAAGAAATCGGTCGAGAGCAAATTCCCGGGACGCAACGTGATCATCGGGCGCGCGGCGATCCTGACCAGGAATCATCAGGGACGCGCCGCCTGCCATTACTGCGGCCACTGCGACCGCGGCTGCTCGACTCACTCATATTACAGCAGCCCCGGCTCGACGCTTCCCGCCGCCGCGAAGACCGGACGAATGACGCTGCGCCCGAACGCCGTCGTGCGCGAGATCATCGTCGATCCGAATACCGGCAAGGCGGGCGGAGTCCGCGTCGTCAATCAGATCACGAAGCAGGATTACGAGGAGTACGGTAAAGTCATTGTGCTCTGCGCCTCGACGCTCGAATCAACGCGCATCCTGCTGAACTCTAAATCGCGCCAACACCCGGATGGATTGGGCAATTCGTCTGGAGTCTTAGGCCGTTACCTGATGGATCACATGTACTCGATCAGCGCGGGCGGAGTAGTGCCGGTGTTGAAAGGGATGGAGTACGATTATTCAGACGGGCGCGCGAATGGGATTTACGTCCCCCGATTCCGCAACATCCGGGACAAACATCCGAACTTCATTCGTGGTTACGGGATGCAGGGCAATTGCTCTCAGGGATATTCCTTCGGGCATGCCAAACAGACGCCTGGCTTCGGCTCGGAATTCAAGAAGCTGGCGCGCGAGAATCCGGGAGAAGTCCCGTTCTGGCTCGGCGCATGGTGCGAAATGCTACCGCGCAAGGAGAACGGCGCCATGATCGATCCGGAAAAGGTCGACGCGTGGGGCATTCCCGTGCTGCGTATCGAATGTGCGCACGGCGACAACGAGCGCGCCATGGCCAAAGACGCTCTTGAAACCATCAAGGAAATGGTCGACGCCGCCGGGTTCAGAACTTTGTACACAAGCTCGACGCCCGCGCCCCCGGGCTTCTGCATCCACGAGGTTGGCACGGCGCGAATGGGCGTCGATCCGAAATCGTCAGTCTTGAACAAATGGAATCAATCCTGGGATGTGAAGAACGTCTTCGTCACCGACGGCGCATGTTTCGTCTCGCAGGGTTGCCAGAATCCGACCTTGACGATGATGGCAATCACGGCGCGCGCCTGCGATTACATCGCTAATGAATTTAAAGGCGGGAACATATAAGGGGAATCGGGAATCGGAAGAGGGAGAGTGAGGGAGCGGGAGACAAGGAGACAAACATTTCTTTCCCCCGCTCTCTCACTCTCCCGCTCACCATCCCCCTACTTCTGGGCAATGTAGGCGAAGACGAAGAGCGCGATCACGGCGAGCAGAAGCAGCGGCAAAGCCAATCCTGGCGCCTTGCGTCGGGCTTTGGTCCCATCGCTCTCGACGAGTGGCTTCGTCCTATCGATCTCAACGAGGGGCCGTGTCCTATCGCTTTCGATGAGCGGGCCAGTCTGGGCCGGTCGAATGAGGCGGGTTATGCCTCTGCCGAAGATCTTGGCAGTGGCGCTTTTCTCCAGAGGTATCGTGGTCGAGGACTCCGACACATCGTCCTTGCGCTTCAGCCACCGAAACTTTGTCGGGCGGCGCCGAACCGGCGAAGTTATAGGTATGACCTGTGTTGGCCGAATCTCGCCATCTTTGAGCGTCCAGTCGTAAGGCTCTGACGCGGCGCCGTATTCGTCGTGCGCCCACTCGCTTGACGGATTGAGCCAATCGAGATCCTGCTTGCGCGGGGAAGGATTTCTGCGATCAGGCTTGACCATTTCCATATACTTATACTTCTCGTTATCTCGGATGCTTATTCTCTCTATCTGGTTTTCTATGAATCCGTGATCTTGTGGGCGAACTTAATTCAACTGCGGGATTCTTTCAGCATACGCCGCTAGCCGGGCAACCTTGAGGCAAGGGGTCTGGGTGTATTGATTGTGCGCCCTATATTCTACATTTATCGAGGAATGTAAGCAAGAATTGTTTTCTCTTCATGCGGACTCATCGCTCCATACTTAGCTAGACAACTCGCAATCGTTATAGTACACATGGACGCTAGCTCTCACCTTTGAAGCCAAAAGGTTATACACGATGAAATTCGGCGTAGTGATTTTCCCCGGCTCCAATTGCGATCACGACGCGTACCACGTGGTCAGCAAAGTCATTGGCCAGCCTGTTGATTTCATTTGGCATAAGGAACAAGAGATAAATGGTTATGACGCGATCATTCTTCCCGGCGGGTTCTCTTATGGGGATTACTTGCGGACGGGCGCGATCGCGCGATTTTCGCCGATAATGAAAGCCGTCAAGGATTTTGCCCGTGATGACGGCATTGTTCTGGGCATTTGCAACGGCTTCCAGATCCTGTGCGAGGCCGGCCTGTTGCCGGGCGCGTTGCTGCGCAATAGAAGCCTGAAATACGTCTGTGAGCACGTCAACATCCGCGTAGAGCGGACCGATACGCGGTTCACCAGCGGATATCAGAAGGGGCAGGTTTTGAGCATCCCCATCGCGCACGGAGAAGGCAATTACTTCTGTGACGAAGCGATGATGGCCGAGCTTGAGAGTCAGAACCGCATCATCTTTCGCTACTGTGATTCGAGCGGCGCGGTCACGGATGAATCGAACCCGAACGGCTCGCGCAACAACATCGCTGGAATAACGAACCGCGAAGGGAACGTGCTAGGCATGATGCCTCACCCGGAGCGCGCAGCTGAAAGCGCGCTGGGATGCAAAGACGGGCGCGGGCTCTTCCTTTCATTGGCCGAATCTTTGCGCGAGATGATCAAGCTCAGAGCATAGGAGGGAATGAGGAGTGGGGAATGGGAATGGGGAATGGGGATCTTACTCTCCCACTCCCCACTCCCAATTCTCCATTACCCGCTCGTATATGATTACGCCTGAAATCCTGGATCAGCACAACGTCACGCCCGAGGAGTATGAACGGATCAAACAACTGATGGGGCGCGAACCGAACATCACCGAACTGGGAATCTTTTCGGTGATGTGGTCGGAGCATTGCTCGTACAAATCGTCTAAGGTCCATCTGCGACGGTTGCCCACCGAGGGCGCCTGCCTGGTGCAGGGGCCGGGCGAGAACGCGGGAATCGTCGACATCGGCGACGGCTGGTGCGCGGCGTTCAAGATCGAATCGCACAATCACCCTTCGTTCATCGAGCCGTATCAGGGCGCGGCGACTGGCGTCGGCGGCATCCTGCGCGACATCTTCACGATGGGCGCTCGGCCCGTGGCGGCGATGGACAGCCTGCGCTTCGGCCCGATTCGCGATGAGGACATTAAAGATGAAGAATCGCGGCGTACTGTGTTGCGCAATCGGCGGATAATGACTGGCGTGGTCAAAGGTTTGGGCGATTATGCCAACGCGTTCGGCGTTCCGACGGTCGGAGGCGAGGTCGCTTTCGCCGACTGCTATTCGCTCAACCCGCTGGTCAACGCGTTTGCGCTAGGACTGGTGCGCCGCGAGCATATCTTTTACGGCAAGGCCGAGGGCGTAGGCAATTCGGTGATCTACGTCGGCGCTAAGACCGGGCGCGACGGGATTCACGGCGCGACGATGGCCTCGGCGGAATTTGACGAGGCGGCGATGGAGAAGCGTCCGACCGTGCAGGTCGGCGATCCGTTCTCGGAAAAACTGCTGCTCGAAGCGTGTCTGGAAGCGATGCGGGCCGGCGCCATCGTCGGCATTCAGGACATGGGCGCCGCCGGCCTGACCTCGTCGTCCTGCGAGATGGGCGCGCGAGCCGGCACGGGGCTGGAGATCGATCTCGACCTGGTTCCACAGCGCGAGGCCTGGATGACAGCCTACGAGATGATGCTCTCGGAATCGCAGGAGCGGATGTTGATCGTGGCAAAGCGCGGCCACGATCGGCAGTTGATGGAGATTTTTCATCGATGGGACCTGGACGCAGTCGTCATCGGCCAGGTGATCGTCGAGCAGAGACTCCGCGTGGTCCACAAAGGCGAAGTCGTCGCCGACATTCCCAACAAGGCATTGACCGACGAAGCGCCGCGCTACAACCGCCCGCAACGGCCTTTCGCGGTCTCAACCGAAGACGTGACGCCTAAGATCGAGGCGGCCATCTCGAATCTCAAATCTCGAATCGGAGACAAATCGCAAGTCTTTACGGAAATCCTGCGCCGCCTTGTGGCTTCCCCAAACCTGGCGTCGAAGCGGTGGGTCTACCGCCAATACGATCACATGGTGCGGACGAACACGGTCGTGCCGCCGGGTTCCGACGCGGCGGCGCTGCGGGTGAAAGAGACGCGGCGCACCCTGGCGATGTCGCTCGATTGCAACGGGCGTTATTGCCACCTGAACCCGCGCGAAGGGGCGAAGCTGGCCGTCGCCGAAGCCGCGCGCAACGTCGTGTGCAGCGGCGCGCGGCCTCTGGCGATCACCAATTGCCTGAACTTTGCCAGCCCCGAACGCCCTGAAGTGATGTGGGCTTTCAGCGAGACGATTGACGGAATTGCCGAAGCCTGCCGCGCGCTCGGGACTCCGGTCACAGGCGGCAACGTCAGTTTCTATAACGAGACAGAAGGAGAGGGAGTTTATCCGACTCCCGTCATCGGCATGCTCGGCCTGATCGAGGACGCGCGTCACACGACCACGCAAGGGTTCAAAGAAGCGGGCGACTTAATCTTGCTGCTGGGAGTGACGCGAAACGATTTGGGCGCAAGCGAGTTGTTGTCGGTCGTGACAGGCGAGGCAAGCGGCGCGGTTCCGCGACTCGACCTCGAAGCCGAGAAGGCCGTACAGAAAGTTTGCCTGGAGGCGATTCAGGCGGGCCTCGTCCGTTCAGCGCACGATTGCAGCGACGGCGGATTGGCGGTGGCGCTGGCCGAGAGCTGTTTTTCCAGCTACGGCCGAGTCGCGATCGGCGCACGCATTGACCTGAGCGAACATGCGAAATCGAGTGGCCTCAGGCCGTCGGCGGCCTTGCTCTTCGGAGAATCGCCGTCGCGCATCATCATCAGCCTGAAACCCGAGCATGTCTCCGAAGTCAAAAACATCGCTCAGCAGGCGGGCGTGGCTTGCGCGGTGATCGGCGAGGCCGGCGGAGATAAATTGAGCGTCGCAAGCGCCGGTCAGCCCATGATCGAAGTCGCCGTCGCATCGCTGGAAGAAGCATGGAGCGCCTCGCTCCACTCACACCTTGATCGCCCATCGCAAATGGCGACGAACTAAAAGAAACCATATGCCATATTTCATATTGAAATATGGCATATGACATATTCCTTGATCTAACGCTAATGGCGACTATGGCTCATTCAATGGCTTGGATACGATTAGCGAGAACCTGTAGTTGAAGTTCGGGATCCGTACAAAGGTCGCGCCGCCATCTCTGGAGACAAATGACAGGCCCATGGGGGGGCCAGCTCCGTCAAGCCCAATGAGCGGCGGCAACCCGCTGACGCCCGGGAATGGAGTTGTCGTGGGGACCTGCAGCACGATGAAGAGATTCTGGATCTCGCCTCTCTCGATCCCCTTCAGAACAATGTTCCCAATGGCGCGCGGGGCGCGGAAATAGAATGGGGCGAAATCATCATCCTTCCCGACAAAGTTGTCCTTCTCCGCCAACGGATGGGCCAGATCGATCGTCGCCATCCTCCCATCCACGGTTCCAGTAGTCAGCAAGGCTTTGGCGAAGACAGGGACGACCGATGCGTCCGCCACGCCGGTATCATATGCGACTCCTTGAATGAGGAGGCCGCCGCCGGGATTGACCGCGGTAATCCGCGATGCCGGGATCTGCACGGCATACAAAGTCCCTGGCGCAGCAGCTGCGCTCCCAAGGCCGGTGCGGTCGCCGAAGTTATTGATGTTGATCGAATCCGATGTCACGATGTCGATGCCAGACGAGAGTTTCCTGCCAGGCAAAACCAGCACGGGGAACTTCTCTCCCAGCCGAACTTCGCGGGCCGCTTCCCTGCTCCTGTTGTAAAACTCCTCGTTGAAATTCTGCTGGCCGAAGAAGGCCCCGATACTGCAAGTCCGGTTGATATTAGTGGCGTCTACGGGATGCCCGTCAACCGCTTCAACTCCGACAGCGTAGATTCCCTTCGGAACAGGGATGACGTATTTGCCGTCGAGAATGTGGAAGGCGGGATCATTATTAATCAGAGCCGAGTCTTTAGTGACGGGGTCGTATAAGAGTTGCGCTGTCCCACTGAAACCGCTAGCGACAAACTTACCAGTCAGATAATCAATGGCGAAGACGCTGCCGCCGGCGATGGGTTCATTGAGAACGCCGTGTCTCAATTCCCCCTCTATCAATCCATACTCTTTATCGAAAGCCTTATCCCCTGGCTGTAAACTCGCCGGGCCGGAACCGGCCGAGCCTTCGGGATAGAAATACGAACTCCAGGCGATGTCGTCGGAGCTGAGCGAGCGCCGAGATTTTTCGGATGCGGGATCGCCGGCGTCGATTCCTCCTGGGAACATCACGGAGGCGTTCCCGTCAGTATCGCTGATCTGGTTATCCAGCACGTGAGCCAGGCCGTGTGAATGGCCGAACTCGTGCGTGGCCACGGCGATCAAGTCTATCGAGTGTATGTTCGTATCCAGCGCCTCGTCGCCGACCGTGAAGCGGAGGGCGTTGGCATTGAACTGGACGTCGTTGTCGAGGATCGTTCCGGCTTTGTAAAAGCCGGCCGGGAATTCGATATCGCCGTCGCCATCCACGTCGGCGCATTCCGTGATCGCGCTGGAGACATCGGAATCTCCATCCCCGTCAATGTCGTCTCCATCTTGAAAAACAGTATCCTCCATCAAACTGGTCGAGGGCGAAGACGCTCTCGCCGTGAAGCCGTCGTCGGTGCGGAAAGTCAATTCGTTGACGAAATCGAATCCGGCAAGCCCCCCATTGGCGGTCGTCCCTGTAATCTTCATTTCAATGAAAGAAGTCGGAATGTTATTCCAGGTGTCGAACGACGCCTGCAAAGCCTCCTTAGCCTGGGCCAGGCACAGAAAAGGGTCGCCAAGCGGGTTGGGGATCGGGTCCAGCGTGTTGTTAATGCTGTATTGTACAGGGATGCTGCGGGTGTCCCATTTGATCCCGATCACTTTCGCTATAACCTTACCGGGAATCGGCGAGGGTTGGGCGTTGGTGATATCAATAGTTTCAAGCGCGCCACCGGCCTGGGCTGCGATCACATTCGACAGCGCCAGACAGAGACAGAGACCAAAGTTGAAGATTTTTTTCTCTATGTTCTTCATATTTCCCCCCTTCAGTTTCTAGATACAGAGCGATTTACTGGCCGCGCCGGAGCGATCTTTCCCATGCAGGCAAATACAAATAGCTCTAAGAAGAGGATCGAACAACGATGCTCGATCCTCGATCCTCAGGCTTATGGCTCTCCCAACGGCTTGGACACGATGAGCGAGAACCTGATGTTGTAGCCCCGGTTCCGAAACCAGGTCGCGCCGCCATCCCTGGAGGAAAATGACAGGCCTAAAATCGGCGCGTCATTCGGCTGACCATTGGGGGGGCCCGCTCCGTCAAACCCGATGTACGGCGGCTGCCCGCTGACTCCTGGGTAAGGAGTTGTCGTGGGGAGTTGCAGCACGATGAAGAGATTCTGGATCTCGCCTTTTTCTATTCCCTTCAGGACAGCGGCCCCAATGGCGCGCGGGGCGCGGAAATAGAATGGGGCGAAATCATCATCCTTCCCGACAAAGTTGTTCTTCTCCGCCAACGGATGGGCCAGATCTACAGTCACCGTTGTCCCGTTTACGGTTCCTGTAGTCAGCATGGCTTTGGCGAAAACCGGGACGACCGAAGGGTCCATCACGCCAGTATCAAATGCGACTCCCTGAATGAGGAGGCCGCCGCCGGGGTTGACCGCCGTAATCTGCGAGGCCGGGATCTGCACAGCATACAGCGTCCCCGGCAGAGCGTCTCTGACCCCAAAGGTGTCGCGGTCGCCGAAGTTATTGATGCTGATCGAATCCGAAGTCACGATGTTAATGCCGGACGAGAGTTTCAAGCCGGGCAGAACCAGCACCGGGAACTTCTCGCCCAGCCGAACTTCGCGGGCGTCTTCCCTGCTCCTGTTATAAAACTCCTCGTTGAAATCCTGCTGGCCAAAGAAAGCGCCGATCTGGCAAATAAGGGGGGGATTAGCGCCGTGGAATCCGGGATGCCCGTCAACCGGCTCGACCCCAACGGCGTAGATGCCCTTCGGCACAGGGATGACATACTTGCCGTCGGGAATGTGGAAAGCGGGATCATCAATCAGGAACCGGCTGCCAGTGGCGGGGTCGTAGGAAAGTCGCACCGTACCACTGAAACCGCTGGCGACAAACTTACCGGTCAGATAATCAATGGCGAAGACGCTGCCGCCGGCGATGGGTTCATTGAGCACACCGTGTCTCAATTCCCCTTCGATCAATCCATACTCTTTATCGAAAGCTTTATCCCCCGGCTGTAAACTCGCCGGGCCGGAGCTGGCCGAGCCTTCGGGATAGAAATACGAACTCCAGGCGATATCGTCGGAGCTGAGCGAGCGCCGGGATTTTTCGTAGACGGGATCGCCGGAGCCGGGGAAGGGGAACATCACGGAACCGCTCCCGTCGGTATCGCTGATCTGGTCGTCAATCACGTGTGACAGGCCGTGTGAATGGCCGAACTCGTGCGTGGCTGTAGAGACCAGGTCAATCGAGCGTATATTCGTATCCAGCGCATCGTCACCAACCGTATAGCGGAAGCCGTTCGCGGCTTTGGTGTTGAACTGCACGTCGTTGTCGAGGATCGTTCCGGCTTTGTAAAAGCCGGCCGGGAATTCGATATCGCCGTCGCCGTCCACGTCGGCGCATTCCGTGATCGCGCTGGAGACGTCGGGATCTCCATCCCCGTCAATATCGTCTCCATCAGCAAAAATCGTATCCTCAATCAAACTGGTCGAGGGTGAAACCGCGCTTAACGTGAATCCAGCGGGAGTGCGGAAAGTCAATTCGTTGACGAAATCGAATCCGGCAAGCCCCCCATTGGCGGTCGTCCCTGTAATCTTCATTTCAATGAAAGAAGTCGGAATGTTATTCCAGGTGTCAAACGACGCCTGCAAAGCCTCCCGGGCCTGGGCAAGCGTTAGAACAGGGTCAAGCGGGTCAAGCGGGTTGGGGATCGGGTCCAGCGTGTTGTTCATGCTGTATTGTACAGGGATGCTGCGGGTGTCCCATTTAACGCCGATCACTTTCGCTACGACCTGACCTGGAATCGGCGAGGGTTGGGCGTTGGTGATATCAATAGTTTGAATTGCGCCTCCGGCCAGGACTGTGATCACGTTCGCCAGTGCGAGGCAGAGACAGAGGCCAAAGCTGAAGATTTTTTTCTCTATGTTCTTCATATTTCCCTCCTTCGGTTTCTAGACACAGAGCGATTTACTGACCGCGCCGGAGCGATCTTTTCCATGCAGGCAAATACAAATAGCTCTAAGAAGAAGATCGAGGATCTAACAACGATCCTCGATCCTCGATCCTCGATCCTATGGCTGATCCAATGGCTTGGACACAATGAGCGAGAACCTGATGTCGAAGTGCAGGTCCTGTGACCAGGTCGCGCCGCCATTAAAGGAGAAAAATGACAGGCCGATGGGGGGGTCCGCTGCGTCGAACCCGATGAACGGAGGCTGCCCGCTGACGCCCGGGAATGGAGTTGTCGTGGGGAGTTGCAGCACAATGAAGAGATTCTGGATCTCGCCTCTCTCAATCCCCTTCAGGACAATTTCCCCAATGGCGCGCGGGGCGTGGAAATAGAATGGGGCGAAATCATCATCCTTCCCGACAAAGTTGTTCTTCTCCGCCAACGGATGGGCCAGATCTACAGTCGCTGTCGTCCCGTTTACGGTTCCCGTAGTCAGCATGGCTTTAGCGAAGACCGGGACGACCGAAGCGTTCGCGACGCCAGTATCAAATGCGACTCCCTGAATGAGGAGGCCGCCGCCGGGATTGACCGCGGTGATCTGCGAGGCCGGGATCTGCACGGCATACATGCTCCCTGGCGGAGCGTTTCTGATCCCAAGAGTGTCGCGGTCGCCGAAGTTATTGATGTTGATCGAATCCGATGTCACGATGTCGATGCCGGACGAGAGTTTCCTGCCAGGTAGAACCAGCACCGGGAACTTCTCTCCCAGCCGAACTTCGCGGGCCGCTTCCCTGCTCCTGTTGTAAAACTCCTCGTTGAAATTCTGCTGACCAAAGAAGGAGCCGATCTGGCAAATAAGGGGAGGGTTGACACCGGGGGCGATATTGGGATGCCCGTCAACCGCCTCGACTCCAACGGCGTAGATGCCCTTCGGGACAGGGATGACATATTTGCCGTTGAGAATATGGAAGGCGGGATCATTAATCAGGAAGGGTTGCCCGGTGTTCGGGCCTAAGGAGACTTGAATCGTCCCGCTGAACCCGCTGGCGACAAATTTGTTGGTCAGGTAATCATTGGCGAAGACGCTGCCGCCGGCGATGGGTTCATTGAGCACGCCGTGTCTCAATTCCCCCTCTATCAATCCATACTCTTTATCGAAAGCCTTGTCCCCTGGCTGTAAACTCGCCGGGCCGGAACTGGCCGAGCCTTCGGGATATAAGTACGAACTCCAGGCGATGTCGTCGGAGCTGAGCGAGCGGCGAGCTATTTCGGATGCGGGATCGCCGGTGTCGACGAAGGGGAACATCACGGAGGCGCTGCCGTCGGTATCGCTGATCTGGTTGTCTATCACGTGATCCAGGCCGTGTGAATGGCCGAACTCGTGCGTGGCTACGGCGATCAGGTCCGCCGAGTTGATGTTCGTATCCACCGCATTGTCGCCCACTGTGAAACGCAAGCCGTTGGTGGTTGGGGCTTTAGTATTGAACTGGACGTCGTTATCCAGGATCGTTCCGGCTTTGTAAAAGCCGGCCGGGAATTCTATATCGCCGTCACCATCCACGTCGGTACACACCGTAATCGCGCTGGAGACGTCGGAATCTCCATCCCCGTCAATATCGTCTCCATCATGAAGAACAGTATCCTCCATTAAACTCGTCGAGGGTGAATTCGCTCTGAACCTGTAACCGGGGCGGGTGCGGAAGGTCAATTCGTTGACGAAATCGAAGCCGACAATATCTCCATTGGCGGTCGTCCCTGTGATCTTCATTTCAATGAAAGAAGTCGGAATGTTATTCCAGGTGTCGAACGACGCCTGCAAAGCCTCCTTAGCCTGGGCCAGGCACAGAAAAGGGTCGCCAAGCGGGTTGGGGATCGGGTCCAGCGTGTTGTTCAAGCTGTATTGTACGGGAATGCTGCGGACATCCCATTTGATGCCGATTACTTTCGCTATAAGCTGGCCGGGAATCGGCGAAGGCTGGCGGTCGGTGATGTCAAAACCTGCAAGCGCGGCGCCGGCATGGACAGCGATCACATTCGATAGCGCCAGACAGAGACAGAGGCCAAGGTTGAAGATCTTTTTCTCTATATTCTTCATATTTCCCTCCTTCGGTTTCTAGACACAGAGCGATTTACTGACCGCGCCGGAGCGATCTTTTCCATGCAGGCAAATACAAATAGCTCTAAGAAGAAGATCGAGGATCGAACAACGATGCTCGATCCTCGATCCTCAAGCCTATGGCTCACCCAAGGGCTTGGACACGATGAGCGAGAATCTGAAGTTGAACCTCGGATCTAGTGTCCAGGTTGTTCCACCGTCAGGAGAGAAAAATGACTGGTTCAAGATCGGCACGTCGTTTGGCACAGCTGGGTTGTTCGTCCCATCCAAACCAATGAACGGCGGTTGCCCGCTAACGCCCGGGAATGGAGTGGTCGTTGGAACCTGCAGCACGATGAAGAGATTCTGGATCGCGCCAGTGTTAATCCCCCTTTGAACTGCGGCCCCGAGCAAGCCCGGGAAGGTGAAATAGAATGGGGCGATATCATTATCCTGCCCGACGAATCCGTTCTTCTCCGCCAACGGATGGGCCAGATCTACAGTCGCTGTCGTCCCGTTCACGGTCCCCGTGGTCAAGACGGCTTTGGCAAAGACCGGTACGACTGAAGCGTTCGCCACAAAAGTATCGAAAGCCACTCCCTGGATGAGGAGGCCTCCTCCAGGATTGACCGCGGAGATCTGCGATGCCGGGATCTGCACGGCATACATGCTCCCAGCCGGAACGCCCGTGAACCCGACGAAGTTGCGGTTGCCGAAGTTGTTGATGTTGATCGAATCCGATGTCACGATGTTGATGCCCGATGAGAGGTTCAAGGGGGGCAGAACCAGCACGGGGAACTTCTCTCCCAGCCGAACTTCGCGGGCGTCTTCCCTGCTCCTGTTGTAGAACTCCTCGTTGAAATTCTGTTGGCCGAAGATGGCTCCGATCTGGCAAGTGAGGCTGATACTCCCGGCGGAAACGGGAAACCCGTCAACCGACTCGATTCCGACGGCGTAAAGGCCTTTCGGAACGGGGATGACATAATTGCCATTGAGAATGTCGAAGGTGGGATCGACCAGGAACAGTCCTCCGGTGACAGGGTCGAAGGATAGCTGGGTCGTCCCGCTGAACCCGCTGGAGACAAACTTATCGGTCAGGAAGTCCTGGGCGAAGACATTGCCACCGGCGATGGGTTGATTGAGTATGCCGTGTCTCAATTCGCCCTTGATCAATCCATACTCCTTATTGAATGCCTTATCTCCACGCTGCAGAGCCGCCGGGCCGGACTTCGCCGAGCCTTCGGGATAGAAGAACGAACTCCAGGCGATGTCGTCGGCGCTGAGCGAGCGCTGAGCCAATTCGGACGCGGGATCGCCTGTGTCAATGAAGGGGAACATCGTGGACCCACTCCCGTCCGTCTTGCTGATCTGGTTGCCCGGTGTGTGTGACAGGCCATGCGAATGGCCGAACTCGTGCGTGGCTGTAGTGTTCAGGTCTACCGAGCGAGTGTTCGTATCCAACGCCGCGTCGCCGAGTGTGAAGCGAAATCCGTTGGTGGTTTTGGTGTTGAACTGGACGTCGTTTTCCAGGATCGTTCCGGCTTTGTAAAAGCCGGCCGGGAATTCTATGTCGCCGTCGCCGTCCACGTCGGTACAAACGGTGATCGCGCTTGAGACGTCGGAATCTCCATCCCCGTCAATATCATCTCCGTCATTCAGTTGCGTATCCGCAATCAAACTGGTCGAGGGCGAAACCGCAATCGCTCCGAAGCTGGCGTCGGTGCGGAAAGTCAATTCATTGATGAAATCGAATCCGGACAGCCCCGGATTGGCGGTCGTCCCGGTGATCCTCATGTCGATGAATGAAGTCGGAATTTGATTCCAGGCGTCGAACGAAGTTTGCAAAGCCGCCTGGGCCTGGGCCAGAGTCAGAACCGGGGCGCCGAGCGGGTTTGGTATGGGATCCAGCGTGCTGTTCATGCTGTATTTCACCGGAATGCTGCGGGTGTCCCATTTGATGCCGACCAGCTTGGCAATGAATTGCCCAGGGATCGGGGATGGCGTATTGCCGGTGATGTCAATCTGTTCAAGCGCGCCTCCGGCCAGGACTGTGATCACGTTCGCCAGCGCCAGACAGAGGCAGAGGCCAAAGTTGAAGATCTTTTTCTCTATGTTCTTCATATTTCTCTCCTTCAAATATTCGCCATAAAACGAATTGCAGGCGTGTTTACGGCGAGCGCCTACTTCTTGAGATATTCTTTCACCATCTCCCTGAACACCGGGAGCGGGATGGATTGAGAATTGCCTCGCGTCAGGCCCGAGCCTTTCTGTATTGGCGCCTTGGTCATATCGCGAGCAACGACTTTCTCGCCGGTGTTGGTTTGGGCGATTGAAAATTTGCCCGCCGAGAAGCCAATCACAGCGTAGCCGCCGGCGACCTCGTCATGGGGGACGAGGAAAAGAGCCACTTCTTCGTCACGACTCATTGTCGGCGCGCCCGGGTAGTTCATAGCGACTGGAACCGGCCGGTTGGCGTCAACGCCGCCGGGCATCACTACCGTCACCTTTCCAACCGAAGCGCCCTTAAGCGTCTCGGCAACCTCGACCGTCGCCAGCGTGACCAGGCGGCGGCCCTCGATCCACTGGCTTTGGGTCGCGATGCATTGGCCTATGATGATCTCCGACGACTCGCCCACCATCTGCTGCATTGACATCCCCCCCATAGCCGATGACGTCACTGCTGCCGGATCGATTGTTTGCGCCGTGTCCATGAAGCTAACTGCTTTGGTCGCCCAGAGCCCTGCAATGACCAGAACGATCAGAAAGACCCCACTCAAGGCATACAACTTCTTCTTCATTGTTTCTTCTCCTTTGTCGTGAACAGTTGTCGTGAACAGATTGACTAAGTACACAACGCCGGAACTACCTTGAGGGTGTGAGAGGCGCTCTCCCCCTTCAACGTATTTCTGGCGGCGAGTACTAAGCGTTAAAGGCTGTCTGGAAATCGGCGATGCGGGCGCGAATAGGCTGTAGGGATCGCGTCCTTATTGGGAGCTGGAAACTGGCGCCAAATTCCCGAACGAACCCGAAAAAGAACATGACCGCGTCTCAGCTTTCACTTGAAGCTGATAATGGAAAATCAGGTCAATCCCAGCAAAACGGTAAGGAAATCAGTTTGGAACGGGAGACAACACGGGGGGCGATTTATATTTCAACATTAGCCGCTCAATGGATTTTGCACGACATAAATTTGGAAGCTAGCGCACTTTATTTTCGCCGGTGGGATTTGTCAACGTAACAGTTGACAAAAATCCGGGGGCCTTACATCACGACCGGCGGTGGCGGTTCGAGTATCCCTCGCAGCGCGTCTTCATCCAGATAATAGACAGAGTTGCAGAAATGGCAGGTCAGTTCCGCGCCCTTGTCTTTTTCGAGCATGTCCTCGACCTCTTCGCGTCCGAGCGCAGTGACGATGTTCAAAACGCGATCGTAAGAGCATTTGCAACGGAACTCGACCGGACGCGATTCGAGCGTGTCGAAGGGAAGGCCTCCGAGGGCGAGTCGCAACATCTCGACGGCGTCTGCGCCGCCGAGAATCGCTTCGGTGACGGACGGAGCGGTAGACATGGAGCGCTCGATCGCGGCGATTGCGCTCTCCTCGGCGAAGGGGAGCGCCTGAACCATATAGCCGCCCGCCGCGGTCACGCGCTCCCGCTCGGATTCGACGAAAACTCCGAGCGAGACCGCCGAATTTATCTGTTCGGAGATCGCCAGGTAATTCGCGATGTCCTCAGCGATCTCTCCGGAGACGATCGGAGTCGAACCGTAATACGGTTCTTTCATCAAACCGATCTCGAACCCGGCTTCGCGGATGACGTGTAACATGCCGCCGCCGACAATCCCCTTCACATCGAGTTTGCCCAAAGCGTTCGGAGGCAGGTGCGCCGCCGGATTCCTGACGTAGCCGCGCGCGGCGCCGCTCGCGCTGGCTTCGGCGACAATGCCGCCTACAGGACCGTCGCAATCGAAACGAAGTGTGATGTATTCGAGGTCTTTGTAGGCGCTGCCCAACAGCAGCGCCCCGGTCAGAGTTCTCCCGAGCGCGGCCGAAGCCGTGGGCGCGGTCTTGTGCCGGTCGCAGCCTTCAGCGACGAGATTGGTCGTCAACGCCGCAATCAGACGAACCGAGGCGTCCGCAGTGGTGGCTTGAATCAAATGGTCTTCTCGATAGTCCAAGGTTTTCTCCGATCAGCGTGAAAGCCCGCCGATAGCCCTCACTTACTGTCGGGCTACAGACGCGCTATTTTGCGCGCGCAGCAACATCCAATCGCACTCGGGAGAGCAACTGGCGTTGAACTCATGCTCCCCGATCTTCTCCACTCGCAAATTTGTGGATTTCATCAGACCGCCAGACCATCGCTTGGGCGACATAATAAGGAGGCTCTGGCTGCGTCCGGCCTCGATGAGTAGCGCGATTTCTTCGATCGACTTCACGATCACGAGTTCCGACCGCTCGTCGCGCAACGGCAACCCCGCGGCGTAAAAATTTACGCTCTGATTACTATTGATGAGGAAGACTAACCGCTCGTAGGGGCGAGCCGCCCGGAGGGCCATCAGCGAGAGCCCCTTCAACGACTCTCGATTAGCCAGGCCCGGGAAGACCAGATGCGCGGAGGCGATGACGATCACAGCCAACCCGATCGGCAGATAGAGCGTGGCGGATCTGCCGCTTTTGAACAACAGCAACCCCACATGGACGGCGGCCACCAGAACGGCGACCGATCCCATCAACCACGCGTCGCGCGCGCCCACGCCCAGTTCACGCTGAAGAAGAGGGACGGCGCCGATTCCGGCCGCAGCCGTCAACGCCGCCGTCAAAAACTGCGGCGTCCTCGGAGTCTGCGATTCATCACTCCACCAGCGCTCCAGTTCCCTGCCTATAATCATCGCGACCGCCGGAAAGATCGGCAGAATGTAGCCCGGCAGCTTCGACCCCGAAAACGAGAAGAAGGCGATCGGAGCGGCGATCCAGAAGAGCAAAAATAGATGAAGTCGGTCGTCCGGCGTACTTTCCGATGAAGCCTGGCGGCGCCGTCTCAATGAAGCCCGGAAATCCCGACGCGCCAATGACGAGAGCAGACAGAACGACCATGGAAAACCGCCGGCCACCGCGACCAGCGCGAAAAAATAGAACGGCTGCGGGTGGTGGTATTTATTCGACAGGTAGCGCTGGAAGTGGTGCCCGATGAAAAATTCGTCGATGAATTCGCGACCGTTCCTCGCAATCACCGGCGCGTACCAGACGGCCGCCGTCGCAATGAAGAGCAACGCGCCGAGTATAATCAGGCGCGGTCTCAGAAGAGACCTCCAGGCGCCGGTCAAAATCAGGTACGGCGCGATGATCATCATCGGCAGAGCGACTCCAATAAGCCCCTTCGCCAATGTCGACAAGCCCAGCGCGAAACAAAAGACATACCAGAGCCGGTCGGCGCCGACACGCGATTCTTTGCTCTCCCACAGAAAGAAACTGAGGAGTGCGATTTCGATTGCGACGCTCAGCGTCAGATCGCATGTTACGCCGCGCGCGAAGCCCGGCCATAATCCGCAGGTCACAAGCGCCGCTGCGCTCAAATACCCGAACCGCGCCGAACGCGCGCGACGGCCGAAAAAGTAGAGCAGTAGCGCGCCGAAAGTCGCGACCACGGCCACGCCGAAACGGGCGCCGAATTCGTTTTCGCCGAACAGCTCGTAGCCCATGGCCAGGAGCCAGTATGTCAGCGCCGGCTTCTCGAACCATTTGATCCCGCCGAGTCGCGGAGTAATCCAGTCTCCGGTCTGGTACATCTCGCGCGCGACTTCGGCGTAGCGCGGCTCGTCGGGGCCGACGAAGGGCAATCTTCCCAGCCCGTAGAAAAAGACAGCCGAGCACAGAAGGAGGAGCGCGATTAAATAGAAATGTTCCGGATTTTTTCTTTCTCCGATTAAAGGAAGGCGGTTGTTTTGCACAGTTGATATTTAAAATTCGATGATTCAAGTTTAAATTGCAGCCTTCAGAGTAACATTCAAACTGGAAACTTGAAATCGCGCTTATAAAACTTATGGTCGACAAAATTAAAACCGCAGTCATCGGCGTCGGGCATCTCGGGCAGGCTCATGCGCGCGTCCACGCCTCTCTCGAACAAGTCGAACTCGTCGCCGTGTGCGACATTAACGAAACCAGGGGACGCGAGATCGCCTACGCCCGGGCGACGCGCTTCGTCCGTGACTACCGCGAACTGCTCGACCGGGTCGAAGCGGTCAGCGTGGCCACTCCGACCGTCAATCACTGCGAAATTTCCCGCGCCTTTCTGGAAGCCGGCGTCCACGTCATGGTCGAAAAACCGATTGCGCGCTCGCTCGACGAAGCGGACGAGATGATCCGCGCCGCCGAATCGAAGAATCTGGTCTTACAAATCGGCCACATCGAACGGTTCAACCCGGCGTTCGCGGCGTTGCGGCGTCGCATCGAACGTCCGAGGTTCTTCGAGGCTCACCGGATGGGCGTCTTCACGCCGCGCTCGCTCGACATCGATGTGGTGATGGATTTGATGGTCCATGAGTTGGATATCATCGCCAGCCTGGTCGATAGCGAGGTCGTCAAAATCGAGGCTGTGGGAGTCCCGATACTGACTCCGAAGATCGATCTGGCCAACGCCCGGCTGGAATTCGCCGGCGGATGCGTCGCCAACATCACCGCCAGTCGCGTCGCCGGCGAACGCTTGCGCAAGCTGCGCGTCTTTCAGCCCAACGAATATTTCTCGCTCGATTACGCCGAACAGCAGGTGGCGGCGCTCAAACTGATCCCGCCGAAGGCGGCCGGGGCCTTGCCCGAAATCGCGGCGGAGAGTTTGCGAATCGAAAAACGGGAGCCGCTGCTCGCTGAGATCGAATCTTTCATCACTGCCGTTCAATCGCGGACCGCGCCCGAGGTCGGCGGAGCCGACGGCCGCCGCGCGCTGGCCTTGGCCATCGAGGTTCTCGAGAAGATCAAAGCCCATTCCGAACGCGCGGGGCTCGGGCTGAATTTCGAATAAGACGTAGACAGGGTTTACATGCGACTCACCCGCTGACTGTGAAAGAAGATACTCTACGAAGTCGGTAGAGATTAAGTGGCCCGCGTGCGAGACGCGCACGCACAGAATGAGGAGACCGAGATGTCGGAATGGAAGGGCAAGACCGCGCTGGTGACCGGCGCGTCGTATGGAATTGGCGCCGCCTTCGCGCGGAGACTCGCGGCCGATGGCGCAAACGTCATCATTACCGCGCGTTCGCGCGACCGGCTCGACGCTGTGGCGAATGGGCTGCGCTCGCGGCATGGCGTTGACGTCACAGTGGTCGAGGCCGATCTGGCGCGCGCTTCCGCGCCCGGAGACATCTTCCACGCGACCGAAGGGCGCGGCCGGCGGATTGATCTGCTCGTCAACAACGCGGGATTCGGCGCAGCCGGCGATTTCGCCAGTATTCCCCTTGAACGCCAGCTCGAGATGATCCGGGTCAATGTGATCGCGCTTGTCGAGCTATCACATCTATTCCTCCAGCCCATGATCAAACGCCGCTCCGGCGCGATCATTCAAGTCGCTTCGACGGCGTCATTTCAGGGCGTGCCGTACACTTCGATCTATTCAGCGACCAAGGCTTTTATTCTAAATTTCAGCGAGGGATTATGGGCCGAGTGCCGCGAACACGGCGTCTGCGTGTTAGCATTATGCCCCGGCCCGACGGCCACGCATTTTCAAACCGTCGCCGGGACATCGCATCTGCGCAATCCCGAAAAGATGCAGACGCCGGAAGAGGTTGTCGAAGCCGGATTGAGAGCGTTGGCTAAAAATCGAAGTGTGGCGATTTCAGGCTTCGGCAACAAACTGATGGTAGGAGCCGAACGGTTCGTTCCGCGCAATCTGGTCACGCGGATCGCCGCGAAGCTTTATCGGCCTTTTTCAAACGGCGCAGATTCAGGTATTGATGGTTGAATGGACAGTAACTACAGAATCGCGCCATATTCCATTAGAGGGAGGGATGAATGAAACATTTTGCAGTACGTTTCTCTGCGGCTTTATCGCTCGCGTTCTCTTTCGCCGTCCTTCCGGTTCGGGCGCAGGACGCGGCGACCACGCTAGGCCTTTCGGTCAGATTCCGCACGCTGAAAAACACCGAGCGGATGAGCGACGAGACACGTAAATTGGTCGAGGAGCTTGAATCCAAAGCCAGGACCGCGACGAGCGGCCAGAAATACGGCGAGGCGCTTAAATATTACTCGCGCGCAATGGCGCTGATCCGTAATCAGCCTTGGACGCCCTCGCGCGAGTTGGGCGCGGCGGTGCAAATCAAAGTCGACCGCGCCGTTTTCGATCCCGGCGACAAGGCGCTGATCACGATCTCGCAGTTGTTCATGCCCGACGAGCCGATCGCGGGCAAACTCAGCGGCTCGATCTCGTTGAAAGATTCAAAACAGGAAAAAGAGTTGAAGGAGATCACTGGCATCGAGCCTGACTTCACAAGACCGGTTTCAATCGAAGCCGCGATTCCCGACCTTCCCGACGGCAATTATCAGCTCGCCCTGACGCTCAGGCCGAAAGACGGCGAACCCATCGTCAAACCATCGCCCGTCCTCATCGCGCATGGATTGAACGCCCAGGCCACAGCGCTCAAAGCCCGCGCCGCGTTGGTCGCCGCAAAATTGAAAGCGGACAAGAAGAACGACCTGTTGCTCGCCATCCCCGCGGTCGAATACGCCGCCTCGATGGTCGAAATGGCCAATTCGGGGCGGCTTTCAATCGAGCGCGCCGATGTGAAGGGCGCGATTGTCAACGCCTCGACGACGCTCGACATTATAGAGAGGGGCGCAGACCCGCTGCGCGCCAGGCGCGGCGATATTCAATGGGCCTACCGTTCGACCGTTGACGACACGGCGCAGCCATTTCGTTTTTATATCCCGACAAATTATGACGCTAAGAAGAAATGGCCGATGATCGTCTCCTTGCACGGAATGGGTGGCGACGAGAACAGCTTCTTCGCCGGTTACGACAACGGCGCGATCCGCCGCGTCGCCGAAGAGCGAGGCTATATCATCGTCTGCCCGAAGGGCCGAGGGCCCTATTCGATGTACCTGGCATCGGCGGAACGCGATGTGATCGACGTCATAAACGAGATGAAGCGTGGCTTTTCGATTGACGAAGACCGCGTCTATCTGATGGGCCATTCGATGGGCGGTTACGGCGCGTGGTCAATCGCGGTCGACAACCCTGACCTCTTCGCGGCGATCGCGCCGATTTCGGGCGGAGGAACTCCTTTCTCAACGCCAAAACTGAAAGCGATCACTCACGTCCCCTGGATAGTGGTTCACGGCGACAATGATCCGACCGTGCCCGTCGAAGAATCCCGTAAGATGGTCAAGGCCGGCAAGGAGCTTGGCGTCGAGATCAAATACATCGAAGTCCCCGGCGGCAATCACGGCGACGTGGTCGTTCCGGCGTTCAAAGACATCTTCGACTGGTTCGACGCGCACAAACGTCGGCCCAAAGCCGCGGCGGCCAAGTAGTGGGGAATGGGGAATGGGGAATGGGGAATGGGGAATGGGGAATGGGGAATGGGGAATGGGGAATGATACTACTCTCGGTTCCCTACTCCCTACTCCCTATTCCCCACTCCCCAGTTCATGCTGTTTTGATTCCGCTGAAGACTTCGCGCAGCCGGCGCGCGACGGTTTCGGCCTCGCCAGGCTGCATCTGCCACACGCCAATTCCGATCTCCTGTTTTTCAGCCTTCGACGGCGATGAACCGGGCGCGATCTCTATTGACGGCTTGCCTTCGCGCAGTTGTTTGCGGGCGTCGTCTGCCGTCAGAGGCAGAGCGGCCTTCTCCCATGACAACCTCACAGTCGGAACGTGGTTGGCGATGGGCGGGACGTGAATTTCGGCCTTGACGGCCGGGACTTTCGCCACGCTGTCGGTGATCAATTTGGCGCGGCGCTCCCATTCTTTCCATTCGGCCTCGGCGTCGCGCTTCAGGTACATCTCGACGGCGACCATCATCCCCACCATCTCTTCCTTATTGACCTTCATCCCGCGCCCTATAGAATCGCTGTTGGGCGAGCAGTTCAAACGCGCGGCCTCGATCAAATCTTTGCGGCCCAGCAACAACCCAGCGCTCTGCGGCCCCCGCAGCCCCTTGCCGCCGGAAAAAGTCACCAGATCGAAGCCCATCTTCGTATACTTTGACAGGTTCTCGGTCGGGGGCGCATCCGCCGCGGCGTCGTTGAAGGTGGGAATATTGTGTTTCTTGCCGAGCGCGACGAACTCTTCGATCTTGATCTTGCCCCTCGGGTCGGCGTCGTTGAAGAAGAGCATCATCGCGGTCTTTTCGTTGACGGCCTTCTCCAGTTCGTCCGCAGTTTCGACCTCGACCATCTTGATGCCGCAGTTGCGCACGGCATGGTCGTAGGCGTAGCGGTGGGACTTCTGGACTATTACTTCGCTCTTCATTCCCGTCCCGGCCAGGTCGGGTATGCGCTTGATCCAATCCGGGTTCTTGCCGGCGACGCAGGCCGCCGTCCCGACGGTCAACGCGGCGGCGGCGCCCGAAGTGATCATCGCCGCTTCGCAGCCGATCAACTCGGCGACGCGTTTGCCCGCGGCTTCCTGCAGATCGTTGAGAGTAACGAAGGTCTTCGAGGCGTAATTCATCGCCTCGACCACTTCCGGCCACATCAACGACGCCGTCAGCGCCGTGAACGTGCCCGCGGCGTTGATGAACGGGCGAACGCTCAACTCTTTGAAGTAATCCCGTCCGGCCGATTTCGGCGTAATGGCGATTGCTCTAGAAGCAAACAGCCCTCCGATGAACGGGACGCTCGACATCGCTTGAAGGAAATTGCGACGATTTGGCATATAAACCTCACTTTGATGGAGACAGACTGTTTACGGATTCGATGGATTGAAACCCCCGAAAAATACCCTGCGCTTTCGACGCCGTCAAGACTTTGTATGACCAGCGAGCCTTTCAAGAAATGGAACTCTTTCCTTATAATTCGCGCCGTTATGCGCAAACCGGAAGCGAAAATCCCGCAGCTTGCGGGAGCGGGAAACGATACCAAGGCGAAACAGAGCAAGATTTAACCTTCAACCTTAATCAAAAGGACGACTCTCTATGAACTCACAACGAAGAAGAATCCTGAAAGCCGCGGCTGCGACCGCAATCGCCGCTCCGGCGGCGAAGGCGGCGCCCGGCAATTCGAAATCGGCGCAAACGGCATCGCCGAAAAAGAAGGTCCATTATCCCGGCGGCAAGAAGCCCGAAAGAAAGCCCGGCGACCAGGCTCCGCTATTTTCGGGCGCAGTCTCATACGGCAATCTGCTCTTCATCGCCGGCAAAGGCGCGCATTTCGAGGGCGACATCAAAGCCCACACCAAACACGTGCTCGACGAGGTCGAGAAAGAGTTGGTCAACGCCGGCTCTTCGATGGAGAAGGTTTTGAAGTGCAACGTCTACCTCAACGACCTTAAGGACTATCAGGCGATGAACGAGGTCTTTCGCGGGCGTTTCGGCGAAGAGCCTCCGGTCCGCACGACGATTGCCGCCGCCGGAGGTATCCCCGGCAATTCGCTGGTCGAGATTGACGTGATCGCGTACATCTAACCTCGGGAGCGCGCGCACTTGCGCGAACAGGTTTCGATAATCGCTCTTTTGCCCTGAGCCAGGCGCGCAAAGATGCTTGCTCCCGGGGTTGTTTCCATGGTTGAGGCCCCATTATGAAACGTAGAACCTTTGTCCAATTGCTCGCCGCGACGCCGCTGGCTTCGAAGACGGCCGCGGAAGAATTCGAGGGCATTCCGAAGTACAAGGTTGTCACGCCCTACAAGCGCGCGGCCCTGCCCGGAATGCCCGGACCTTATCCCGGCAAGGTCGTCTCGGTCAAATCGGCGAAGTGTCTGAGCGAAGACGGACTGAAGATCGCTGGCGAGGTCGTTCGCGAGATGATGGAGCGCGGGATGCGGGCGCTGACCGGAGACGCGAAGACGGTCGATTCGTGGCGACGCTTTTTCACTCCCGAAGACGTGGTCGGCATTAAGGTCAACGCCGGCGGGCGCCCGTGGGTAGTCTCGTCACACGAGGTCGTGGCCGAAACCATCCGCAACCTGATGGCGGTCGGCGTCAAGCCCCAGCAGATTTACATTTACGAGCGGTTCCAGGGCCAGCTCGATCAGGTCAATTACGCGCCGAGGATGCCCGAGGGCGTCAACATCTTCGCCGCCGAGCGCGCGAACGCGCGGAACGACAATCAGAACTACGACCCGCGCGTCTACGTCGAGGCAGACTTTTTCGGCGAGGACGACACGCGCTCGAACATGATCCATCTGGTCTCGCAGAAGCTGACCAAGATCATCAACATTCCGAACATGAAAGACCACGGCGCAACAGGGGCCACGGGCTGTTTGAAGAACATCGCCTACGGCAGTTTCTCGAACGTGGCGCGCACGCATTACAAAGGCGTCTCGCACACGCTCTCGTTCGTCGGCACACTGGCCGCCGTCGAACCGCTGCGCTCGAAGACCGTTTTGCAAATCATGGACGGATTGCGCGGCGTATGGCATGGCGGCCCGTTCGCGCCGACATTGAAATACGTCTTCTTCCCGCGAACGATCATGTTGGGAACCGATCCCGTGGCGATTGACCGTCTGCTTTTGGACATCATCGACGACGAGCGAAAGCGCCGCGGGGCGATCTCGATCTGGAATCGCGACGAGAAGACTCTCGATTTCAATAACGGCGGCGACCGCGACAAAGACCCTAACGTAAACATCATCATCCGCGAGCCGGGACATGTCGAATACGCGGGGAATTTGGGGTTGGGCGTTCATGACAAGAGGGAGATCGAAGTTAAGGAGATCGAAGTATGAGGCCCGGCGTCGTGGCTTGCGTGTTCGCTTTGATGGCTCTCTTCACGGGCTTTTCAGCGCACCGCGCCAGAAAGCAGGCGGTACAGTACGGGGAGCGTCAGCGACCTGAGCATTGGCCAAGAGGTCTCTGGACCAATGCTCAGGTCGCTGACGCTCCCCGTACTGTACCGCTGATCTACTGGACGGAAGGAATTGAGACCGCCGAGTCGTTGAAGCGGGCGGGCATTGAACAGATCGCCGCGCCTGCGGACAAGGCCGAGACATGGCGGAGGGCCGGATTCAAAGTCGTCGCGGTAGGCCGGACCGAGTTTGAACGACGCGAGAAACTGCTCACGCCGCGCATCACCGGACGGGCCGACGTGGCTTCGGCGACGCGTCGCCCCTGGGTCGACGCGAACGGCTGGCGATTCGTCCGCAATCCGGCCGGCAAGTTCTACTACGAGCTGCCGCAAGGCAAGGCGGCGATGGCGATTGCCGAGGCCTTCACATATAAGGCCGATGCGATATTGAAGATCGATCAGGCCGACTTGACGGATGCGGGCGCGATGTTCGCTTTCATCAAAAACCTGAGCGGCGAAAATTACCCGCCGATCGCCGACCTCGGCGTCATGGACGACAAATCGCCTGAGACGGGCGAGGTCATGAACCTGCTCACGCGCCGCAACCTGCTCTTCAAAATCGTCGAGACTCCCGAGCCTCAATTCCGCGTCAACATCAAACTCGGCTCAAAAGAGTATCCGAAGGCGGAGGCGGCTAATCCGAGCGAGTTCGCGCAAAAGATTCGCCAGCGGCTCGGCGACGATAACCGCAGCCTGCGCGTTTACGGGACCGAGACCGTGATCTGCCGCCTTACCGGAGAGGGCGCGCGCGCGCGGTTGCATCTGCTGAATTACAGCGGGCGCGATGTCGACGGATTGCGTCTGCGATTGCGCGGCAATTACGGCCGCGTCGATGCGCGCGCTTTCGGACTTGGCCGCATCGAGCCGGAGGATCTTGTCAATGACGAAACCGCGACTGAATTCTCCGTCTCCGGAGTGGGAATTTACACGGTGATAGATCTGAGCCGATAATATTCCCACGCCCCTTGAATTATGAAAAAAGTCCCCCCCGAACCACGAAAATCCCCTCGGCTCCCCAGATGGGTACGCATGCTGATCTATCTGCCAGTTGTAGTCGTGATCCTTTTCTTAGTTCTGCGGCGTCTCGAATTCATGGCGACCTACCATCCGGAGCCTTACGTTCCGGGGCCTGGTTGGACGCTGCCCGCGAACGGCGAAGAGGTTTGGATAAAGGTTGCGGACGGCGAGCGTCTCCACGGATGGTTTCTTCGCTCAATGAACCAGCCCGCGATTGCGACCGTGCTCCATTGCCACGGCAACGGAGGCAATTTGTCCAATGTCGTCTGGGTCGCGCAGGAACTGACGAAACGTGGCTTAGACACGATGATCTTCGATTACCGCGGTTACGGGCGCAGCGAGGGCCGCCTCACGGACGAATGGGGGCTTTATGCCGACGCCGAGGCCGTCTACGATCACCTCGTGCGCGTGCGCGGCGTCAAGGCCGATAAGCTCGCGCTATACGGCCAATCGCTCGGAACGACGGCGGCGATCGATCTCGCGTCGCGCTTACCCTGCGGGGCGCTGATCGTCGAATCGGGTTTGAGTTCGGCGAGCGATATGGGCATGGTCTCGTTCCCATGGCTGCCGCGACAATTTCACTTCATGGCGAAGAACCGCTTCGAATCGGCGCGAAAAATGGCTAATGTGAAATGCCCGGCGCTGATCACTCACGGGACAAAAGACGCGGTCATCCCGGTAGACCAGGGGCGCAAACTTTACGCGTCGGCCCGCGATCCGAAGCGGCTGATCATAGTCGAAGGCGGAGATCATTTCCTGTTCGGAAGCGCCGGCGAGAAGTTTGTGAATGGCATGGTCGACTTTATCCGGGTGTCGGTGGTCAGAGGCAAGTAGCTTATTGCCACAGAGATTGCTGAGACGGGGCGACGGGGCGACAAGGCGACTTGGACGCCGCTTTCCGTCGCATTCGCCTTGTCGCCCCGTCGCCCCGTCATCCCGTCTTTCTACTTGTGGCTAAACCTCATACCAACTGAACGATTCTCTTCAGTTGTTCGCGATGGGCGCGCATCTGCGCCACGAATTCGTGGAAGAGGTAGGCCGCGTCGTGCGGTCCCGGTCCGGCTTCGGGATGGTACTGGACTGAAAAGACGGGCAGATTTTTGTGGCGCATCCCTTCGAGGCAGCCGTCGTTAAGGTTGAAATGCGTCAACTCGATCTCGTTCTTGTTCAGGCTGTCCGGATCGACCGCGAAGCCGTGGTTGTGCGAGGTGATCTCGATTCGGCCGCTGCGCATGTTTTTGACGGGCTGATTGCCGCCGCGATGACCGAATTTGAGTTTGAAGGTGTCGCCGCCGAACGCCCGTCCGAGCAGTTGGTGTCCCAGACAGATGCCGAAGATCGGCGAGGCCCCGAGCAGCCGTCTGATCTCGGCGACGATCTCCGACAACGCGGCAGGATCGCCGGGACCGTTTGAAAGAAAGACGCCGTCCGGCGCTAATGAAATCACGTCATCAGCCGACGTGCGCGCAGGCACGACTGTCACTTCGCATCCGACCGCCGCCAGGTAGCGCAGGATGTAATACTTCACGCCGAAATCATAAGCCACCACGCGGAACGGCTCTTCGCCGGGAAGCAACATGCTTTGCTTTTGGCTGCCGAACTCGCCGACCGGATCGAGCGTATTCCGCTCTTCAACGATCTCCGCCCATTGGTACGGGTCGCCGCACGTCACTTCATCAACCAGGTTGCGCCCCAACATTTCGGGCGCGTTCCTGGCCTTCTCTATCACACTCAGCTCGTCCGAATCCACAGAGGATACGCATGCGCGCATCGCGCCTTTCTCGCGTATGTGACGAACCAGGGCTCGCGTGTCGATCTCCGAGATTCCCACTATGCCGTGGTGTTTCAGATATTCATCGAGCGACATCGAGGCGCGCCAATTGGAGACGACCGGGGACAACTCGCGCACGACGAAACCTTCGACGAACGGGCGGCGCGATTCGACGTCTTCCGCGTTCACGCCGTAATTGCCGATCTCGGGGTAAGTCATCGTCACGATCTGACCGGCGTAAGACGGATCAGTCAAAATCTCCTGGTAGCCGGTCATCGCGGTGTTGAATACTATTTCGCCTGTCCTCTCAGCCAGGGCGCCCCACGCCAGCCCGCGAAAGGTCCGCCCGTCCTCAAGCGCTAAAATCGCATCTTTGGTCATTACATCTCCTGATAGTTGAGGATCGAGGATCGAAAATATAGTTCTCAAGGTGATGTTTTTAGCCACGAATGAACGCGAATGAACACGAATATTCTTTCCGATCTTGTATATTGTTTGGGCGTGATTTCCTTGCCCCTATTCGTGAAGATTCGTGTCATTCGTGGCTAAAATTCTTTTTCTTGAATTCTGAAGAGGGGGCGATGCGATCTTCGGTCTTCTATCATCTATCCTCGATCTTCACCGCCTCTCTCTCAAAAAATTCTCCGCCAAGTTCATCCATCGCCGGTCAAAGCGATATTTGTAAGCGGGGGCGGTTCGCACCGACTCCACACAGTTTTGCATCTCCTGCGCCGCTTCGCTTTCGCGCCCCAGTTGATAAAGCGTCATGCCGCGCCAGTAACGCGCCTCGGCGTCGGACGGGCGTTTGCCCAAAAACTTATCGAACATTTCGATCGCGTCCTGGAACTGCCCGGCGTCGTAATAAACCAGTCCGGTTTCGCGCCAGATTTCATTCTGACTGTGCGCCGGGTCAAGTTGCACGACCTGTTCGAAATACCGGATCGCCTCGTTCAGGCGTCCCTGCTGGCGCGCGATGCGTCCGAGTTGATAATGCGCGTCTACCTCCTGTGGATCAATCTCCACCGCGCGTTGAAAAGACACAGCGGCCTCGTCCTGTTCGCCGCGTTTCTGGTAAATCAATCCCAACTGGTAATGGGCCGAAGCGTCAGCCGGGTTGAGCGTCGCCGCCTCCAGGTTCTGTTTAAACGCCTGCCGCGAGCGCGTCGCGCCAATGAAATCGTCGATTCTGTCTCGCAATAAGAACAGAAGAAGAAGCAGCAGGAACGGCGACGCGCAAACGAACGTCGCCGCCTGAATCAGCAAAGGGACGCCAAGCAGCGAGAGGAACGAAATCAACGTCGTCACCGCCGCAGCCGCCCACCCGATTCGAAACGAGGTCCCGACGGTGATGGTCATCAGCGCCGCGAAGATCGGCAGCGGGGCCACTATCAAAAGAACTATATAGCTTAGGATTACGTCGGGCCCCAGGCGCGCGCTCTGCCATCCGATCAGAAGCGCCACCGGAAGCGTCACCAGCAGTGAGGCTGCCAGGGAGAGAAGCGAGCAGGAGACCACTCTCGCATACTCTTCGCGGATCACCAGTATAAAGCCGGCGCGCCGCTCAAAAAGATTGGCGATCAGGATCGCAAAAGGCGTATAGACGACCGCGATGAAAAGCACCACCCTCATCGCCAACATTCCCGCGCTTATCAGCATCCCCGAAAGCGTCGGGAACGACGAATCAAAATCGTTCCAACGACCTCCCTCCGCATAGCCGCTCAGGTTTACCACGACTACCAGATAAAGAAAGGTCATCAACCACGAGGCGAAGACGGCGAATGCTACCGGCGCGCGATCACGCAACTGCTTGGCGGCGGTCATCGGCCTCCACAGCAGCCCGAACAGTAGACGAAGATTGACGAGCATAGTTAATCGATCGCGCCGACTCGCTCGAACGGCGTGAACGGGTAATAGCGGAAGATGGCCTTGCCGTAGATGTATTTTTCGGGAACCAGGCCCCAGTAACGGCTGTCGCTGCTGTTGCGCCGGTTGTCTCCCATCACGAAATAATGATGTTCCTTGACGTGAACCGATCCGGGCATTGAATCCGACGAGAGGTATTCCGCGTCCAGATACGGCTCATCGATCTGCGCGCCGTTGATATAGAGCTTGCCGTTCTCGACGTTGACCTCTTCGCCGGGCAACCCGACCACGCGCTTGATATAAGATTTCGACGGATCGTCCGGGTAAAGCAGCACGACAATATCGCCTCGTTTAATCGGCTCTTTTGCGCCGATCCATTCGCGCAACGGGTAGATAAATTTGTTGACGAAGATGCGATCCTGGTCGTGGAGCTTGGGCATCATGCTTTGCCCCTCGACTCGCACCGGTTGCACGACGAAACCTACAATCAGGATGGCGATTACGCCGGCGAAGATCACGTCGCGCAGCAGAGAACGCAATTCGCTCCACAAATCGCCCGAATCGGCGCCGGCGACACGCGTGGATGAAATGTCCTCGATGATCCTGATGTCGTTGTCGTCATCGGGCGCAATGCCCACAAACCTGTCTCTTTTCATAAACCGCTACCTGAAAACACCTTATTCCAAACCGTTTGGAAAGATATTACGGCGCCACAGGCTTGTCAACGAAGCCGTCGTGCGGCGCATTGATTGCGGATTGCGGATTGCGGATTGTGGAGGGCGCCTTCTTTCCTGCTTTTCAATAACCAATTTCCAATAGCCAGCGCCCAGCCGGAATGAAGTCATCATTCGCCGATTCTCTTCAATCCGCAGTCCTCAATCAATGTGTGATCGTCCCTTCCAGCGAAGTGTCAATCTGGGTTTTCAAACCTTGGCCGAACAGAAACGACTCCATGTTATCGATCAAAAACTGCTGGTGCTCCGGGTTGATCGTACTCAGGCCGTAATGGTTGATTAGTTGGTTCTGGGTCATCAACCAGCCTTTCCAGCAACTCTGACAAATCTGCTCGTGAATCCTCTTGCCGAGCGCGTTGCCGAATGGCGGCTTCTCCAGGCGCGGCAGTTTCTGCCCACAGTGGGCGCATTTGATGACTTCAGCCATTTCTTCCTCCTGGGATTCGGATGTGATTGAGACCTCATTATACGGATGCGAGTGGGGAGTAGGAAATGGGGAGTGGGGAATAGGAAGAAGAATGATTTTCTTCCCACTCCCCACTCCCCATTTCCTACTCCCTGCCTCTCAAACGTAAGCGGCGTTGAGTTTCTCCAATTCGTCCACGTGCAGCTGCTCCGCGCTGATGATCTCTTCAAGCCAGAAGACCAGAGGCGGGTTGCCGTGAGCCGATTCCCACGCCTTGACGTAAGCGTCGAGCGCCTCGCGCTCCATCTCCAGATCGTATCGGAGCATCTCCGCGAGGTTTTTTCCTTCGCGGACTTTGGCCGGTTCGGTGGTCGGCGATCCGCCGAGCGCGACGATCTTGTTGCCCAGGTTTTGCGCGTGCAGGTGCGACTCGCTGCTCGACGCCGCGAAAAATGGGGCGAATTGCTGACGCTCCTTGCCCGTCACCAGGCATTGTTGCTGGAGGTACTGTATCGTCGCTGCGTATTCCAGCGACAGCGCGCGGTTCAGCCGGTTGATGAGTTCAACGCCATTGCCGTTGCGCCCGTTGCTTGAATGTTTGCCCTTCTTCTTCTCATCTTTTTTGCTTTTTCCCATTTTGGCTCCTCGGAGAAAACATTCACGAAGCCACGCGAAGATAGTCGAAGACGGAAGACAGAAGATTGAAGATCGCGGGCAATCCGTATTCTTTACGGTCTTCGACCCTCGACCCTCGACCTTCCTCGTGTTTCTTCAGCTGATTTCGTGGATGATCAATATGTCCCATGATCTCAAAGCCAAAATACGAATTGAACGGGAGCCAGTCAATCAATAAGCGCAATGGTCATGAAATTTGAATGAAATTCGTTTTCAGCTCAAGCGAGTCAGCGCCGCGCGCGTCAGCAAGCGATCGCGCCCGTGCGCGCCGCCGATTTGAGTGATGTGACAAAGGTTCGATCAATTGTTAGCATTGCGTTTACCGCTTCAGCTTTTAGGCCGAAACTCATATGAATTCACTGACTATCACACGAGACAAAATTCGCAACATCGCCATCATCGCGCACGTCGATCACGGCAAGACCACGCTGGTCGACGCGATGCTGAAACAATCGGGGCTGTTCCGCGCCAACGAACGCGTCGTCGAACGCGTCATGGATTCGATGGACCTGGAGCGCGAACGCGGCATCACGATCATGGCCAAAAACACCTCGGTGCGCTACGGCGACTACAAGATCAACATCCTCGACACGCCGGGCCACTCCGATTTCGGCGGCGAGGTCGAACGCGTGTTGACGATGGTTGACGGCGCGCTTTTGCTCGTAGACGCTTCGGAAGGGCCGCTGCCGCAAACGCGCTACGTTCTGTCGAAAGCGCTTGAACAGAAGCTCAAACCCATCGTCGTCATCAACAAGATCGACCGGCAGGACGCGCGCGTAACGGAGGTGGTCAACGAGGTTTATGACCTCTTCATCGACCTCGACGCCGACGACGAACAGATCGAATTCCCGATCCTATACGCGGTCTCGCGCGACGGCGTCGCCAAACACGAACTCGATCACGAGGGCAGCGACCTGCGGCCCCTCTTCGAAGAGATTGTCCGAAGCATTCCGCCGCCGCGCGGCGCCGAAGACGCGCCGCTGCAAATGCTGGTCGCCAATCTCGATTACAACGATTACGTGGGCCGGCTGGCCATCGGCCGCATCTTCAACGGCTCGGTCGCGGTCGGCGATCAGACCGCCGTCATCGGCATTGACGGTCAATTGCAGAAGACCAAAATCACGCAGCTGTATTCTTTCGAAGGTTTGAAGCAGACGCCGATCGAGACGGCTTCGGCGGGAGAGATCGTGGCGCTCGCGGGCATCGAAGGCATCAACATCGGCGACTCCGTGACGTCGGCGACGGAGCCCCGTCCGCTGCCCCGCATCAGAGTCGACGAGCCGACCATCTCGATGATCTTCAGCGTCAACACATCCCCGTTCGCGGGCAAGGAAGGAAGGTTCGTCACCTCGCGCCAGATTCGCGCGCGGCTCGATAAGGAAACGCTCGGCAACGTCGCGATCCGCGTCGAAGAGACCGATTCGCCCGACAGCTTCAAGGTCTCGGGCCGCGGCGAATTGCAGCTCGCGATCCTCATCGAACAGATGCGCCGCGAAGGCTTCGAGCTGAACGTCGCGCGCCCGCAGGTCGTCACCCGCAAAATTGACGGCGGGACGCATGAACCGATCGAGATGGCGGTGATCGACGCGCCGGAGCAGTTCATCGGCGTCATCACCGAAGCGATGGGCCGCCGCAAAGGAACAATGACCAAAATGATCAATCATGGCCATGGGCGCGTGCGGATGGAGTTTGATATCCCCTCGCGCGGATTGATCGGATTCCGCAACGAATTCCTGACTGAAACCAAGGGCACGGGATTGCTCAACACTCTGTTCCTGCGCTGGGGCAAATGGCAGGGCGAATTGGACGGACGCGGATCGGGCAGCCTGGTCGCGGATCGTCCGGGCGAGGCGACCTCTTACGCAATCTACAACCTGCAGGAGCGCGGCGACATCTTCGTCAGACCTCAGACGCTCGTTTACGAAGGCATGATCATCGGCGAAAACTCGCGTGAGGTCGATCTGGACGTGAACATCATCCGTGAAAAGAAGCTGACCAATATGCGCGCCTCGACCGCCGACGAAGCGCTGCGTCTGGTTCCCGTGCGCGAATTGACGCTGGAGCAGGCCATCGAATACATCGCCGACGACGAACTGGTCGAAGTCACGCCGCAATCAATCAGG
>DASTMP010000390.1:0-2097 GCA_035714085.1 Blastocatellia bacterium
ACCGACTGGATCGCGCTCAACCCTCCCGATTCCATCTACGAAGGCCAACAGGTCAAGGTCATGCAGTCGCAGCAGAAATCCGAAGCTCCAGCCTCGTCCGGCACCGCGGGAGCGCAAAGGTGAGGCGCGTTCCGCGCGCGCTGTCAGTCAGTTTTTCGCTCGGCATCGCCGCGCTGCTTTGCGCCTGCACGGTCGGCCCAAAATACAAGCGCCCTGATGCACCCGTCGCCGCCCGTTGGGATGTCGCCGAACCTTGGCGCGAGTCCGCCCCCTCCGACTCTCTTCCCAAAGGGCAATGGTGGGCCGTCTTCAGCGATGACGACCTCAACAACCTCGAACAGCAAGCGCTTACCGCCAACGAATCCATCAAAGCCGCCTCCGCACATCTGGAACAGGCTCGTGCCCTCGCTGCCATTCAAGTCGCCTATGTCTTCCCGCAATTCTCGACCGCGCCTTCTGCCGAACGCCAGCGCCTCTCTGGCAACCGCCCCACAAATGGCGTCCCGACGACGCTCTCAGCTGCCACACAAAACAATTTCACGCTTCCCTTCACTGTCAGTTACGAAGCCGATCTCTTCGGCGGCCGTCGACGCAGCATCGAATCCGCCCAAGCCAACTATCAAGCCTCCGCCGCCGACCTCGAAAACGTTCGCCTCATGATCACCTCCGAACTCGCAGGCGATTACTTCTCCCTTCGTCAGCTCGACGCGCAGTACGCCATCCTCGATCACACCGTCTCCACGCTCACCGAAGGCCTCAAGCTCGTTGACGCTCGACACAAAGGCGGCGTCGCTTCCGGCCTCGATGTAGCTCAGGAAGAGACTCTTCTCCATTCCACGCGCACTCAGGCCATCCTGATCCAGCAACAGCGCAAGCAATTCGAAGACGCTATCGCCGTCCTTACCAATCATCCCGCCCCCGATTTTCATCTTTCGCCCAAGCCCTACGATGCCGAGCCGCCCGCGATCAATGCGGGACTGCCTTCCGATCTTCTCGAGCGCCGTCCCGACATCGCCGAAGCCGAACGCGAAATGGCCGCCGCCAACGCACAAATTGGTGTGGCCCGCGCTGCTTATTTTCCTTCGCTTAATCTTTTCGGTTCCGGCGGATGGCAAGCCGCCAACATCGCAAAGCTCGCCAACGTCCAAAGCACTTTCTGGGCGGTCGGCGCAAATGTCGCCGAAACCATTTTTTCCGGCGGCGCGCGCCGTGCTCAAGTCCAATACGCGCAATCCGGCTACGACGCTGCTGTTGCTAACTATCGGGGCTCTGTGCTCAACGCTCTCCGCGAAGTTCAGGACGCCCTCACCGGCCTCGCCGTTCTCTCCGATGCTCAGAAATCTCAGCAGGAAGCCGTGGATTCCGCTCGCCGTACCGTGGACATCGCCAACAACCGCTACGTGGGCGGCCTCGTCAGTTATCTCGACGTCGTCAACGCCCAGCAAACTCTCCTTAACGACGAAAACCAGATGGCTGTCATTCGCGGCCAGAAGCTTGTCAACTCTGTTCTGCTCGTCAAGGCGCTCGGCGGCGGATGGGATTCCGCCAGCCTCAACGCTCTTCAGGTCAAGCCAAAGCTCAGCGACGTAGTTGCCCCTTAGTACAGTTCCTCTTCCGCACCAAAAACGGCTGCTCCGGCGCACTCCACCCTCCGAATCGGCGAAAATAAATGTGTGTTTTGGCGAACTTCGCCGGCAGTCCTGCATGAGTATTACGCAACTTATCGGGGTGTAGGCCTCGAGGGAGACTAATGATGAAGCAATTCTTCACCGGCATGCTGTTTCTCGCTCTGGCGGGGAGCCTTGCCGTCGCGCAGAATCCCCATGATCGCGACGACCATCACGGCAATCATGGCAACAACAAGCACGAAACCGTAGTCAAGCATGAAACTGTCGTCGAGCACCATGACAATGGCCGCCATAACGGCCAGGTTAAGCACGAAACGGTCGTGGAACACAAGGAAGTCATCGTCGAGCATCATCCCGAAGTGGTGCATCACGACACCGTCGTCGTTCACCACGACTTCGAAACCGTTCGCATTCATCCCGGCCATGCTTATCCCTACGGCCATTACGACCACGTTAGGTCCGCCTTCGT
>DASTMP010000391.1:0-6407 GCA_035714085.1 Blastocatellia bacterium
GGGGACAACATCGCGATGGAGATCGAGCTGATCACGCCGATCGCGATGGAGAAGGGTTTGCGCTTCGCCATTCGGGAAGGCGGGCGCACGGTAGGCGCCGGGACCATCTCGGACATTATCGAATAGGTTCCAGGTGTCAGGTTTCAGGGATCGCCCCTGACTGACACCTGGCGCCTGACACCTGGAAAATTATGCTGAACGATAAGATCAGAATTCGCCTGAAAGCTTACGATTATCGCGTGCTCGATCAGTCAACGGCTGAGATCGTCGAGACCGCGAAACGCACCGGCGCTCGCGTGGCGGGCCCGATTCCATTGCCGACTGTGAAGAATAAAGTCACCGTGCTCAAATCGCCTCACGTCGACAAGAAATCCCGCGAGCAGTTCGAGATTCGCACGCATAAGCGGTTAATGGACATTCTCGATCCCACGCCGCAGACGATGGACGCGTTGATGAAGCTCGACCTCCCCGCCGGCGTCGATGCCGAGATCAAGGCTTTCGGCCGCGACCGCAGATAACTCGTTGGCGCCTGGGAGCGCAGGCGCCAACCACCAGGAAGCAAAAAATGGTGAACGGAATTATCGGTAAGAAGCTGGGAATGACTCAGATCTTTGCGCCAGACGGCAGCGTAACGCCGGTCACGGTGATCAAAGCCGGTCCGTGTGTGGTCGTCCAGAGGAAGACTGTCTCGACGGACGGATACGAGGCGGTTCAGTTGGGGCTGGTCGAAGATAAGGCTCCGAAGCGAACCAACAAGCCTATGAAGGGGCATTTCGCCAAGGCCGGCATCCCGCCGACTAAGGTCCTTCGCGAATTCCGCCTGGAAGACGCGACGGTTGAAATCAATGTCGGCGATAAGGTGCTCGTCGACCAGTTCACCGAGAACGATGTCGTCGACGTGATCGGAACGAGCAAGGGGCGGGGCTTCGCCGGGTTCGTCAAGCGCCACGGCTTCGGCGGCGGGCGAGCGACTCACGGCTCGATGTTCCACCGGGCGCCCGGATCCATCGGCGCTTCGGCCTATCCGTCACGCGTCATCAAGGGCACGCGAATGGCAGGTCACATGGGAGTCGAGCGGAATACGATCAAAAACCTCCGCATTATGAAGGTCAACTCGGAAGAGAATCTGCTGCTGATCAGAGGCGCCGTTCCGGGTCCGACCGGCGCGGTCGTGCTGATCAGGAAGAAAATCATTGATTAAATGGCGCGGCGCGATCGAGTTGATTGCGCCGCAAAATGTTTGAGAGGGCGGCGATGCCAACTGTTGATGTTAAAAACCTGAAAAACGAAAAAGTCGGCGAGCTGAAGTTGAGTGAGGACGTCTTCGGCGTCGAGCTCAATGAATCGTTGATCTACTACGCCGTCAACAACTATTTAACGAATCAACGCCAGGGGACCGTGCAGACTAAGACTCGCGGCAACGTCTCCGGTAGCGGCAAGAAGCTCTGGAAGCAGAAAGGCACCGGCCGCGCCCGCGTCGCGAGCCTGCGTTCGCCACTCTGGAAAGGCGGCGGCAATGTGCACGGACCGCAGCCGCGCGACTGGTCTACGAAGATGCCGACCAAGATGAAGCGCGGCGCGTTGAAGTCCGCGCTTTCCGAGAGGCTGCGCGAAGGCGCCCTGGTCGTGGTTGACGGCTTCGCGCTCGATGACCACAAGACGAAGACTTTCGTGGCGATTGCGAAGAATTTCGGCTGGGGCGACAAGACGCTGATCGTCGAAACCTCGCCGGAAAAGAACCTGATCCTCTCGTCGCGCAACGCGCCGGGAGTGACGGTGGCTTCCAACGCCAACATCAACATCTACGATGTGCTCTATCATGACAAGATCGTCTTCACCAAAGACGCGATCAGCGCGCTCGAGGAGCGGCTCGGCGGCAAGATGAGATGAATGGTTTG
Source organism: Blastocatellia bacterium (assembly GCA_035714085.1). Classification (GTDB taxonomy): domain Bacteria; phylum Acidobacteriota; class Blastocatellia; order RBC074; family RBC074; genus JAJVID01. The sequence goes on from DASTMP010000391.1 coordinate 1,899, forward strand.
GAGTCCCGCCCTAAGGGCGGGACTCCAAACAAATTTCCGCACGGAGAAGTTATGCCAACGATTTGGGATGTGCTCAAAGCGCCGGTGGTTACGGAGAAGGCTCTCAATATGAAAGATCAGAGCGTCGAAGACATCCGTGACAGCAAGAATAGAAGGACCATCAAACGCGACCGCCAGGTGCTCGCGTTTCGCGTGGCGAACGGCGCCAGCAAGCACGCGATCAAAACGGCGGTCGAGACGATATTCAAAGTCAAGGTTGACCAGGTGAGGGTGATCAATTACCGCGGCAAAACGGTTCGCCGTGGCCGCACGTTCGGACGCAAGTCCGACTATAAGAAGGCTTACGTCACTCTGAAGCCGGGCCATCGCGTTGATTACGCGGAATCGATTTAAATATCAGCGCCGCGACCTGTATCGAGCGGGCAGCTACTACTGCAGACTCGCTCGATACCATCTGCGGCGCCGACTCGAAGGAAGAGATGGGAATCAAGAAGTTATCACCGACAAGTCCCGCGCGGCGCTACCAGACTTATCTGACGAATGATGATCTGACGACGGATAGGCCGCATAAGCCTCTGCTCGCCAGTAAGAAGCGCGCCAGCGGCCGAAACAATCTCGGCAAAATGACGGTGCGCCATCGCGGCGGCGGGCACAAGCGTCACTACCGCATCGTAGATTTCAAGCGTGACAAGTTCGGCGTCCCCGGCAAGGTCGCGACAATCGAGTACGACCCGAATCGCTCGGCCCGTATCGCCTTGATCAACTACGTCGACGGGGAGAAGCGCTACATCATCGCGCCGGCCGGATTGCAAGTCGGGCAGACGATCGTCTCCGGCCCCGAATCGGATATCCTCACTGGCAACTCGCTTCCGATCAAAAACATCCCGCTCGGCACACAGATTCACAACATCGAGTTGAAGCCCGGCAAGGGCGGCCAGATGGCTAGATCCGCCGGCAGTTTCGCTCAGTTGGTCGCTAAAGAAGGCGATGCGGCGCAACTCCGGCTGCCTTCGGGCGAGATTCGCATCGTGTCGATCAACTGCATGGCGACGATCGGGCAGGTAGGCAACGTCGAGCGTGAGAACGTTTCGCTCGGGAAGGCGGGACGCTCGCGATGGCTGGGCAAGCGCCCGGCGGTGCGTGGCGTGGCGATGAACCCGGTGGATCACCCGCACGGCGGCGGCGAAGGCAAGACTTCGGGCGGGCGCAACCCCGTGACGCCGTGGGGACAGCCGACGCGCGGATACAAAACGCGCAACAACAAACGCACTGATAAGTTCATCGTTAAACGGAGAACAAAATAGAGGTTTCAGGTTCCAGGTTTCAGGTTCCAGTCAGAAGGAGAATGACAAACCTGACACCTGACACCTGACACCTGACACCTGGAAAGTTATGGCACGTTCAGTCAAAAAAGGCCCGTTTATTGACGCGCATCTTTTGAAGATCATCGACCGGATGAATGCGGCGAACGAGAAGAAGGTCCACAAGACCTGGTCGCGCCGCTCGATGATCACCCCGGAGATGGTCGGCCACACTCTCGCCGTTCACAACGGGAAGAAGTTCATTCCGGTCTACATCACCGAGAACATGGTCGGCCACAAACTCGGCGAGTTCGCGCCGACGCGGACCTTCAAGGGACATGCGGAGAGGGCCGAGAAGGCCGCAGGAGCGAAGAAATAATGGAAGCGATTGCGAAGGCGACAAACGTAAAGATTTCGTCGCAGAAGGCCAAGCTGGTTATGGATTTGATTCGGGGGCGCGCTTACAGCGAGGCCCGCGACCTCTTGAAGTTTACGAACAAGCGCGCCGCCGGGTTAATCTTCAAAGTCCTCGAAACGGCTCGCGCCAACGCCGAACAGCAGGCGCAGATAGACAACGTGATTGTGGACGTGGACGACCTCTGGGTCAAAGCGTGTTACGCCGACACCGGCACGACAAAGCACCGCCGCCGCGTGCGCCCCGCCCCGATGGGGCGCGCTTATCGCGAACGCCGGCACTACAGCCACCTCACGGTGGTTGTCTCGAGCGAGAGTCGCGATGGCAAGGCCGCGGAGGCGGAATAAGTTTCGTTAGTGGAGAGATTATGGGTCAGAAAGTACATCCATACGGATTCAGACTCGGATACAACAAGCCCTGGCATTCACGCTGGTTCGCGAAGCGCGATTTCAGCAAGCTGCTCATCGAAGACCTCAATCTGAAGCGGGAGCTGAAGGCCCGCTTCTCCAGCGCGGGCGTTTCGCAGATCGAGATCGATCGCGCGGCGAATAGGCTGAGGATCATCATCTACACGTCGCGTCCGGGCATCATCATCGGGCGCAAGGGCGCCGAGATTGACAAGCTGAAACAGGAGATCAGCCGGCGCACGGGCCGCGAAATCCTGATCGACATCCGCGAGATCCAGAAGCCCGAGCTGAACGCTCAGCTCCAGGCCGAAAAGATCGCGCAGCAACTGGAGAAGCGCATCGCGTTTCGCCGCGCCATGCGGAAAGCGGTTGACGAGGCGCAGCGCTTCGGCGCTTTCGGCATCAAGGTCCGCGTCTCGGGCCGACTGAACGGCGCCGAGATCGCGCGCGCCGAAACCACGCTGAACGGGCGGATGCCGCTGCACACGCTGCGCGCGGACGTTGATTACGGCTTCGCCGAGGCCAATACGACATTCGGCGTCATCGGCGTCAAGGTTTGGATCTATCGCGGTGACATCATGGATCCGCGCGAGACAATGATGAAACGATAATTCGATTGCGGGTTGCGGGTTGCGGGTTGCGGATTGAAAGACATTCGCGCCGCGATCCGCGATCCGCGATCCGTGATCCGCAATCAAGAAATGGCTGAATATAAAATTCCAAAGAAGGTCAAATATCGCAGGCAGCAGCGCGGGCGTCGCGCCGGCGCCGCCAAGCGCGGAACCGGCATCGCGTTCGGCGAATACGCGTTGAAGGCGACCGAGGCCGCCTGGATTACCGGAAAGCAGATCGAGGCCGGACGCGTCGCCATCACACGCTTCGTCAAGCGCGGCGGCAAGCTCTGGATTCGCATTTTTCCGGACAAGCCGATCACGAAGAAGCCCGCCGAAACCCGTATGGGCAAAGGCAAGGGAGCGCCCGAAGGCTGGGTCGCAGTGGTCAAGCCCGGACGGATCATCTTCGAGATGGAGGGCGTGGATCTGGCGACCGCCCAGCGCGCCATGGAACTGGCCGCCGCGAAGCTGCCGATCAAGACGAAGTTCGTCACCCGTCATGATCAGGAAGGAGGCGCAATATGAAGGCCAAGCTGGATAAGGTTCGCACGCAGCCGAGCGAAGAGTTGATCAACCGGCTCATGGAGCTTAACGAGTCTCTCTTCCGCCTCAAATTCAAAAAGGCGCTCGGCGACGTGGACACGGTTAAACAGATTCGCGTTCAGAAGAAAGAGCTGGCGCGATTGAAGACGATTTTGCGCGGGCGCGCGCTCGGAATTGAGAAGTAATTTCATCGCTACCCGGCGAGCGGGCGGCGCCATCGCGAGTGACAGACTATGGATGAAGCAATCAACAACCAGGAAGCGCCGGCGGGCGATGTCCCGCCTGTGTCTGAAATGACAATTAAATCGGCGGGGAAGGCCCGCAGCAGCCGCGTCGAGAAGATCGGCATCGTAACCAGCGACAAGATGATGAAAACGGTCGTGGTGCGCGTCGACCGCCAGGTGAAGCACCCGGTTTACAAGCGTTACGTTCGCAAGCGGTCGAAGTTCATGGCCCATAATGAAATCGAAGGGGTTTCGACCGGCGACCAGGTTCGGATCGTCGAAACCCGTCCTCTCTCGGCGCACAAACGTTGGCGCGTCGTCGAGGTGTTGCGGAAAGCCAGTAAATAAGACTTGTGGGACTTATGAGACTCATAGGACTTACAAGCCCTATGAGTCTCATAAGTCCCACAAGTCCCGTTCTTCATAGGGAGAGTGACAATGGTTCAGATGCGTTCAATTCTGGAAGTCGCCGATAATTCTGGGGCGAAGAGGATCGCTATGATTCTGCCCCTCGGGGGCAACACGGGGTCGCGCGCGAGTCTTGGCGATGTGATCACGGCATCGGTCAAAGAGGCTTCCCCCGACGGCGCGGTTAAGAAGAAACAGGTGGTCAAGGCCGTCATCGTTCGCACACGCAAGGAAGTCCGCCGCAAAGACGGCACTTACATCCGCTTCGACCAGAACGCGGCGGTGCTGATCAAGCCCGACGGCGAGCCGGTCGGCACGCGCGTGTTCGGCCCCGTGGCTCGCGAGTTGCGCGAACGCGGCTTCACGAAGATCGTGAGCCTCGCTCCTGAGGTGATCTAAAAGGCCCAAAAAGGCCCAACAGGCGGGGATTAAAAGATTATGCCGGGAAGACTGAAGATAAAAAAGGGTGATCAGGTGATGATCATCTCGGGAAAACACAAAGGTAAGAGGGGACGCGTCCTCGAGGTTCTGACCAAAAAAGGCAAGGTCCTGGTTGAAGGTTGGAACATGCAAAAACATCACGAGCGTCAGAACCGG